>CAZSMB010000331.1:0-1507 GCA_964607625.1 uncultured Sphingopyxis sp. | reverse complement strand
TCAAGGGCCTCGACGCCGTGCGCAAGCGTCCCGGCATGTATATCGGCGACACCGATGACGGTTCGGGGCTGCACCACATGGTGTTCGAGGTGTCGGACAATGCGATCGACGAAGCGCTCGCGGGGCATTGCGACCTTGTCCTGATCACGCTGAACAGCGATGGATCGGTCAGCGTCGAGGATAATGGCCGCGGCATCCCGACCGACATCCATGCCGAAGAGGGCGTTTCGGCGGCCGAGGTCATCATGACCCAGCTCCACGCAGGCGGGAAGTTCGAGAATACGAGCGACGACAACGCCTATAAGGTGTCGGGCGGCCTCCACGGCGTCGGCGTCAGCGTGGTCAACGCGCTGTCCGAATGGCTGGAGCTGACGGTCTGGCGCGACGGCGAAGAGCATTGGATGCGCTTCGAGCATGGCGACGCGGTCGCACCGCTCGAGGTTCGCGGCCCCGCGCCGGCGGGCAAGAAGGGCACCCGCGTGACCTTTCTGGCGTCGACCGACACGTTCAAGAATGTCACCGAGTTCGATTTCGACAAGCTCGAGCATCGCTATCGCGAGCTCGCTTTCCTGAACTCGGGCGTACGCATCAAGCTCGTCGATGCGCGCCATGCCGAGCATGTCACGCACGATCTGTTCTATGAGGGCGGCATCGCGGCGTTCGTCAAATATCTCGATCGCAACAAGACCCCGCTGCTGCCCGATCCGATCGCGATCAGCAGCGAACGCGACGGCATCGGCATCGACGTCGCGCTCGAGTGGAACGACAGCTATTATGAAAATGTCCTCTGCTTCACCAACAACATCCCGCAGCGAGACGGCGGCACCCACCTCGCGGCGTTCCGCGCCGCGCTGACCCGCACGATCAACAGCTATGGCGAAAAGTCGGGCGTCCTCAAGAAAGAGAAGGTCAGCCTGACCGGCGACGACATGCGCGAAGGGCTGACCGCGATCGTTTCGGTCAAGCTGCCCGATCCCAAATTCTCTTCGCAGACCAAGGACAAGCTCGTCTCGTCCGAGGTTCGTCAGCCGCTGGAGAGCCTGATGGCCGACCGCATGACCGAGTGGCTCGAGGAGAATCCCGCGCATGCCAAGGCGGTGGTGCAAAAGATCGTCGACGCCGCCGCGGCGCGCGAGGCGGCGCGCAAGGCGCGCGAACTGACGCGGCGTAAGGGCGCGATGGACATCGCTTCGCTCCCCGGCAAGCTCGCGGACTGCCAGGAGCGCGATCCGTCGAAATGCGAACTCTTCCTCGTCGAGGGCGATTCGGCAGGCGGCTCGGCGAAACAGGGGCGCGACCGGCACGTCCAGGCGATCCTGCCGCTGAAGGGCAAGATATTGAACGTCGAGCGGGCCCGTTTCGACCGCATCATCTCGTCGAAGGAAGTCGGCACACTGATCCAGGCGCTCGGCACCGGGATTCGCGACGAATTCAACATCGGCAAGCTGCGCTATCACAAGATCGTGATCATGACCGACGCCGATGTCGACGGCGCGCATATCCGCAC
>CAZSMB010000330.1:0-1511 GCA_964607625.1 uncultured Sphingopyxis sp. | reverse complement strand
CGCGGATGCTGCTGGGTGAAGGCGAACTCGATGGCATCCGCATTCTCAAACCATCTACCGTGCGGCTGATGGCGACCGACCAGCTCGATCCGGCGGTCACCGAGCGGTCGTTCCTGCCCGGCAAGGGCGCAATGGGGTTCGGTCTCGACTTTGCGGTCCGCAAGGCGAGGCCGCAGACGGCGCAGGAGAATCGCGGTGCGGTGGGCGAATTTTTCTGGGACGGCGCTGC
Organism: uncultured Sphingopyxis sp.; assembly: GCA_964607625.1. Lineage (GTDB taxonomy): Bacteria > Pseudomonadota > Alphaproteobacteria > Sphingomonadales > Sphingomonadaceae > Sphingopyxis. The sequence goes on along the minus strand of CAZSMB010000330.1, from coordinate 1,282 downwards.
CTCGACGCTGTTCTGGGTCGATCCGGTCAACCGCATGACCGCGGTCTTCTTTGTCCAGACGATGCCGTTCGACGGTACGCTGCACCACGACATACGCGCCGCGATTTACGGCCCCGACTATATCGGGCCGGCCGGCGACTGACGCGTGTCATGCCTTTGTCATCGCCGGCGCGTTGATCGCGACGATCAACCGAAGGAGGACCGCCATGACCCAGCTCGACAAGCGGGCGCTGCTCGCCGAAGACCTCGCCACCGGCGCCGATGACACCGTGCTTCACGCGCGGCTGGTCGCGGCGGGCGTTTCGGCGGCGACGGCAAAATATGAGGTCGCGCGACTGGCGAAAGATCCGATGGCGGCGATGCTCCGGCGCCAGGCGGCACGGATGGCGAAGCAGGGCTGGCTGCTCGCGAACCTCGACCGGCTCGCGCGCGAGGCCGATGAAGGGTTCGCGCTCGATACACTCGATGCGCCCGCGCCCGATATATTTTATCGCCACTATTACCAGATGAACCGGCCGGCGAAGCTGACTGGAATTGTCGATCATTGGCCGGCGCTGGCGCGCTGGTCGCTCGACCATTTCGCCGCAACCTGCGGCGCCGCCACGGTCGAGGCGCAGGTCGGACGTGAAAGCGATGGCGACTATGAACTCGCCAAGGATGCGCACCGGCGCCTCGTCCGCTTCGCCGAGCTGATCGACTGGCTGCGCAAGGACGAGGCGAGCAATGACATCTATCTGACCGCGTATAACAGTGGCACCAATGCCCAGGCGCTTGGCGCGCTGTGGGACGATCTGGCGCCGATCGACCTGCTCGACGCGCGCGGGGATCGCGATGGCTTCTTCTGGCTCGGTCCGCGCGGGACACTGACCCCCTGGCACCACGACCTCACCAATAATCTGCTCGTGCAGGTGGTAGGGCGCAAGCGCGTCCGCATGGCGCCGCCGTGGGCGTTTGCGCGGATGAAGAACAGCCGCCACTGTTTTTCCGACTGGGCGAACGAGCCGCTCGCCGCCGGGCCCGGCGATGTCGATACGCCGCCGGTCCTCGAAACGGTGATCGGGCCGGGCGAGGGCATATTCCTCCCCGTCGGATGGTGGCACCAGGTCGAGGCGCTCGACCTGTCGGCGAGTATGAGCTTTACCAACTTCCGCCGCCCCAATGCGCATGTCGAAGATTATGCCTGTTATGGAGAAATCGCCTGATGTCCCTTGTTCTCGTCTCGCGCGACGATGCCGTCGCCACGGTCACGCTCAATCGCCCCCAGGCGATGAATGCGCTCTCG
>CAZSMB010000329.1:0-1534 GCA_964607625.1 uncultured Sphingopyxis sp. | reverse complement strand
ACCGCGCGCCTGTGGGACGATGGCATCATCGACCCCGCCCAGACCCGCGACGTGCTCGGCCTCGCCTTCTCCGCAACGCTGAACGCCCCGGTCGAAGACCGCGGCTTCGGCGTGTTCAGGATGTGATGATGATGATCGAATCCCTCCTCATCGCCAATCGTGGCGAGATCGCCTGCCGCATCATCCGCACCGCGCGCGAGATGGGTATCCGCACCATTGCGGTCTATTCGGACGCCGACGCGAAGGCGCTGCATGTGCGCGAGGCCGACGAGGCCGTGCATATCGGGCCGTCGCCGGCGCGCGAGAGCTACCTCGTCGGCGAGAAGATCATCGCCGCGGCCAGGGCGACCGGCGCCGAGGCGATCCATCCCGGCTATGGCTTCCTCTCGGAAAACGCCGAATTCGCGCAGGCCGTGCTCGATGCCGGGCTGACCTGGGTCGGGCCGAAGCCCTCGTCGATCACCGCGATGGGCCTGAAAGACGCCGCCAAGACGCTGATGGCCGACGCCGGGGTGCCGGTGACGCCGGGCTATATGGGCGAAAATCAGGACCCGGCCTTCCTCGCCGAACAGGCCGCGCAGATCGGCTATCCCGTCCTCATCAAGGCCGTCGCGGGCGGCGGCGGCAAGGGGATGCGCAAGGTCGACGCCGCGGCTGATTTCATCGACGCGCTCGCCTCGTGCCAGCGCGAGGCGGCGGCCTCGTTCGGCAACGACCATGTGCTGATCGAGAAATATATCCTGACCCCGCGCCATATCGAGGTGCAGGTGTTCGGCGACACCCACGGCAATGTCGTCCACCTGTTCGAGCGCGACTGTTCGCTCCAGCGGCGCCACCAGAAGGTGATCGAGGAAGCCCCCGCCCCCGGCATGGACGAAGCGACGCGCGCCGAGCTGTGCGCCGCCGCGGTGCGCGCGGCGAAGGCGGTCGACTATATCGGCGCCGGCACGATCGAGTTCATCGCCGACGCCAGCGAGGGCCTGCGCGCCGACCGCATCTGGTTCATGGAAATGAACACACGGCTGCAGGTCGAGCATCCGGTGACCGAAGAAATCACCGGCGTCGACCTCGTCGAATGGCAGCTGCGCGTCGCGAGCGGCGAGCCGGTCCCGCTGACGCAGTACGAACTCGCGATCGACGGCTGGGCGATGGAGGCGCGCCTCTATGCCGAAGATCCGGCCAAGGGCTTCCTGCCCTCGACCGGTCCGCTCGAACTGTTCCAGCTTCCCGATCATATCGGCCGCGTCGACACGGGCGTCTATGAAGGCGCCGAGGTCTCGCCCTTTTACGACCCGATGATCGCCAAGGTCATCGCGCACGGCGAAACCCGCGACGAGGCGCGCGAGACGCTGTCCGACATGCTCGAGGACAGCGCGGTGTGGCCGGTGAAGACCAATTCGGCCTTCCTGATCCATGCGCTCGGCCACCCCGATTTCGTCGCCGGCACCGTCGACACCGGGCTGATCGGCCGCGACGGCGACGCGATGACCGCGGCCCCCGAACCCTCGCCCCAGGCGCTGACCAACGCCGCGAT
>CAZSMB010000328.1:0-1543 GCA_964607625.1 uncultured Sphingopyxis sp. | reverse complement strand
CCCCGCCGCCGCCAGATAGGCGATCGCCGGGCAGCCGATGCCGCCCGCGCCGATCACCGCCACATGCGCGGCCTTCAGCTTCGCCTGACCCGCGCCGCCGAACTGCGGCACGATGATCTGGCGCGCATAGCGGTCGAGTTCGGCGTCGCTGAGCACATTATTCGCCCGGGCGCCGCATCTTCATGGCGGCCAGCGAGCCGACGTCCGCCGGCTTTCCGGCCGGCTCGTCCTCGGGGCTCGCCACGCCGGTCGACCCGAAGCCCCCGGCGCCGCGCGCCGTGTCGTCGAGCGCCTCGACCTCTGCGAAGGCGGCGCGCTGCACCGGGGCGGGGACGATTTGCGCGATGCGGTCGCCGCGCCTGATCTCGAAATTGTCCTCGGACAGATTTGCCAGGATCACCTTCACTTCGCCGCGATAGTCGCTGTCGATCGTTCCCGGCGTGTTCAGGCAGGTGATGCCATGTTTCAGGGCAAGGCCCGAACGCGGGCGCACCTGCACTTCGTATCCCGGCGGGATCGCCATCGCGAAGCCGGTCGCGACCGCCTGGCGCGCGCCGGGGCGCAGCGTCAGCGTTTCCGCCGCGACGATATCCATCCCCGCCGCGCCTTCGCTGGCATAGGCGGGCAGCGGCAGGCCGCCCCCGTTGGGAAGCCGCAGCAGCCGGATTTCAATCGGAGGCAGGGGGTGAACGGAGGTCGAGTTCATCGGCAATCTTTTCCATCAACTTGCGGGCGACGGCGTCCTTGGGCAGCCGGTCCCAACTGTCCACCCCGTCCTTGCTGACGATATGGACGCGGTTCGTTTCGCCGCCCATCGGGTCGGCGGACACATCGTTGGCGACGATCCAGTCGCATCCCTTTCGCGCCAGTTTCGCTTTGGCATGGGCGATCACGTCGTTGGTTTCGGCGGCAAAGCCGACCAGCAGCGCGGGGCGGTCGGCGCTGTCGGCGACGCTCGCCAATATGTCGGGGTTTTCCGCAAGCGCGAGCGGCGGGACGGCACCGCTGCCGTCCTTCTTGATCTTTTGCTTGCTGGTATCGGCGGCGCGCCAGTCGGCGACGGCGGCGACCATGATCGCGGCGTCGACCGGCAGGCCGTCCGCGACCTCCTTTGCCATGTCGCGCGCGGTCTCGACGTCGACCCGGATCACGCCCGGCGGCGTGGGCAGCGGCACCGGGCCTGCGATCAACAGCACCTCGGCGCCGGCCTCGGCCGCGGCGGCGGCGATCGCAAAGCCCTGTTTGCCGCTCGACCGGTTGGCGATGTAGCGCACCGGGTCGATCGGCTCGTGCGTCGGTCCCGCGGTGATCAGGATGCGGCGGCCATAAAGCGGGCGGTGGCGCGACGGCGCGAAATCGGGCTGGCCGGCAAGCGGCAGCGGCACCGCGGTGCGCAGCGCCGCGACGATCGCGGCATGGATCGCCGCCGGTTCGGGCAGGCGGCCGGGGCCATATTCGCCGCACGCCATCTCGCCCTCGTCGGGGTCGATCACCGTCACCCCGTCGCCGCGCAGCGTCGCGACATTGCGCTGCGTCGCGGGGT
>CAZSMB010000327.1:0-1553 GCA_964607625.1 uncultured Sphingopyxis sp. | reverse complement strand
CGCAGGTGGCGGAAGCGGGCGTAGCGGTTGAGCAGGTCGTTGATGATCTGGTCGCCGCCATAGCCCGTGACATCGTGCGGCTGATCGCCTTCCGAACTGTGGGCCATCGCGCGGAAATGCATTGGGTCGCTGTCCTGTTGCCGCCGCGATTCCGCCCAGACGAAACTCGGCGCGCGGAAGCCGCGGGCGCGGATCGTGTAGCGAAAGCTGTGCTCGCCGTGCGCGACGTGCAGGTCGATATGGTCGTCGGCCTGGGTCAGCGTCGGCGACAAACCCGCCTCGCGAAGCTGGGCCGCCACCGCTTCGAGCGCCGGCCGCGCGCTGTCGGAGAGGAAAGCCAGGATCTCCCCGCGCCGGTGATAATGGGTGATGCTCGCCAGGCGTTGCTGCCAGCTGCGCCCCGCGGCGGGCGGCGCATCGCCGGATTCGGCCGACAGGTCGATACCCGCCGCGTCGCCCTCGGTCTGGAGCGCGCGCAGCAGGCCGTAGCAGATGAAGATCATGATCGCCGCAAAGGGCAGCGCGCTGGCAATCGCCGCGGTCTGGAGCGCCTCGAGACCGCCCGCGAGCAACAGCACCGCGGCGACCGCGCCCGCGCAGCAGGCCCAGAAGACGCGCTGCCACACCGGCGGGTTGTCGGCGGCGCCCGACGTGATCATGTCGATCACCAGCGCGCCCGAATCGGCCGAGGTGACGAAGAAGGTGATGACGAGCAACGTCGCGAGTCCGGAGGCGACCCACGACAGCGGCAGCTCCGCGAGCGTGGCGAACAGCGCGGCGGGGGGATTGTTCGCGGCGGTATCGGCAATCGCGGCGCTCCCGCTCATGTCGAGCGCGATCGCGCTGTTGCCGAACACCGTCATCCACAGGAAGGTGAAGAGGACGGGGACGAGCAGCACCCCGCCGACGAACTGGCGGATCGTGCGCCCGCGCGAGATGCGCGCGATGAACATGCCGACGAAGGGCGACCAGGCGATCCACCAGCCCCAATAGAAGAGCGTCCAGTCGCCGAGCCACGGATTGGGTTCATATGCGTACATGCGAAAGGTGCGCGAGACGACCGCGCCAAGATAGGTACCGATATTCTGGACAAAGGCCTGGAGCAGAAAGATCGTCGACCCGGTGACCAGCACGAAGGCGAGCAGCGCGATCGCGAGGACGATATTGAGTTCGGACAGGCGTTTCACGCCCTTGTCGAGCCCGGCAACCACCGACAGCGTCGCCATGCCGGTGATCGCGGCGATCAGGACGAGCTGGACCGGCAGGCTTGTCGGCAAGCCGAAAAGATAGGCGAAGCCGGCGTTGACCTGAAGCACGCCGAGACCGAGCGAGGTCGCCACGCCGAACATCGTACCGAGGACCGCGAAAATGTCGATCGCATGGCCGATCGGCCCGTGAATGCGCTTGCCGATCAGCGGATAGAGCGCCGACCGGATCGTCAGCGGCAGGCCGCGGCGGAACGCGAAATAGGCGAGCGCGAGCCCGACGACGATATAGATCGCCCAGGCGTGCAGCCCCCAGTGGAAGAAGGTCAGCACCATCGCCTGCCGCGC
>CAZSMB010000326.1:0-1563 GCA_964607625.1 uncultured Sphingopyxis sp. | reverse complement strand
CCGCTCGGCCCCGGCAGCGTCCGTGCGATCACGATGGACGAGGTGACGGCCCCGCGTTTTGCGGACTGGAAGGCGCGCAGCGCGGAAAATGTCGTCCACGGCTTCGTGCGCGCGACGCCGACCGGCGGCTTCATCGTCGGCTGTTACCTCTATGACACCGAACTCGGCAGCGAGCTTGTGCGGCAAGGCTATGAAATCCAGCCAAGCGACTGGCGCCGCGCCGCGCATAAATGCGCCGACGCCATCTATTCGCGCCTGTCGGGCGAGGCCCCGTTCTTCGACAGCCGCATCGCCTATATCGCGGAGAGCGGACCGAAGGGGAACCGCGTCAAGCAGCTCGCGATCATGGATTCGGACGGCGGCAACCACAAGTTCATCACCAATGGCCAGGCGCTCGCGATCAGCCCGCGCTTCTCGCCCGATTATAAAAAGATCGTCTATGTCAGCTATCTGAACAACCGCGTCCGCGTCTTCATCTATGACGTGGCGAACGGATCGCAGAAGCTCGTCACCGAAAGCGGCAACGCCACCTTTGCCCCGCGGTGGTCGCCCGACGGAAAGCAGATTCTCTATTCGATGGCGGTCGGCGGCAACACCGACATCTATCGCATCTCGGCCGACGGCGGCACGCCGGTAAGGCTGACGAATGCGCCCGGCATCGACGTCGGCGGCAGTTTCTCGCCCGACGGCAAGAAGATCGTCTTCGAAAGCGACCGGTCGGGCAGCCAGCAAATCTATACGATGAATATCGACGGATCGAACCAGCACCGCATCAGCTTTGGCGGCGGGCGCTATGCGACCCCCGAATGGTCCCCGCGCGGCGACCTGATCGCCTTTACCCGCATGGGCGGCGGCGAATTCCGGATTGGCGTGATGACCCCTTCGGGGGGCGGGACGCGCATGCTGACCAACAGCTGGCAGGACGAGGCGCCGACCTGGTCGCCGAACGGGCGCGTCATCCAGTTCTTCCGCACGACACCGGGTCGCGACGGCAAGTCGACGATCTGGCAGGTCGACCTGACGGGCGTGAACCTGCGCCGCCTTCCCACCCCGCGCGACGGATCGGACCCGAGCTGGGGGCCGATCCTGCCCTGACGCCGGCCGCGGAACCAAAAACCGCAGCCGGGGTTGCTATATCTTGTTCAACATGGGTTAATCCCGTCCCCCACCGGACCAAAGGCCAACAAAAGAAGAGGACCTATGCCATGACGATACGCAAAACGACCGCAACGATCGCCGCCATCGCCATGCTGGCGGTCGGCGCCTGCGCGAAAAAGGCGCCCGAGGACCTGCCGCCGCCGCCCGCGGGCACCGACACCGGAAACACCGACAGCGGCATCGGCAATGCCGTGGTCCCCGGATCGCAACAGGATTTCATCGCCAACGTCAGCGCGGACCGCATTTTCTTCGACTTCGATCAATATAACGTCGACGCCGAGGATCAGGCGACGCTCCAGAGCCAGGCGCAGTGGTTGCAGCGCAACCCCGCCGTGCGCGTGACGCTGGAGGGTCATGCCGACGAACGCGGCACGCGCGACTATAATATCGCGCTCGGCGAACGCC
>CAZSMB010000325.1:0-1569 GCA_964607625.1 uncultured Sphingopyxis sp. | reverse complement strand
TCGACCCGCGCCAGTGCGACGCCCATGCGGCGCCAGGGACGCGTCACGGGTTTGCCGAAAATGCGGGCATCGACCGTGGTTTCGGCATTGGGTGACGTCAGGGCGTCGGCGAGGCCGGTGATCGTGAAATCCTGCGCCTCACGGTCGGCGAGCAGCACCGCGCTCGCACTCGCGCCGCGCGCCGCGATGGCGGGGATCGGCAGGCCCAGGATCGCGCGGGCGTGCAGGTCGAATTCGGACAGGTCTTGCGAGATCAGCGTCACCATGCCGGTGTCGTGCGGGCGCGGGCTGAGCTCGGAAAAGATCACCGCGTCGCCCTTCACGAAGAATTCGACCCCGAAGATGCCGTGGCCGCCGAGCGCGTCGACGACCTTGGTCGCCATATCCTGCGCGGCTTGCAGCGCCGCCGCCGACATCGCCGAGGGCTGCCAGCTTTCGCGGTAGTCGCCGCGCTCCTGCCGGTGACCGATCGGCGGGCAAAAGCTCACGCCATCTTTGTGCCGCACGGTGAGCAAGGTGATTTCGTAGTCGAAGTCGACGAACGCCTCGGCGATCACGCGCAGCCGGTCGCCGCGCATCCCAGCGGCGGCATAGTCCCACGCGGCGTCGATGCCGTCGGCGTCCTTGACCGTGCTCTGCCCCTTGCCCGACGAGGACATCACCGGCTTCACGACGAGCGGAAAGCCGATGCGCGTCGCGGCCGCGGCGAGTTCTTCGCGGCTCGTCGCATATTCGAAGGTCGATGTCGTCAGTCCGAGTTCGCTCGCGGCGAGGTCGCGGATCGCGTCGCGGTTCATCGTCAGCTGCGCGGCGCGCGCCGAGGGAACGATATGGACGCCCTCGGCCTCGAGCTCGGCGAGCACTTCGGTGCGGATCGCCTCGACCTCGGGCACAACATGGTCGGGGCGGTGCCTTTCGACCGCGGCGCGCAGCGCGTCGCCGTCGAGCATCGAAAACACTTCGGCCTCGTCGGCGACCTGCATCGCGGGCGCGCCGGAATAGCTGTCGCACGCGACGACATGGCAGCCGAGCCGCTTTGCCGAGATCACGAATTCGCGGCCGAGCTCGCCCGATCCGAGGAGCAGGATTTTTGCGGTAGGGGTCATTCGGGCCAGCTCGTCGTATCGTGGTCGGGATGTTGATGGTTACTCGCGGCGATCGCGCCGACCTCTGCGCTCATCGTGGTTTCGGTCGTCCCCTCTTGCGAGAGGTCGGGCAGCGTGTCGAACCACGGCATCCGGCCCTCGATGCCGAACTGCATCTTCGGCGGAAAACGTGCGGGCTCGTCGAGCGAGCCGGTCGTGACGCTCAGATGCCGGCTGTCCAGATAATCGTAATAGAGCGGCGTCCCGCAGTCGCGGCAGAAACCACGCGCGACCGGGTCGGAGCTTTTGAAGACCGCAGGCGTCCCGCGCGTCCACGTCAGCGCGTCGCGCGGGATGCCGACCAGCGCGGCGAAATAATTGCCCGCCGCCTTCTGGCACATGCGGCAATGGCAGATATGCGAGGTGTCGAGCATCGCGCTCGCACGATAGCGCACCGCGCCGCACTGGCAGCCGCCGGAGGCTT
>CAZSMB010000324.1:0-1577 GCA_964607625.1 uncultured Sphingopyxis sp. | reverse complement strand
CCGTCAAGATCGTCAAGGACGCCGTGCTGAAAGTCTATGAAGGCGGCAGCCACGGTCTCACCGCGGTCGAGCAGGACCGGTTCAACGGCGACCTCCTCGACTTCATCGAAAGCTGATAAGGGTCGGGCGCGGTCGCTTCGCACCGCGCCCTTCGCCCCGGAAAGGGAGTGAAGACCATGACCAAGCAGACCTTCCTCATCACCGGCGCATCGGACGGCATCGGCGCCGTCTATGCCGATCGCCTTGCGCGCCGCGGCCACGACCTGGCCCTCGTCGCGCGGCGCGCCGATCGGCTCGAGACGCTCGCGGCCCGGCTGCGCGCCCAATATGGCGTCGGCGTCGGGATACTGGCCGCCGATCTCGCCGATCCCGACGATCTTGCGCGGGTCGAGGCGCGGCTGCGCAGCGATGACGCGATCACCGGCCTCGTTAACAATGCCGGCATCGCCGGGGAAACGCGCTTCGTCGAAGCCGCCCCCGCCCATCTTACCGCCCTCATCGACCTCAACATCCTCGCGGTGACGCGCCTCAGCGCCGCGATCGCACCGCGGCTCGCCGCCCGCGGCGACGGGGCGATCATCAACATCACGTCGGTAACCGCGCTGATGCCGGACGCCTTTTCGGCCGTCTACCCCGCGAGCAAGGCCTTTGTCCTTGCCTTTACCGAAGCGCTGCAGGCCGAACTCGGTCCCGCCAAAGTGCGTGTCCAGGCAGTGCTTCCCGGCATCACCCGCACGCCCATCTGGGATGCGGAGCAGCTCGCGACGATCCCGGCCGAGATGGTCATGGATGTAGAGGATATGGTCGACGCTGCGCTCGCCGGCTTCGATCAGGGCGAAGCGATCACCATTCCGTCGCTCCCCGACACGGCCGACCTGGACGCCTATTTCGCCGTACGCACCGCGCTGCGGCCCAATCTGTCGCGCTCCCGGCCCGCCGCCCGCTATCTTTGAAGGAGACGTGCCATGATCCTCGGTCTCACCCTTGCGCAGTTCACCGCCCTCCACGTCGCGATCAGCCTCGTCGGCATCGGCGCCGGGCTTGTCGCTCTTCCCGCCTTCGCACGCGGCATCCTGTTGCCGCGCATGACGGGCATCTTCCTGTGGACGACGTTGCTCACCAGCCTTACCGGCTTTCTGTTCCCGATCACCGCGCTGACCCCGGCCCTGGTCGTCGGGATATTCTCCACGCTGATCCTGATCGTCGCCTTCATGGCATGGTACGGTCGCAAGTTCGGGGTTCGCGCGGCCACGCTTTACGCGATCGCGGCCACGCTCGCGCTGTGGCTCAACCTGTTCGTGCTCGTGGTGCAAGCCTTCCTCAAGATCCCGGTGCTCAACGCGCTCGCGCCAGCGGGGACCGAGCCACCGTTCGTCGCCGCACAGGGCGTTTTGCTGGTCGTGATGGCGCTGCTTGGCTACGCGGCGGTCAAGGCCGGCCGTCGCACCATCGCCACCGCGTAACCATCGATCGCGCCGGCGCGCTCGCACCCGCGCCGGCACGATTGGACAGCGACGACTGCGCCCCTATATCGGGCGTCATGGACTCCACCCGCCCCAAGCTCGTCATCCGCAATT
>CAZSMB010000323.1:0-1580 GCA_964607625.1 uncultured Sphingopyxis sp. | reverse complement strand
GGCGGCGCCCGCGCGGCTCGGCCGCATTCCCAATGTCGCGAGTCATGCGGTGCGCGGCGCGGTCAGCTATTGGACGATCGTCGGCGACGGCGAGGAATTCCGCGTCAACGGCTGGGCCAACTATGTCGGCCCGTCGCGGCTGGGCATCGGCCCGGTGCTCGGCGAAGGTCAGGGCGACTATGTCGATACGGGGCTCGCGATGCGCCTCGGCAACGAACGACGCGGCCTGACGCTGACGCTGACCAACCTGTTCGACTCGCGCGGCAACCGCTTCGCGCTCGGCACCCCCTTCGTCGAAGGCAGCGCCGGCTTCCTGACCCCGCTAAGGCCCCGGACGCTGCGGCTGGCGCTCGACGTCGCTTATTAGAGCCGATCGATCTAGCGTTGAGAATAGCCTCTCGCCCGCCGGGTCGTCGTTGCAAAGTTCAGCAAAGTTCAGCCTTGTGCTGCCGCCGATGGATCCCGACCGCATCCGTAAACCGGGCTGTGACCGCCTTGGCCCGCCAAATGAAGAGCCGAGGCGAAGGCTGGCACAGCCGAACGATGTAGGACAGCATTTTTTGCGACGTCGGCTTCGGGGCGGGGAGCGGAGATTGCCTCAGACCGTCGCTCGCTGCCCTTTCCTTGCCGCCCGATGCGAATGGGGAGGATCGCGGTGTGCGCTCCTCCCCGGCAATCGGCGGGGCGGGCTGCGGGTCAGTCGGCCAGCGTCAGTCGTTCGAAGCGTTCGATATGATAGTCGGCGCTGCCGAACTGGCCTTCGATCATCGTCGCGCGCTTGAAATAATGGCCGATGGCGAGTTCCTGCGTGATGCCGATGCCGCCGTGGGTCTGGATCGCGTTCTGGCCGACGAATTTGGCGCCGCGCGACACCTTGTTCTTCGCCGCCGACACCGCCGCCATGCGGTCGTTCGCCGGCAAGTCGAGCTTGAGCGTGCCCATGATCGTCATCGAGCGCGCCTGCTCGACCTCCATGAACATGTCGACCATGCGGTGCTGGAGCACCTGGAATTTCGAGATCGGGATGCCGAACTGCTTGCGCTGCTGGGTATATTCGAGCGTGCCTTCATGCAGTTTTTGCATCACACCGGTCGCCTCCGCGCAGATCGCGACGGTCGCTTCGTCGACCACTTGTTCGATCAGGCCGATCCCCTCGCCTTCGCCGCCGAGCAGCGCGTCGCCCGGGATCGCCACATTTTCGAAGTAGATTTCGGACGCGCGATTGCCATCGACAGTCGGATAGTCGCGGCGCACGATGCCGGGCAGTTTCGCATCGATCAGGAACAGCGAAACCCCGTCGCGATCGCGCTGGCCGCCACCGGTGCGCGCGGTCACGAGCAGGTGGGTCGCCCAGGGCGCCGCATAGACGACGCTCTTGTGGCCGTTCAGCACATAGCCCGCGCCGTCCTTCCGTGCGGTCGTGGTCAGATTGGCAAGGTTGTAGCGGCCCTGCGGCTCGGCATAGGCGAAGGCGATGATCGCATTGCCTGCGATGATTTCGGGGATCATCGCATCGGCCTGCGCGCCGCCGACGGCCTTCAAGGCGCCGCCGCCGATCACGACGGTCGGCAGATAGGGTT
>CAZSMB010000322.1:0-1599 GCA_964607625.1 uncultured Sphingopyxis sp. | reverse complement strand
TTTTTGCGCGCCAGTGATCGCGATCACCGCGGCGTGCCGCGCCGTCCGGCAAAAGCAGGGCATCGGGGCAAACCCCGATCCGGTTTTTGACGACAGGAAAGGACGGCATGATGACCCGGAAGATGATCCTCGCCCCCGCAATCGCCCTGACGATCGCGCTGACGGCGACCCCTGCAATGGCCCAGTCGGCAGCCCCGGCGCAGCAGGGCCCGACATCGATCGCGACCAACCCGATCGCGATCCTGATCGGCATGCTGTTGCCCGCGGTCCAGAAGGTTCGCGAAGCCGCCTGATCGCCGGCGTCCGACATCCGGGCCGGTTCCCGCAGCCCGGTCGACCCTCCCGCCACTTGCGACCCTTGGCGGGAGGGTCTTTGCGCGGGCGGGATCCCGGCGTTCGCCGGGATGACGAACATGGTTGATTCATCCGGCCGAGTGATTAGGTAGCAATCCGAGACGTAAATTCACGCCGATGGGAGATGGGACATGAGCACCGAACAGCATTTCAAACAGAATTTCATCGGCGGCCAATGGGTCGACAGCAAGGGCGGCAAACCGCACGACGTCATCAACCCCGCGACCGAAGAAGCCGCCTCGACGATCATCCTCGGCACCGCCGCCGACATCGACGATGCCGTCGCCGCGGCCAGGAAAGCCTACAAGAGCTGGTCGCAGACGAGCCGCGAGGAACGGCTCGAAATCATGGGCCGCATCGTCGAGGAATATAAGAAGCGCGCCGGCGACCTGGCCAAGACGATGGCGGCCGAAATGGGCGCGCCGGTCAGCTTTGCCGCCACCGCACAGGTCGGCGCGGGCATCGGCGGCTTCCTCGGCACGATCGAGGCGCTCAAGAATTTCCAGTTCAGCGAACAGATGGGCGCGAACAAGGTCGTTTACGAACCGATCGGCGTCGTCGGCATGATCACGCCGTGGAACTGGCCGCTCAACCAGATCGCGCTGAAGGTCGCGCCCTCGCTCGCCGCGGGCAACACGATGATCCTGAAACCCTCCGAGGAATGCCCCGGCAATGCGACGATCTTTGCCGAGATCCTCGACGCTGCGGGCGTGCCGGCGGGCGTGTTCAACCTGGTCCAGGGCGACGGTCCGACGGTAGGCAACGCGATCGCCGCGCATCCCGGCATCGACATGGTGAGCTTCACCGGCTCGACCCGCGCCGGTATCCTCGTCGCAAAGGCCGCTGCCGATACGGTCAAGCGCGTGCACCAGGAGCTCGGTGGCAAGTCGCCGAACCTTGTCCTGCCCGACGCCGATTTCGAAAAGGTGCTGCCGCCGACGGTGCAGGGTGTCATCGTCAACACCGGCCAGAGCTGCATCGCGCCGACGCGCATCCTGGTCCAGAAGGATCGCAAGGACGAAGCCGTCTCGTTCATCAGGACGATGTTCGACCAGGTGCAAGTCGGCGACCCGATGGCCGAAGGCGCGCACATCGGTCCGGTCGTCAACAAGGCGCAGTTCGAAAAGATCCAGGGCCTGATCCAGTCGGCCATCGACGAAGGCGCGACGCTGGAGACGGGCGGCACCGGGCTGCCCGCGAACGTCAATCGCGGCTATTTCATCAAGCCGACCGTGTTCTCGGGCG
>CAZSMB010000321.1:0-1610 GCA_964607625.1 uncultured Sphingopyxis sp. | reverse complement strand
GCGGCGACGACACCTGGCTGTCGATCCAGTTCATGAAGACGATGAAGATCGACCGCGTGGCGGCCGGTCATTTGCTCGACAGCTTCACCGACACCCCGCCCGAGGCGCTGGCGGCGCTGACGATGCCGGTACTCGTCGTGTGCGGTGACAAGGATCAGGACAATGGATCGGCCGAGGAACTGGTCGCGGCGCTCCCGGATGCGCGGCTCGCCACGATCCCGGGCACGCACATGTCGAGCGTGACCGAGCCCGCACTCGGCGAGGCGATCGCGGCCTTCCTCACCGCTTGACCCCCGGGCGCGCTCGCGCCAAGCTGTGGGCATCGCGCCGCAGAGAGCGCACCCCATACCCAGAGGACAGCACCCCATGAAAGCCATGATATCGACCGTGTCGCTCGCGATCTCGCTTGCGCTCGCCGCCCCCGCATTCGCGCAGGATGCACCCGCCGCCGCCAGCCAGCCGGCGGCCGCCCCGACCGCCGCGGATGCCGACGCCTTCATCGCCGCCGCCGAAAAGGATCTGTTCGACTATAGCGTCGAGGCGAGCCAGGTGAATTGGGTCAATTACAACTTCATTACCGAGGATACCGACGCGATGGCGGCGCGGATCAATGCGATCGGCACCGAAAAATCGGTCCAGTATGCGCTCGAAGCCGCCAAATATAAGGACGTTCCGGGGCTGAGCGCCGACACCAGGCGCAAGCTCGACATTTTGCGCACCGGCCTCGTTCTTCCCGCACCGACGACGCCGGGCGCCGCGACCGAACTCAACGAGATCGCGACCAGCCTTTCGTCGCAATATGGCAAGGGCAAGGGCACGCTCGACGGCAAGCCGATCTCGGGCTCGGATATCGAGGCGGAGATGGGCAATCTGGACCACACGCCCGCCGAATATGCCGAGATGTGGGCGAGCTGGCACGACAATGTCGGCGCGCCGATGAAGGACGATTACGCCAAGATGGTCGGGATCGCCAACGAAGGCGCGAAGGAACTCGGCTTCAGCGACGTCGGCGCGATGTGGCGCTCGGGCTATGACATGCCGCCCGCGGAGTTCGCGAAAACCACCGAGCGGCTGTGGCAGGAAGTGAAGCCGCTCTACATGGCGCTCCACACCTATGTCCGCTGGAAACTCAACGAGAAATATGGCGATGCGGTGCAGCCCAAAACCGGGCCGATCCGCGCCGACCTGCTCGGAAACATGTGGGCGCAGGAATGGGGCAATATCTATCCGCTCGTCGCGCCGGCCGGTTCGGGCGACCTTGGCTATGATATCGGCGACCTGTTGAAGGCGCAGGGCAAGGGACCGCTCGACATGGTCAAGGCGGGCGAGAATTTCTATTCCTCGCTCGGTTTCGCGAAGCTGCCCGACACCTTCTGGAAGCGCAGCCTGTTCACCAAGCCTGCCGATCGGGAAGTGATCTGTCATGCGTCGGCGTGGGACATCGACAACAAGGACGACATTCGCATCAAGATGTGCATCAAGGTGAACGCCGACGATTTCGTCACGATCCACCACGAGCTCGGCCACAATTATTACCAGCGCGCGTATAACAAGCAGCCCTATCTCTACCTCAACGGCGCCAACGACGGCTTCCACGAGGCGATCGGCGA
>CAZSMB010000320.1:0-1622 GCA_964607625.1 uncultured Sphingopyxis sp. | reverse complement strand
AGCGCTTCGCCCGGGAAGGGGTAAAGCTGTTCGATGCGCACGACGCTGACATCGTCGAGACCGGCGCTGTCGCGCGCTTCCATCAGGTCATAGGCGACTTTGCCCGAACAGAGCACCAGCCGCTTGATCTTGTCGTCGGCAGGCGGGGTCATGTCGGACTTGATGCGCATGAAGTGGCTGTCGCCCAGGAAATCCGCGCGCGGGCTGACCGCGAGTTTGTGGCGCAGCAGCGACTTCGGCGTCATGATGATCAGCGGCTTGCGGAAATCGCGAAGCATCTGACGGCGCAGCACATGGAAATAATTCGCCGGCGTGGTGATGTTGCACACCTGGATATTGTCGCCCGCACACAGTTGCAGGAAGCGCTCGAGCCGCGCCGAGCTATGCTCCGGCCCCTGCCCTTCATAGCCGTGCGGCAGCAGCAGGACGAGGCCGTTGGCGCGCAGCCACTTCGCCTCGCCGCTCGCGATGAACTGGTCGATCATGATCTGCGCGCCGTTGGCAAAGTCGCCGAACTGCGCTTCCCAGAGCACGAGGCTCTTCGGATCGGCCATCGCATAGCCATATTCGAAGCCGAGCACCCCATATTCGCTAAGCGGGCTGTCGAGCACCTCGAAGCGGCCGTGCGGCAGCGTCTTGAGCGGCACATATTTGGCCTCGGTCGATTGATCGACCCAGACGGCATGGCGCTGGCTGAAGGTGCCACGCCCCGAATCCTGACCCGACAGGCGCACCTGATAGCCTTCGCTGAGCAGCGTACCGAACGCGAGAGCCTCGCCGGTCGCCCAGTCGAAATTATCGCCCGATTTGAACATCTCGGCGCGCCCGTCGATCACGCGGCGCAGCGTCTTGTGGACGTCTACGTCGTCGGGGATCGTGGTGATCGCGCGGCCGACCGCGTCGAACAGTTTGCGCTCGACGCCGGTTTCGACGTTACGGCGCGTATTGCCCTCGTCCTTCGGGGCATAGAGCCCCGACCAGCGGCCCGCGAACCAGTCGGCCTTGTTCGCCTTGTAGTTCGCGCCGAGCTTGAACTCGTCTTCGAGATGGGCGGTAAAATCGCTGCGATGCGAGGCCACGAAATCGCCCTCGATCACGCCTTCGTCGACCAGCCGCGCACCGAACAGCTCGCTGACCGGCGGATGCTTGCGGATGATCTTGTACATCAGCGGCTGGGTGAAGCTCGGCTCGTCGCCTTCATTGTGGCCGAAGCGGCGGTAGCACCACATGTCGATCACGATGTCGCGCTTGAACTGCTGGCGAAAGTCGATCGCGAGCTTGCAGGCAAAGGTTACCGCTTCGGGATCGTCGCCGTTGACGTGCAGGATCGGCGCCTGAACGCCCTTCGCGACGTCCGACGGATAGGGGGACGATCTCGCGAAAGCGGGACTCGTCGTGAAACCGATCTGATTGTTGACGATGAAGTGGATGCAACCACCGGTGTTGTAGCCGGGGACGCCCGAGAAGCCGAGGCATTCCCACACGATGCCCTGACCCGCGAAGGCCGCATCGCCGTGGATCAGCACCGGGAGCACCTGTTCGTGCTTGGCGAGGTCGTCGCGGTGGACCTGCTGCGCGCGCACCTTGCCGAGCACGACCGGATCGACCGCTTCGAGGTGCGA
>CAZSMB010000319.1:0-1636 GCA_964607625.1 uncultured Sphingopyxis sp. | reverse complement strand
CGGCTTCCGCCCCGGCAAGGTGCCGCCGAACCTGATCCGCAAGATGCACGGCGAGGCGCTGTCGGCCGATGCGCTCAACAAGGCGATCGATGCCGGTGTGCAGGACCTGATGACCAAGGAAAAGCTGCGCCCCGCGCTGCAGCCCGCGGTTTCGCTCGGCGACGGTTACGAGCGCGGCAAGGATGCCGAGATCACGGTCGCGCTGGAAGTGCTGCCCGAGATCGAGGCGCCGTCGATCGACGGTCTGACGCTCGAGCGGCTGACCGTTCCCGCCGACGACAAGGCGGTCATGGCGAAGATCGATGAGTTCGCCGCGCAGATGAAGCGGTTCGAGGACGCGCCCAAGACGAAGAAGGCCGCGACCGGCGACCAGGTGATCATCGACTTCGCCGGCAGCGTCGACGGCGTCGCCTTCGATGGCGGCACCGGCGAGGACATGGCGGTCGAAATCGGTTCGGGCCAGCTCATCCCCGGCTTCGAAGACCAGCTCGTCGGCGTGAAGGCCGGCGACGAAAAGACCGTGAAAGTGACCTTCCCCGACGAATATCCGGTCGAGACGCTGAAGGGCAAGGACGCCGAGTTCGCCGTGACCGTGAAGACGGTCAAGGTGCCCGCCGACAGCAAAATCGATGACGAGTTCGCAAAATCGCTCGGCCTCGAAAGCCTCGACAAGCTCAAGGAGCTGATGAAGGACCAGGTCGAGCAGGAGCATAATGGGCTCACGCGCACCTATATGAAGCGCAAGCTGCTCGACCAGCTCGCCGCGTCGCACGACTTCGACGTCCCCCCGACGATGGTCGAGGCCGAGTTCAACCAGATCTGGCAGCAGCTCGAGCATGAAGCCAGCCACGAGGAGGATCCCGAGGCGGCGAAGGCCGAGCTCGAAAAGGATCGCGACGAATATCGCTCGATCGCGGTGCGCCGCGTCCGCTTGGGCCTGCTGCTTTCGGAAATCGGCCAGGCGCACGGCGTCCAGGTGTCGAACCAGGAAATGCAGCGCCTGATCATGCAGGCGGCGCAGCAGTATCGCCCCGAAGATCGCCAGCGCTTCATGGAGTATGTCCAGCAGGACGCGCTCGCCGCGGCGCAGCTCCGCGCCCCGCTCTATGAGGACAAGGTCGTCGACTTCCTGTTCGAAAAGGCAGAGATCAGCGACCGCGAAGTGACCCGCGACGAACTCGAAGCGGCGATCGAAGCCGACGAAGAGCATGTTCACGGTCCGGGCTGCGGCCACGACCACGACGAAAAGCCGGCCAAGAAGGCGGCGGCGAAGAAGCCCGCGGCCAAGAAGACGGCCGAGCCCAAGGACGACAAGAAGGCCGATGCGGCCGAGCCCAAGAAGGCGCCGGCCAAGAAGGCCGCGGCGGCGAAGGCCGAGGACAAGCCGGCCGCGGCTGCCAAGAAGGCGCCCGCCAAGGCGAAAGCCCCCGCGAAGGCCGATGCCGACGCGAAGCCCGCTGCCAAGAAGGCTCCGGCGAAGAAGGCTGCGCCTGCGAAGAAATAAGCGTCGCGACGCTCGACATGGAAAGGCCGGGTGGAGGATGCTCCGCCCGGCCTTTTTCTATTCGTGGTCGGGAGCGGCTCCATATGGTTGGCCCGCAATGGCGACGGCGAGGCGTTTGCGCTTATTCGACCG
>CAZSMB010000318.1:0-1647 GCA_964607625.1 uncultured Sphingopyxis sp. | reverse complement strand
CCGCTAGGATGGCCGGATGACAGCGCGGCTACAAGTCGAGCGTCGACAGGTCCAGCCCCTCCGATGCAAATCTCTTGCAATCCCCGGGGACGCATGGTGCATCCTGTTTCCATTGCAAAGGCTGGCCGAACCGCTATCCGATCACGCCGGAGCCGGGCTATTACGGGTCCGGCATGACGATGAAATGGAAAAGGCGGGTTCACGCGGACATCTTGATCCCCGCGACGCCGTTTTCGACCACGCCCGTGGCGCGCTTCGATAGCGTGTTCACGGGCGTCGTGACCTTGTCGACGACCATGAAATGCGTCTGCCAGGCCTCGCGGGTCACGTCGCATACCAGATAGCCACGCTGGTCGTTGGCGAATTTCAGTTCGGGATTGTTGGCGAGGAAGCGGTCGGTGCCCGGCCTCTGGTCGCTGCCGTCTCCCCCGCTCGAAATCGACGTGCCGACGAATTCGGCACCGACGATCTTGTCCTTCAGGATCAGGTCGCCACAGAAATTCTGGTGCTCGTCGCCGGTCAGGACCACGGCATTCTGCACCCCGCCAAGGCGCGCGAGCATCCGTTCGCGCGGCGCTTCATAGCCCGCCCAGCTATCGAGGTTCAGGATCTTTTGCTTTTCGTCCGCATAGCGGCGGCGGTCGAGCGACATCATCGTCACCTGCTGCGCGATGGCGTTCCACGTCGCCCGGCCTTCGCCAAGATTCCTTGCGAGCCATTCCTCCTGCGCCTTGCCCAGAACTTCGGCGCGTTTGTCGAACACGCCGGGGCAGGCGGGCTTGAAACCGTCGCCGCACGGCTGGTCGTCGCGATATTGGCGCGTGTCGAGCAATTGCATCGACATCAGGTCGCCGTAGCGCAGCTCGCGGTTGAGCGCGACCATGCCGTTCACCGGCAGCATCGAACGGCGGACCGGCATATGCTCGTACCACGCCTGCATCGCCGCCTGCTTACGGAGCATGAACACCTCCGGCGGCGGCGCGTCGGGGTCCTCGGCGTCGAGGCCCAACTTCCAATTGTCCCAGACCGATACCCAGTCGTTGCGGATTTCGTGATCGTCGAAGCTCGACAGGAAGGGGTGGATCGATCGCGCCGCCTGCAGGTCGATATCGCCGAGTTGCTGCGAATAGGCGGCGCGGAAATCGGACAGGTCGATCAGGTTGCGCCGCGCGTTGGTACGCACCGGCCGCGTCGGGAGGCCCGTGTCGAACAGATAGTCCTGGCTATATTCATAAATGAAGTCGCCATAGTGATAGACGAAGGCAAGGTCTTCGCGTGCAAGGTGGCGATAGGCGCCGAAGAACCCCGATTCGAAATGCTGGCATCCGCAAACGCCGAATTTCAGCGCATCGACATGCGTGCCGACCAGCGGCAATGTGCGCGCACGACCGCGCAGGCTGCGCTCCCCCGCAGCGGTGAAACGGTAATAATAGGGCCGATCGGGTTCGAGCCCGGCGACCTCGACATGGACGCTGTGGGCGAGTTCGGGGCGCGCGAGCGCGGTGCCCTTTGCTACGATATCGCGAAATCCACCGTCGCTCGCCACTTCCCAATCCACGGGGAGCGACGCCAGCGGCATCCCTCCGTGCGGTTCCAGCGGCTCGGGTGCGAGCCGCGTCCAGATGACGAAGCCGTCGCTCGCCGGAT
>CAZSMB010000317.1:0-1664 GCA_964607625.1 uncultured Sphingopyxis sp. | reverse complement strand
CCATGAACACCCTCTTTCCCGTCATGCTCGGCGGCGCGATCGGCGCCGGATGCCGTCATTTGCTCGGCCAGGTCATGCTCGCGCGGCTGGGCCCCGGCTTTCCCTGGTGGACGCTCACCGCGAATATCGCCGGCAGCCTCGCGATGGGTCTGCTCGTCGGCTGGCTTGCGCGCAGCGGAGGCAGCGAAGCAACGCGGCTGTTCCTGGCGGTCGGCGTGCTCGGCGGCTTCACCACTTTTTCGTCGTTCAGCCTCGAATTCTGGATGCTGTTCGAGCGCGGCGCGATGGGGCAAGCCCTAGCCTATGTCCTGTCGTCGGTGATCGTCGGCATCCTTGCCTGCGGTCTCGGCATGCTCGCAATGCGGCAGCTGCCGGCATGAGCGGCGACACGCGCGATACGGCGGTCGTTGCCAGGGACGATGACGGCATCCGGCTGGATCGCTGGTTCAAGCGGCACCGGCCCGGAACGCCGCACGCACTCATCGCCCGTTGGGCGCGCTCGGGCGACCTGACCCTCGACGGGAAAAAGGCCGACGTCTCGGACCGCATCGAGGCCGGCCAGCGCATCGCGATGCCCGTGCCCCCCGCCGCGCCGAGCGGCCCGCGCCCGCGCAAGGACAAGCCCCTGTCGCCCGCCGACATGGCGCTTGCCGAGGCGATGGTGATCCACCGCGACGCAAGCGCGCTGGTGCTCGACAAGCCGCCGGGTCTCGCGACGCAGGGCGGCACCAAGACCGACAGCCATGTCGACGGCCTGCTCGGCGCGCTTCAGGACGGCGCGCCGGTGCGCCCGAAGCTCGTCCACCGGCTCGACAAGGACACCTCGGGCGCGCTGCTCGTCGCGCGCACCCCGCGCGCCGCAGCCTGGTTCGCCAAGGCCTTTTCGAACCGCAGCGCGCGAAAGACCTATTGGGCGATTGTGGTCGGCGTGCCCGACATCGCGCAGGGCGAGATCGATCTGCCGCTCGCCAAGCAGCCGGGCTCGGGCGGCGAAAAGATGCACGTCGACGAAAAGGGCCTGCCCTCGAAATCGCGCTACCGGATCATCGAGCGCGCAGGGAACAAGGCGGCGTGGGTCGAACTGCAACCGCTCACCGGACGCACGCACCAGCTGCGCGTGCATATGGCGGCGATCGGCCACCCGATCGTCGGCGACGGAAAATATGGCGGCAAGGATGCCTTCCTGACCGGAACGATCAGCCGGAAATTGCACCTGCACAGCCGCCGCTTGCGCATCGATCACCCCGACGGCGGCGCGCTCGACGTGTCGGCGCCGCTGCCCGACCATTTCGCCGCAAGCCTCGATGCACTCGGCTTCGATCCGATCCTCGGCGACGTGCTGGCCGAAGACGAAGCGCGCCCTTCGCCAAAGGCGGCGCAGAAGGCAAAGGCCAAGGCCCACGCCAAGCAGGTGCGCAAGGCACGGCGCGGCGAACGGCGCGGGCGCGCCGACGCAAAGGCAAAGCCCCCCGGCAGACCCGCGGCGAAGCGCGGGCCTGCCAAGCCGGGCGCGCGCAAGCCGTCGAAGCCTGCGCCGCGAAAGCCGCGCTGATGCACCCCAATGCCGCGTTCCGGCCGCAGCAGGACGAACTGCCCGCGCTGCTGGTGCGCGAAATCGGCTTTGCCGCAATTTTCGCGACTACGCCCGACGGCCCGCGCGTCGC
>CAZSMB010000316.1:0-1666 GCA_964607625.1 uncultured Sphingopyxis sp. | reverse complement strand
CGCGCCTTGCCGACGCTCGCATGGACCGCGCGCACCGGCAGCGTCACGTCGGCCTGCGCCAGCGTGCCCGCGACCATCTCGCCGCCCATATTGCTTTCGGCGACCACCCGGTCGGCGCCCCAGCGCGCCGCGGCGGCCGCGACCGCCTGCGCCCAGACGAGCGGCGGCGCCTTTTCGACGCTCGCATCCTCGACCACCGCGATCCGCCCATCGCGCAGCAGCGCCGCGACGACGATTCCGCACGCATCGCCGGTCGCCGTCGCGGGCGGGTCGACCCCGATCACGACGCGCACCGGCTTGCCGACCGCATCGGCCCCGACCCGGCACCGCTCGATCAGCGCGCGCTTCCACAGCGCCCCCTCGACATCCTCGAGCATTTCACCATCGAGCTCCTGCCGCCCGAGCCGCGTTCCACCGTAAATCCGCCGCATCGCCGCGAGCCACGCCCCCGACAGGTTGAACCGGTTCGCGCCGGTCGCGCCGCCGGTCGGCGCCACCCCCGCCTCCTTCATCAGCCGCCGTACCAGCGGCACCGCGCGCGGCGTCGTCGTCGCGACCACGCGCGGCGCGTGGCCGATCCGCATCGTCAGCATCAGATTGTCCCACGCCGCCTCGCCGTGCGGCCATTTGGCGATTTCGTCGCACCATGCCGCGCCATGTTCGGGGCCGCGCAGGCTTTCGGGCTCGGCCGCCGAAAACAGCGTCGCCACCGCGCCGTTCGCCCAGGTCAGCCGCCGGAGGCTGCTTTCATAGACCGGGCGCGCCCAGCCCGGCGCGATCGCCAGCAGCCCGCTCTCACCCTCGACCATCACCTGCCGCGCCTCGTGGAGCGACGCGGCGACCAGCGCGATCCGCGCCCCCGGCGTCGTCTCGGCGAGCGCGCGCACCCATTCGGCACCCGTCCGCGTCTTGCCAAAGCCGCGCCCCGCGAGCAGCAGCCACACGCGCCAGTCGCCCGGCGGCGGACGCTGATCGTTGCGCCGCCAAAAGTTCCAGTCGGCGAGCCATTGCTCGGCCTTCGCGTCGTCCAGCCGCCGCAACCACGCATCGAGATCGCTAGACGACCCCTCCGCCCATTCGATCGCGCGCTTCAAAATCCATCGTCCTCATCCTCGTCGGCGCCCGACGCGCGCTCCTCCTGCACCCGCGCCTGCATCGCGCGCAGCTTCGCCGCGAGCCGCGCCTTCGCATCGCCCGCCCCGCCCATCGCCGTCCCGCCGGTCGCTGCCGCGCTGCCGCGCACCGCCGCACGATGCGCCGCGAGCAGCGACAGGCCGAGCCTGTATTTCTGCGCGCGCGACTTCAGCGTCGCCTCCTTCACATTGCCGTTCGGCGCGACCAGTGCTTCGGACAAAAGCTCGGCCTCCAGCCGCGCATAGCCCTCGCACAATGCCTCGTGCCAACGCTTGGCAAAGGCGACGTTGCGCCGGCGCTCGCGATACATGGCGTTGGCCGAAACCCCCGCCGCGCGGGCCGAGGCCGCGACGTTCGAGCTTGCCGCGAGTTCGTCGAGAAAGACGTCCATTTGCGCGCGGTCGGGACGCCCCGCCCGCTTTGCTTCATCCGGCTTCGCGCGCCCCATCCCGCATTCCTCCAAAAGCCGTCGGGCCGCACGCCCCGAAAGGCGCCGGCCCGACTCGCAATTCCGCATGATGTAGCCCTTGTG
>CAZSMB010000315.1:0-1693 GCA_964607625.1 uncultured Sphingopyxis sp. | reverse complement strand
TGCGAACAGGTCGAATAGGCGATGACGCGCTTGATGTCCCACTGCGTCGTGCCGATCGTCGCCGCGAACAGGCAGGTCGCGGCGCCGACGAAGGTTACCACACCCATCGCGATCGGTGCGGTCTCGAACATCGGCGACAGGCGGCACACCATGAACACGCCCGCGGTGACCATCGTCGCGGCGTGGATCAGCGCCGATACCGGGGTCGGGCCTTCCATCGCATCGGGAAGCCAGGTGTGCAGCCCGAGCTGCGCCGACTTGCCCATCGCGCCGATGAACAGCAGCAGGCACAGGATCGTCATCGTGTCGAACCGATGGCCGAGGAAGCCGATGGTCGAGCCCGCCATCCCCGGCGCCGCGGCCAGGATTTCGGGGATGGACACGGTGCCGAACACCAGGAAGGTGCCGAAGATGCCGAGCATGAAACCCAGGTCGCCGACGCGGTTGACGACGAACGCCTTGATCGCCGCGGCATTGGCGCTCGGCTTCTTGTACCAGAAACCGATGAGCAGGTACGAGGCGAGGCCGACGCCTTCCCAGCCGAAGAACATCTGGACGAGGTTGTTCGCGGTCACGAGCATCAGCATCGCGAAGGTGAAGAGCGACAGATAGGCAAAGAAGCGCGGCTGGTCGGGGTCCTCGCTCATATAGCCCCAGCTATACAGGTGGACGAGCGCGGAAACGGTGGTGATCACCACCAGCATCACCGCGGTCAGCGTGTCGACCCGCAGCTCCCAGTCGAACTGCATGGCGCCCGAGGACACCCAGTGCAGCACCGGAGTCACGCTCGCTTCGGCGGTGCCGGCAACGAACGGAATGAAGATCGTCCAGCTCAGGATGCAGGCAGCAAACAGCGCGCCGGTGGTCAGCAGCTTTGACGCCGCGGTGCCGATCGTGCGCTGACCAAGGCCAGCGATAAGCGCCGCGAGCAGCGGCAGAAAAACGATAGCCTGGATCACCGGCTTACCCCTTCATCCGGTTGGCATCGTCGACGGCAATCGTGCCGCGGCCGCGGAAATAGATAACGAGAATGGCGAGCCCGATCGCCGCTTCACCGGCGGCAACGGTCAGCACAAACATCGCGAACACCTGCCCGACAAGGTCGTTCAGCGCGCCGCTGAACGCGACGAGATTGATATTCACCGACAAGAGGATCAGCTCGATCGCCATCAGGATGACGATGATGTTCTTGCGGTTGATGAAGATGCCGAGCACGCCGAGCGTGAACAGCACCGCCGAAACGGCGAGATAGTGGCCGACGCCGATCATAGCTCCATCCCCTGCCCGACGCCCGGATCGACGAGGCGCGTCGCGTCCTGCGGACGGCGGCGCACCTGCTGCGCTATATTCTGTGGCCGCACGCCGCCGCGGGTGCGGTGGGTGAGCACGATCGCGCCGATCATCGCGACGAGGAGGACGATGCCCGCCGCCTCGAACAGGAAGATATAGCGCGTATAGAGAAGCTCGCCGATCTGCTGGATATTGGACTTGTCCAGGGCCGCGGGTGCGGCGCGTCCCGCCAGGTCTATCCCGCCCGCGCTCCACGCGCCGAGCGCGAACACCAGTTCGGCCGCCAGCACGATCGCAACGAGCGCGCCAAGCGGCAGGTAGCGCACGAAACCGGCGCGCAGCTCGGCGAAATCGATGTCGAGCATCATCACGACGAACAGGAACAGCACCGCGACCGCGCCGA
>CAZSMB010000314.1:0-1699 GCA_964607625.1 uncultured Sphingopyxis sp. | reverse complement strand
GTCCGAAACATTGACGGCATTGGCCCCCGAACGCTTCGCGATCGCCAGGCTGACCACGGGCGCCATCGACCAGCGATCCCCCGCGCCCCTGGCCCAGCGCCAAGCGCGCGCCTGATCTTCGCTCGGCCCCTGCGCGACCGCCGCAACATCGCGCAGATAGACGGGATTGCCGTTGGCGGCGCGCACCGTGATCGTCGCAAGTTGCTCGGCGCTACGCACGGTCTGTCCGGCCACGACGGCGGTCGCCGCCCCGCCTTCGCGCACTGTGCCGAGCGGGAAGCTGCGGTTTGCCTGCCCCACCGCATCCATCAGCGCGCCGAGCGACACACCATGCGCGGCGAGCTTCGCCGGATCGGGAACGACGCGAAGCTGTTCCTCCTGCCCACCGGTGATGAAGGTCAGGCCGACATCGCCGACCTTCGCAACCTCGGTCCGCAACCGAGAGGCGAGCGACCGCAGCGCCTGCTCGTTCCAGTCGCCGCGCGCGCCGGTCTTGGGCGATAGCGTCAGCACCACGATCGGCACATCGCTGATCCCGCGCACCGTCACCTGCGGCGGCTGGATGCCCTGCGGCAGCTTGTCCATGTTCGCCGAGAGCCGCTCGTTGATGCGGATGGCGGCGTCGTCAGGATCGGACCCGACCAGAAAGCGCGCAGTGACCATCACCGCATCGTCTTCGGCCTGGGTATAGACATGTTCGACGCCGTCGACGCTCTTCACGATCGTCTCGAGGGGCTTGCCGACCAGTTCGACCGCATCGCTCGCGGACAGGCCGGGCGCGGCGACCATCAGGTCGACCATCGGCACGCTGATCTGCGGCTCTTCCTCGCGCGGAATCGTCATGATCGCCAAAAGGCCGACGAGGATCGCCGCCAACAGCATCAGCGGCGTCAACGGGCTTTGGATCGTCGCGCGTGTCAGCCGCCCCGATAGTCCGAGTGTCATCGGCCGGCAGCCCCGCCATTGTGCGCAACCAGCGTATCGCCCGGCTCCGCACCGGACAATATTTCCACGCGGGACGGGTCATCGGATGGGGCAATCTGGACCGGAACACGAGCGGTGGCGCCCTTGCCAACGCGAATCGTCACATAGTCGAGGCCATAGCGCGTTTCGACGAAACGACGCGGAACGACGAGCGCGCGGCGTTCACCGATCGCGACGCGCGCGGTGACCCGGCGACCGACCATGACGCTCGACAGACCCGGCATCGGGACGTCGGCAGACATTTGGCCCGCAGTTACCGATGGGTAGATGCGGCCAACGGCGGCGCGCAGTGGCGGCGCCTGAGCGTCGTGGGCAAGCCCTGTGGCGACGACCAGGTTGCCGACCCGCACCCTGTCCGCCAGGGTCTCCGGAAGGTCGAGCCGCAAGACCATCGGACCCGAGGTGATCGTTGCAACCGACGTACCCGGCGCAACCGCCGAACCGGCCGGAACCGGAGCCATGAGGACGCGGCCCGCGGACGGCGCGACGATCGCTCCCTGCCCCGCGACCGCGCCGACCGCCGATTGCTGAGCTCTTGCGGCGTTCACCTGCGCCCGCGCGGCTTCGGCGGCGGCTTTCGCCTGGTCGAGCCTGGCCTGGGAATAGACGCCGTTGGCGAAGAGATACTCGACGCGGGCGAGGTCGGCTTTGGCCTGGGCCGCTTGCGCCTGCGCCGCCGCGGCTTGGGCTCCATAGGCGGCGCCCTCGTAACCGA
>CAZSMB010000313.1:0-1707 GCA_964607625.1 uncultured Sphingopyxis sp. | reverse complement strand
TGAGGGTCGATGATTATGGTTGGAGGCCCGAGCCGGAATCGAACCGGCGTATACGGATTTGCAGTCCGCTGCGTCACCACTCCGCCATCGGGCCTCATGTTCCGCGAACCGGCCGCGCGGAGCGCAGCGGGTGGGAAGGGTGCGAGGCGCCGCTAGTGATGGCGTTTGCCGTCGTTGTCAAGGATTCGCCTGATCGCCCCGGCCCGCGGGCGCGATGCGGGGTTGGCGGCGGGGCCGCGCACGGCTATGCGCGGCCGCAGCGTGCGGACACGGCGTAGCGCCATAGGGCTGTATTACTATTGCAATACAGCATGGCTTGGGCTAAAACGGTCCCCGCAAGGTCGAAACTCCAGGAACCGGATTGCACCCATGGCGACGAAATTCAGCGAAATCAGTGCAGCAGACATGCGCGCGGCAATGGTCGACAGCCAGCTTCGCCCCAACGACGTCATCGACCCGGCGGTCGTCGCGGCGATGGCGGCGGCCCCGCGCGAGGCGCATGTGCCCGCAGCCCTTGCCAGCGTCGCCTATATGGATCGCGCGATCGCCCTGGGAGGCGGACGCGTCCTGAACCCGCCGCTCGTCGCCGGGCGGATGCTCGTCGCGGCGGCCGTCCGTCCGGGCCAGCGCGTGCTGCTGATCGGCAGCGCGACCGGCTATCTGGCCGGCCTGCTCGCGCGGCTGGGCGCCGAAGTGCATGCCGTCGAGGAACAGGCCGACCTGATGGCGGCGGCGCAGGCGGCGACGAAGAGCGACGCGATTCGCTGGACCGCGGGGCCGCTCGCGGCGGGCGATCCGGCCGGCGCGCCGTTCGACCGCATCATCATCGACGGCGCGATCGACATCCTGCCCGATGCCATTGCCGACCAGCTTGCCGACGGAGGCCGGATCGTCGCCGCGCGCCGCGACGGATCGGTGACGCGGCTCGTCCAGGGGGTCAAGACCGGCGGCGCGATCGCGCTGCGCAGCTTTGCCGACATGGACGTCGCGCCGCTGCCGGGCTTTGCCGCACCGGCGGGCTTCCGCTTCTAACGACGCCCCCTCTCCCTCCCTCGTTTTTCAGGCTGGACGCGATGATGCAGACCAAGAACCCGACCCCGACGCTCCGCCGCAGCCACTGGCTTGCCGGGCTTGCGTCGGGCGCGCTGGCACTGTCCTCGCCCGCGGCGGCCGAAACCTTGCAGGGGGCGCTTGCCAAAGCCTATGAAAACAACCCGACGCTGACCGCGGCGCGCGCGGGACAGCGGGCGAACGACGAAAATGTCCCGATCCAGAAAAGCTATGGCCTGCCGTCGCTGGGTGCGCAGGGCGAATATACCGAGAATCTGATCCGCCCGGGCAACAGCTTTTCCTCGCCGACGCGCCTGATCACCGGCGCCGGCCAGCTGTCGGTTCCCATCTATCAGGGCGGCGCGGTGCGCAATGCGGTGAAGGCCGCCAAATATCGCGTCGAAGCGGGACAGGCCGACCTGCGCGCGACCGAAGCGAGCATCTTTTCGCAAGTCGTCGGCGCCTATATGGACGTGATCCGCGACCAGGCGATCGTCCAGCTCAACCAGAATAACGTCTCGGTGCTCAAGACCAATTTGCAGGCGACGAGCGACCGGTTCGAGATCGGCGACCTGACCCGCACCGACGTCGCGCAATCGCAAGCCCGGCTCGCACTGGCCGAGGGCGACCTGCGCGGTGCGGAAGCGAATCTGATCG
>CAZSMB010000312.1:0-1716 GCA_964607625.1 uncultured Sphingopyxis sp. | reverse complement strand
TGCTCCAGCAGAATAATCACATCCCGATCAACTGGTCGGCCGGAATTACCGGCGGTACGACGATCCCGCTCGCCGACGGCCAACTCGGCATCATCGCGACCGCGGGGATCAGCAACAAGTGGCGCACCCGCGACACCCTGCAACAGACCTCGGTCAACGAGGACCTGTCGGGCGAACCGCAGACGAGCTACAACCGCGTCATTACCGACAACCATATCGTCGTGAACGGGCTGCTCGGCTTCGGCCTCGAACTCGGCGACCACAAGGTACGCTGGACCAACCTCTATATCCGCGACACGCTGAAGCAGGCACGCCTCGCGCTGGGCAGCGACCGCAACCAGACCGACCGCGACATCATGAAGCAGGACACGGCCTGGTACGAGCGCCAGCTCATCAACAGCCAGTTCGTCGGCGAATTCAATTTCGACCCGGTCAAGGTCGACATTCGCGGCGGCTATGCCAACTCGCAGCGCGAAGCGCCGTACGAGCGCAGCTTCACCTACGTCCGCACCAACCTGCCGACCGACGTCGATCCGACCGGCGACAAGTTCGTCAACGATCTCGGCGGCAACAAGGGCGACGCGACGATCGGCTTTTCGGACCTCAACGAGGATCTGTGGTCGGGCGGCGTAGACCTTTCCTATGAACTCGCGCCCCGGATCACCGCGACCGTCGGCTATGCGTACAGCGATACGCATCGCGTGTCGGAAAGCCGCAGCTTCCAGTTTCGCGCGTCGAACCTGCCCGTTGCGGTGCAGCAGTTGCGCCCCGACTATCTTCTCTCCGATGCGACGATCCAGGCGTATGACATCACCCTGCTCGAAACGTCGGCGCAGGACGGCACCGCCGCCTTCGACGCGAAGCTGCGCACCCACGCGGGTTACGGCCAGATCCAGGCCGAAATCATCCCCGGCGTGAACATCAATGCCGGCGTGCGCTACGAAGATGCGAAGCAGACGGTCATTCCCATCGACCTGTTCAACACCGGATCGTCGGCGATCGTCGCGACCAACCTGAACAACGACTATTGGCTGCCCGCAGTCACGCTGACGTGGGAAGTCGCGCCCGACATGCAGCTTCGCGCCAACGGATCGAAAACGATCGCGCGGCCCCAGTTCCGCGAACTGGTGGCACAGGTCTATCAGGATCCCGAATCGAACCGCCTCTATCGCGGCAATCCGTCGCTGGTCGACAGCGAGTTGTGGAACGCGGAACTGCGTTACGAATGGTATTTCGATCGCGACCAGCGTTTTACCGCCGCCGCCTTCTACAAGTCGATCGACAATCCGATCGAATCCTACACGACGATTTCGGATTCGGCGGTCAATAGCAGCTATGCCAATGCGCCAAAGGCGACGCTCTATGGCGCGGAGGTCGAGGTACAGAAATATATCCCCCTCGATACGATGTCCGACGCGGCGTTCTGGCAGACCCGTCGCCTCGTCCTGATCGGAAACTACACCTACACTCAGTCGAAGATCAGGGTGGGCGAGGGCGATACGACGGTCATCAACGGCGTCGAGCAAAACGCGCGGAACTTCTTTATCGACGGCGCGCCGCTCACCGGCCAGTCGGACCATCTGGTCAATGTCCAGATCGGGCTCGAAGACACGGAAAAGCTGTCGCAGCAGACCCTGCTCTTCACCTATGCCAGCCCGCGCGTGACCAGCCGCGGTCCGTCGGGGCAGCCCGACCTTCGTGAAAAGCCGGGCATTT
>CAZSMB010000311.1:0-1760 GCA_964607625.1 uncultured Sphingopyxis sp. | reverse complement strand
CGATCAAGAGCCACCACAATGTCGGCGGCCTGCCCGAGCGGATGAACATGAAGCTCGTCGAACCGCTGCGCGAATTGTTCAAGGACGAGGTCCGCCTGCTCGGCAAGGAACTCGGGCTTCCCGACATTTTCGTCGGCCGCCACCCCTTCCCCGGCCCCGGCCTCGCGATCCGCATCCCCGGCGCGGTGTCGAAGGACCGCTGCGACATCCTGCGCAAGGCCGACGCCATCTACCTCGAGGAAATTCGGGGCGCCGGACTCTACGACGCGATCTGGCAGGCGTTCGCGGTGCTGCTCCCGGTCAAGACCGTGGGTGTGATGGGAGACGGGCGCACCTACGACCATGTCTGCGCACTGCGCGCCGTCACCTCGACCGACGGCATGACCGCCGACATCTACCCCTTCGACGCGAGCTTCCTCTCGCGCTGCGCTACGCGGATCATCAACGAGGTTCAGGGGATCAACCGGGTGGTATACGACTATACGTCGAAGCCGCCGGGGACGATTGAATGGGAGTGAGGCGACATGGACGACGATCCGCAAGAGCCACCCAAGCTCACCCTTGTTCATTCGGGAACATTGCCGAGTGAGCCAGATGCGACTGCACTTGCGGAGTCCCAAGATGCCGCCGTTAGGGCAGCCGCCAATCTTCTTCGCGTTGTTCGAGGTGCCGGGAAACCGACGCGCATTGTTCACGACGCGTCCGAATTAATCATCGCCTTCACGGCCTATGCTGAAGCTGATTCCAACAGAGCCTATCCCGGTTATGAAGTTGCGCGGTCGCTACAGGAGGCTTGGCAATTGGACGATTCTCAAATCGATTCTTGGGCAAAGGAAGCCGTCATTCGAGGTGCCCTTCAAGTCGTAGCGTCTCGATTGCTCGGTCAACGAGTTCAGGAACGAACAGGGTGGGAGGAACTTATGAGAGGCGTCGAAGCTCTCAAGTAGCGGCGCCACGTCGATTTGCTTGGCCAATCCCCTTGGTCATGCTAAATTCCCTCGATGACCATCCACGTCAACATCGGCGAAGCCAAGACCCGACTGTCGGAACTGGTCGCCGCCGCGCTGCGCGGTGAAGAGGTCATCGTGCAGCGCGATGGCCAGCCCAAGGTGCGCCTCGTCGCCTTACCCGAGGCGGAAGCGCTCGACCGCGAAGTGCGCGCCGCCAAGCGAAAGGCGGCATTTGGTTGCCTTGCGGAAAAATATGCCGGCTACCCGCCCGAGGCGTTCGACATTCCGCCTTCGATGACCGACGAGGAATATGAAGAGCGCATCAAGCGCAAATTCGGCTGACACGCCGCCTCCATGCAACTGCTGCTCGACACGCATATACTCGTCTGGATCGTGCTCGACGACCCACGGCTGAGCGAGGCGCAGCGCCGACTTCTCGAAGACCCGGAAAATCGGCTCCTGCTAAGTCCGGTGGTCACCTATGAGATTACCCATTTGCAAAGGGCCGGGCGGATACCGCTCTCCGAGTCCATCGACCGGTTGCAACAGCTTGTCGGTTTCGAATTGATCGACATTCCGCAAGACATATGGCGGGCCGTAGCGGAATTGCCCGACATTCATCGCGATCCGCTGGACCGGCTGCTGATAGCCCATGCCCTGACGGAAGGGATGACTCTGGTCACGGCAGACGACAATATTCGTCGATATCCCGTTCCCTTCGTCTGAGGAAAGCAAGATGGACCGGATCGAAACCCAAGCCTCCGGCGGCTGCCAGTGCGGCGCGGTGCGCTATCGTGCGAGCGCGATGCT
>CAZSMB010000310.1:0-1762 GCA_964607625.1 uncultured Sphingopyxis sp. | reverse complement strand
TGCGCCCGGCGCTATAGCGCGGCATGGCCGAGCGTCAAAACGAGAGTGTGGCAACCGATGTCCTTCCCTTCGGGGACGAGGCGATCGCGCGCGCGGCAAGGCTGATCGCGGCGGGGCAGCCGGTCGCGGTGCCGACCGAAACGGTCTATGGCCTCGCGGCCGACGCGCGGAGCGCCGAAGCGGTCGCGCGCATCTATGCCGCGAAGGGACGGCCCGATTTCAATCCGCTGATCGTCCATGTGCCGGACCTTGCGGCGGCCGAGACGCTGGGCGTTTGCGGTGATGCCGAACGCGCGTTCGCGGCGCGCTTCTGGCCGGGGCCGCTGACCTTGGTGGTACCGCGCACCCCCGGCTGCCCGGTCGCGAGCGTCGCGACCGCGGGGCTCGACACGATTGCCCTCAGAGTACCGGGGCACCGCGCGATGCAGGCGCTGCTCGCCGCGACCGGCGCGCCGCTCGCCGCGCCGAGCGCCAATGCGAGCGGGCGGGTGAGCCCGACCAGGGCGGCGCATGTGCTGTCGACCCTGGGCGGACGGATCGCGCTGGTGATCGACGACGGCGCGACGAGCGCGGGGGTCGAATCGACGATCGCGCGGGTGGCGGGCGGCGCGGTCGAAGTGCTGCGGCCGGGGCCGATTACGGCGGCAATGCTGGGAGAGGTATCGGGGCTGCCGGTCGCCCGTGTTGCGGGGGCCGAGATCGTCGCGCCAGGCATGCTCGCGAGCCACTATGCGCCGGGCAAGCCGGTGCGCCTCGGCGCGGCGGATTTTGCCGGCGACGAGTTCGGGATCGGCTTCGGGGCGCTCTCGGGCGATTATAATCTCAGCGCGGCGGGCGATCTGACCGAGGCGGCGGCGCATCTGTTCGACGCGCTGCATGCCGGCGCGGCGAGCGCGAAGCCCCGGATCGCGGTGGCGGCGATCCCCGCCGAGGGGCTGGGGGCGGCAATCAACGACCGGCTGGCGCGCGCGGCGGTGTGATTTTTTTTCACGCGTAGACGCGGAGGCGCGGAGATATTGGCTTGGGCCGACAGGCCCCATTTTCCAGAATTGTTGCGATTCACGCGAGGTTTGATGGAAAAAGCCGCTTAGCGGCAGACCCGACTTCTCCGCGCCTCCGCGTCTCCGCGTGAACCGATATCAGGCCGCCGCCGGTTCGATCGGGTCGAGCTGCGGCGTTTTTCTGGCGACGATCAGGCAGGCTGCGACGATCAGCAGCGCGCCGGCGATCGTCGGCAGCGTCACCGGCTCGGCATAGAAATACCAGCCGAACATCATCGCCCACAGAAAGCCGGTATATTCGGTGGTCGCGAGGATCTGCGCCTCGGCGCGCGCATAGGCCCAGCTCAGGAGCAGCAGCGAAAGGGTCGCGAGCGCGGCGGCGCCCGCGATGTGCGGCGCGTGGACGGTGTCGGGAACCACGAGGAACCACGGCGCGCCGAGCGCGAGGATCGCGGCGACGAAAGCGTTCTGGTAAAAGGCGATCTCGAGCGGCTCGGCCATCTTCGCCTGCCGCCGCGCGAGGATCAGGTTGACCGCATAGAAGACCGCCGAAAGGAACACCGCTGCGACCGCCCACAATGCTTCGGGTGCATAGCTGCCGCGGCCGAGCTTGCCCGCGACGATCACGACAACGCCGAGCAGCCCGAGCAGCGAGGCGGCGACCGAGCGCGGCCCGATCTTCTCACCCAGGAACAGCGCGGCCATATACAGCGTCATCAGCGGCGCGACGAAGGCGAGCGCGATCGCCTCGGCCATCGGCA
>CAZSMB010000309.1:0-1771 GCA_964607625.1 uncultured Sphingopyxis sp. | reverse complement strand
CGGATCGAGGCGCAGTGGATGCAGGCACCGACCGCCGCCGACGTGCGCGCACGCGACCAGGAACGGCTGATCGAGGCGCTGCTGGCCCCCGTCGAGCACGAGGCCGACGACATCGAACTCGCGCAGCGGCTGCTCGCCGAGCGCAGCGCCGAAGATATCGCCGCCAGCCTTGTTCGCGCACACCGCGCGACGATGCCCTCGCCCGAAGAATTGATCGACAATGCGCCCCCGGCCCGCGGCGAACGCAGCGAGCGCGCCGACCGCGGTCCGCGCCGCGAAGGCTTCGACGACAGCGTCTGGTTCCGGCTCGACGTCGGGCGGCGCCAGAATGCCGACCCGCGCTGGATCCTGCCTTTGCTCTGCCGCCGCGGCCACGTAACGAAAAACGAGATCGGGGCGATCCGCATCGGACCGAACGAAACGCTGTTCAACATCCCGCTCGCCATCGCCGACCGCTTCGCCGAGGCGATCGAGCGCACGGCCGGCCGTGACGGCGGCGAAGACGACAGCGGCGTCACGATCACGCCGGCGCCCGAGGGCAGCAGCTATCCGCCGCGGCGCGACAAGCGACCGTTCAAGGGTGGACCGCGCAGCGATGGCCCGCGCAAACCTTACGGTCAGGGCAAGACGGGCGGCGGTTTCAAGGCGAAGCCCTATGCCAAGGGAAAATCGCGCGGGCAACGCTAAAGCCCCCTCCTCTTCGGAGGAGGGGCAGCGAGACTTACGCGCTTTGCGCGTTAGTCGCAGCGGGGTGGTGCTCGACGTCTTGCGCGCTGTCGCGCCACCACCCCAAACCCCTCCTCTGAAGAGGAGGGGCTTATAGCGCACGCGTCCCCTTGCGCCGCCTCGCCCCACCCTCCAGATTGAAGGCGGCAGGAGACGGCAGATGCAGGCGATCCAGGCATATATCGAGAAGCAGGGCGGTCCCGAGGTCATCGAGTGGCGCGACGTCGCGCTCGGCACGCCCGAGCCCGGGCAGGTGCTCGTGCGGCAGACCGCGGTCGGGCTGAACTATATCGACACCTATCACCGCGACGGCACCTATCCGGTCGAGCTGCCGAGCGGGCTGGGCATGGAAGCCGCTGGAGAGGTTCTCGCGGTCGGCGACGGCGTGCACGGGCTCGAGCCCGGCGACCGCGTCGCGACCTTCGGTCCAGATCGCAGCGCCTATGCGAGCGCGCGCTTCGTCAACGCGTCGTCGCTGTTCAAGCTGCCCGCCGACATCGAGGACGAAACCGCCGCCGCGGCGCTGCTCAAGGGCTGTACGGTCGAGGCGCTCGTCGAACGCTGCGCGAAGGTCGAGGCGGGCTGGCCGGTGCTCGTCCACGCCGCCGCGGGCGGGGTCGGACTGATCCTGGTCCAGTGGCTGAAAGCGATCGGCGCGACGGTCATCGGCACGGTGAGTACCGAGGAAAAGGCCCATGCGGCGCGCGAAGCCGGTGTCGATCATGTCATCCGCTACAAGAAGGAGGATGTCGCGGCGCATGTGCGCGAAATCACCGACGGCCAGGGCGTGCCGGTGACCTTCGACGGCATCGGCATGACGACATGGGACGTCTCGCTGAAAGCCACCGCGCGGCGCGGGCTGATCGTCAGCTATGGCAATGCGGGCGGCCCGGTGACCGGCGTCAATCTGGGCATCCTCGCGCAGCACGGATCGCAGTTCGTGACGCGCCCGACGCTGTTCGACTATTATCGGGGTCCCGGCGAGCGCGCGGCGGGCGCGGCGCGGGTGTTCGAGATGATCGGCAGCGGTGCGGTCGAGGTGACG
>CAZSMB010000308.1:0-1771 GCA_964607625.1 uncultured Sphingopyxis sp. | reverse complement strand
GCGATCCGCGGACGTACCGAAGCGGTTGCCGAAGAGATGATGACCGGCCCCGATGCGGACGACGATGACGATCTTTGATCGACCCTGACGCCTTCCGGCCGGTCATGCCCCTCCCGACCGGCCGGCCGACGGCGGCGGGCCATGGAATCCGGCGGGCGATGTTGAGCCCGCGCGATTCCGCTCCTTGCGCCTGCCCCCCTCTCGCAGGCCGGCCCGCCCGCCGTTGATCGCCGCTGTCGACCCAGTGGGCGCCCTTCTTCGGAAGTGGCGCCCAAACTTCATTGGCGTCGGTGCATCGCGTCGGCTACTCCGGCGATATCGCCAGATCGCCCGACACCGGGGCCGCTGCGAAGGAGAGCGCCATGACCCTGATCGTCCACCATCTCAACAACAGTCGTTCGCAACGTATCCTGTGGCTGCTCGAGGAAATCGGCGCGGCGTACGAGATAAAATATTACGAACGCGACGCGACCACGAACCTCGCACCGCCCGAACTGCTCGCGGTTCATCCGCTCGGCAAGTCGCCCGTGCTCGAAGACGAGGGCCGCGCGATCATCGAATCGGGTGCGATCGTCGAATATCTGTGCGAGCGCCACGGCGGCGGGCATCTCGTTCCCGCCCGCGGCACCGATGATCATGTCCGTCATCTCGAATGGCTGCATTTCGCCGAAGGCTCGGCGATGACGCCGATCCTGCTGCGCCTTTATACCGCGCGGCTCGGCGCCGCGGCCGAGCCGCTGGAGGCGCGGATCGCACAGCAGCTCGATTCGCATTTCGCCTATATGGAGGCCAGGCTCGGTCCCGATGGCCATTTCATCGGCGACGAGTTGTCGGCCGCGGATATCATGCTCAGCTTTCCGGCCGAGATTGCGGTGATGCAGGGCATGGCGCCCCGCTATCCCAAGCTCGCTGCGTTCGTGACGATGTGCCACGCGCGTCCCGCCTGGCAGCGTGCCCGGGAAAAGGGCGGGGCCTATTATGGCTATTGAGGGTCGGTATCGCGGCTGCGTCCTGTTCGTTGCGTGCGCATTGGCCGTGGGGACGCGCGCCGCCGCCGCTCCGCCGGCGCTTGCTCCCGAAGTCGAGCGTGAGGTCGTTGCTCCCGCAGGCGGAGACTTCAAACCCGCAGCCTCCGACGAGGAAGCGGCTATCGACCGCTTTGCCACCTACACGCTCGCGCTCTCCCGGCGCGACTATGGGGCTGCTTATGCAATGCTGCGTCCGTCGCTGCAGATATCGAGCCCACGCCTCGATTGGGAAGCCGACCTGCGCAAGCGCGATGGCCTGTGGGCCGACGGTACGATCCGAATCCTGCGCCTGACATGGTATCTCGATCCAGCGGGCCAGCCGCCAGGGATCTATGCAGCCTTTGATTTCCGGGGCGATCGGCCGGACGGAACGATGGATTGCGGCTATGTCGTGGTCCATCGGGCAACGCTGGCTGCGCCC
This sequence comes from uncultured Sphingopyxis sp., assembly GCA_964607625.1. Taxonomy (GTDB): domain Bacteria; phylum Pseudomonadota; class Alphaproteobacteria; order Sphingomonadales; family Sphingomonadaceae; genus Sphingopyxis. Next base: position 322 of record CAZSMB010000308.1, on the reverse strand, counting down.
TTTACGGTCGTGCGAACCGACACGTCCGAAGTGCCGTCCAGCATGATGGAGGATGGGGTGCCGAAGGCCGATGTGTTGCACCAATTGCCCTGTTATCTTGGAAAGGGCATCGCCACCGCCTTCTGATCGCATGCACCAATAACCCTGAGGGGCCTTTCCCGCTTGTCGGAAGGGGGCAAAGCCCTTAATTCGCGCGCATGACATCGACCAACGACATTCGCCGCTCCTTCCTCGATTATTTCGCGGGGGAAGGGCATCATATCGAACCGTCGGCGCCGCTGGTGCCGCACAACGACCCGACGCTGATGTTCGTCAACGCGGG
>CAZSMB010000307.1:0-1773 GCA_964607625.1 uncultured Sphingopyxis sp. | reverse complement strand
GCTATCGCATCGTCCTCGTCAACTCCAACCCGGCGACGATCATGACCGATCCCGACCTGGCCGACGCGACCTATGTCGAGCCGATCACGCCCGAGATCGTCGCGAAGATCATCGAAAAGGAGCGGCCCGACGCGGTGCTGCCGACGATGGGCGGGCAGACCGCGCTCAACACCGCGCTCGCGCTCGCGCAGGACGGCACGCTTGAAAAATATGGCGTCGAGATGATCGGCGCCGATGCCGAGGCGATCGACAAGGCCGAGGACCGGCAGAAATTCCGCGACGCGATGGACAAGATCGGGCTGGAAAGCGCGCGCAGCGGCGTCGCGCACACGCTCGACGAGGCGTTTGCGGTGCTCGAACGCACCGGGCTGCCCTCGATCATCCGCCCGTCCTTCACGCTCGGCGGCACCGGCGGCGGCATCGCGTATAACCGCGAGGAGTTCGAGCATATCGTCCGCGGCGGCCTGATCGCCTCGCCCACCACCGAAGTCCTGATCGAGGAATCGCTCCTCGGCTGGAAGGAGTTCGAGATGGAGGTGGTGCGCGACCGCAAGGACAATTGCATCATCATCTGCTCGATCGAAAATGTCGATCCGATGGGCGTGCATACCGGCGACAGCATCACCGTCGCGCCGGCGCTGACGCTGACCGACAAGGAATATCAGATCATGCGCAACGCGAGCATCGCGGTGCTGCGCGAGATCGGGGTCGAGACGGGCGGGTCGAACGTGCAGTTCGCGGTCAATCCGAAGGACGGCCGCCTGATCGTGATCGAGATGAACCCGCGCGTGTCGCGCTCGTCGGCGCTCGCGTCGAAAGCGACGGGCTTCCCGATCGCCAAGGTCGCGGCGAAGCTGGCGGTCGGCTACACGCTCGACGAGATCATGAACGACATCACCGGCGTGACCCCGGCCTCGTTCGAGCCGACGATCGATTATGTCGTCACCAAGATCCCGCGCTTTGCCTTCGAAAAGTTCAAGGGGTCCGAACCCCTGCTCTCGACCGCGATGAAGTCGGTGGGCGAGGTGATGGCGATCGGGCGGACGATCCATGAATCGCTGCAAAAGGCGCTGCGCGGGCTGGAGACGGGGCTGTCGGGCTTCAACTTCGTCGACCGCCTCGTCGGCGCGAGCCCCGAGCAGCTGAAGAGCGAACTCGCGCGGCGCACCCCCGACCGGCTGCTCAACGCCGCGCAGGCGATCCGCGAAGGGCTGCCGCTCGAAGAGATCAACCGCATCGCGGGCTATGACATGTGGTTCCTCGAGCGCATCGCCGAGATCGTCGCCGCCGAAAATGCGGTGATGAAGGACGGCCTGCCGCGCGACGCGGCGGGGCTGCGCAAACTGAAGGCGATGGGCTTTTCGGACAAGCGCCTCGCCTATCTGGCGCTCCAGTCGGTGCATCTGCGTGGCGGCGCGCGCGGCGTCGCGCACGGCACCGGGCTGATCCACGAAACGGTCAAGGCGATGACTGGCGGCGTCACCGAGGCCGAGGTGCGCGCTCTGCGTCACAAGCTGGGCGTGCGCCCCGTCTACAAGACGATCGACACCTGCGCCGCCGAATTCCAGGCGCAGACCCCCTATCTCTATTCGACTTATGAAGCGCCGAGCTTTGGCGAGGCCGAGAATGAGGCGAACCCGAGCGACCGCAAGAAGGTCGTGATCCTGGGCGGCGGGCCGAACCGGATCGGGCAGGGGATCGAATTCGACTATTGCTGTTGCCACGCCTGCTTCGCGCTCGAGGATGCGGGCTATGAAACGATCATGGTCAACT
>CAZSMB010000306.1:0-1782 GCA_964607625.1 uncultured Sphingopyxis sp. | reverse complement strand
ATGCCGTCGGCGCGCACCTCGAGGATCGCCTTGATCGCGTCGAGCTTGCGGCTCGCATATTTGCCGTCGGATTCGCCCTCCTCGCGCGGATTGGCCTCGACCCACGTGCGGAGTTCCGCCGCCTTGCCGGGAAGCCGCCGGATGTCGCCAAGTCCCTTGAGCAGATCGCGCGCGGTCACGGCGCCGATATGGCGGATACCGAGCCCGAAGAGCAGCCGCGCGGCGTCGGGTTCGCGTTTCGCCTCGATCGCGGCGAGCAGATTGTCGACCGACTTCTCCTTCCAGCCCTCGCGCCCCAGCAGCGCCTCGCGGTGCGCCTTGAGGCGGAAAATGTCCGCCGGTCCCTTGTCGAGCCAGCCGAGCGCCAGAAATTCCTCGATGCTCTTTTCGCCCAGCCCCTCGATATCGAGCGCGCCGCGGCTGACGAAATGCCGCAGCCGTTCGAATTTCTGTGCCGCGCAGATAAGGCCGCCGGTGCAGCGCACGTCGACCTCACCCTCCTCGGCCACCGCCTCGCTGCCGCACACCGGGCAATGGTCGGGGAAGACATAGGGCGCCCGCTTTTCATCGCGGGTCAGATTGTCGACCACCTGCGGGATCACGTCGCCCGCACGCTGGACGACGATGCGGTCGCCCGGCCGTACGCCGAGCCGCTCGATCTCGTCGCGATTGTGCAGCGTGACGTTCGAAACGACGACCCCGCCGACGGTGACTGGGGTCAGTCGCCCGACCGGGGTCAGCTTGCCGGTGCGCCCGACCTGAATGTCGATGGCTTCGAGCGTCGTCTGTGCGCGTTCGGCGGGGAATTTATGCGCGATCGCCCAGCGCGGCGACTTGGCGACGAAGCCGAGCCGCTGCTGCCAGTCGAGCCGGTCGACCTTATAGACGACGCCGTCGATGTCGTAAGGCATGTCGGCGCGCCCGGCCTCGATCGTGCGATAATGGTCGAGCACGCCGGCGGCGCCGTCGAACCGCTTCAGTAGCGGCGACACCGGCACGCCCCAGCCTTCGATGCGCTGCATCATCGCGAACTGCGTCGCCTCGGGCAGATCGCTGACCTCGCCCCAGCCGTGCGCGAGGAAGCGCAGCGGGCGCGCCGCGGTGACGCTCGCGTCCTTCTGGCGCAGCGAACCCGCCGCGGCGTTGCGCGGATTGGCGAACTGGCGCGCCTTTTCGGCGTCCTCGGCCTCGGCAAGGAGGCGCGCATTGAGCGCGGCGAAATCGGCCTTGGCCATATAGACTTCGCCGCGGATCTCGAAGACGTCGGGCACCTCGCCCTTCAGTCGCTCGGGAATATCGGCGATCGTCCGCACATTGGCGGTAACGTCCTCCCCGACCGTGCCGTCGCCGCGCGTCGCCGCCTGGACCAGCTCGCCCTTTTCATAGCGCAGCGAACAGGACAGGCCGTCGATCTTGTCCTCGGCGGTCAGCGCAACCGCCTCGTCCTCGCCGAGCGCCAGGAAACGGCGCACGCGTGCCACGAACTCGGCGACATCCTCGGCAGCGAACGCATTGTCGAGGCTCATCATCCGCACCGCGTGCGTAACCTTGGCGAGCGGCGACGCCTCGACCGCGGCGCCGACCAGCCGGTTGGGGCTGTCGGCCCGGATCAGATGCGGGAAGGCCGTCTCGATCGCATTGTTGCGGCGGACGAGCGCATCATAGTCGGCGTCGGAAATCTCCGGGCTGTCCTCGGCATGATAGAGTTTGTTGTGGTGCGCGATCGCCTTCGCGAGCCGCATCAGCTCGTTCGCGGCCTCGGCCTCGGTCAGCGATTCGATG
>CAZSMB010000305.1:0-1831 GCA_964607625.1 uncultured Sphingopyxis sp. | reverse complement strand
CCCTACCCCTGCATGTTCCGGCTCTCGGCGGGAATATGCACCGTCAGCCCGTCCATCGCGTCGGTCAGTACGATCTGGCACGACAGGCGGCTGGTGCGCCGGACGCCGGCGGCGAGGTCGAGCATGTCCTCTTCCTCCTCGCTCGCGGGCGGCAGGCGGCCGAAATCGGCTTTCTCGACGATCACATGGCAGGTCGAGCAGGCCATCTGGCCCTCGCACGTGCCTTCGAGCGGCATCAGATGCGCCTGCGCAACGTCGAGCAGGATGTCGCCGGGGTTTGCCTCGGCGTCGGTGCGGCCCTTGCCGTCGGCGTGGATGAAGGTAACGCGCATCAATCGACCCCTTGCAGCCGCGCGGCATCCTTGATCGCGTTCAGCCCGTCGCGCAACTCCCATTCGCTGGTATAGCGTCCCCAGCCGAGCCGGATCGAGGCGCGCGCGTCGGCTTCGCTCATGCCCATCGCGCGCAGCACATGGCTGACCTTGCCCGACCCGCTGCCACATGCGCTGCCCAACGAGAAGGCAACATCGCGCGCATCGGACATCAGCCGCAGCCCGTTGACGCCTTCGCGCCGGACGTTGAGATTGCCGTGATAGCGCGTATCCGCCGCGCCGTTGAGCGTCCATTCGGGCAGCATGTCCGTCGCAATTGACCAGAGGCGCTCGACATGGCTTGCGTCCGTATCCATCCGCTCGGCCGCGAGCGCCGCAGCGGCGCCGAAACCGGCGCACAGCGCGGGCGAGACGGTGCCCGAGCGCATCCCCTGTTCCTGTGCGCCGCCGAACATCAGCGGTTCCAGATCGACGCCATCCTTCACCCACAGCGCGCCGATGCCCTTCGGCCCGTGGATCTTGTGCGCCGATATGGCGATCAGGTCGGGGCCTTCGGGGATCGGCACGCGGCCGAAGCCCTGCACCGCATCACAGAGCAGCAGGCTGCCCTTCGCATGCGCGGCGGCGACGAAATCGGCGACGGGCTGGATCGTCCCGACCTCGTTGTTGACGAGCATCGTCGCGACGACCCCGCCCTCGGGCAGCAACGCCGCATCGGGCGGCAGCGCGAGTCCCGCGCCGTCGACGGGCAAGATCGTCGCGTTCAGCCGTTCGAGGCACTGGAGCGAGGCCGCATGTTCGATGCTGAGCCCCGCGACGCCGCCCGGCCGGCTCTGCGCTCCGCGAAAAAGCGCCCAGTTGAGGGCCTCGGTCGCACCTGATGTGAAAAAGACTCGCCCGCCCTTCGGCAGCAGCGCCGCGACCTGATCGCGCGCGACCTCGACCGCGGCGGCGGCGGCGCGACCCGCCTTGTGCGTGCTCGACGGGTTCGCAAAGCTGTCGCCTTCCTTGCCAAGCCAGCGCAGCATCGCCTCGCGCGCTTCGGGAGCGAGCGGGGTCGTGGCCTGATAGTCGAGGTAGATCATCGGGCGCATCTGCCTGTTAATCCCTTTCCTGTCGAGCGCCGCCGTCTATCATCGGGATGGACGCAACCGTTTATTGCGAACCATTCGCAAAAGTTGCAACTTGATACCCAATTTCTATATAGGCGCCGCTTTCGCTCTGCCACCCCGCCGATCCGGCGACTCGGGGGGCCAGCCAAGATATGAAGGTGCTCGCATGCCCGACGTCATTTTTCCCGGCCCCGAGGGTCGCATCGAAGGCCGCTTTTCGCCCCCGCCGCGCCCGCGCGCGCCGGTTGCGCTGATCCTGCATCCGCACCCGCAAGGCGGCGGCACGATGAACGACCGCATCACCCAGGCGATGTACAAGAGCTTCGTGGCGCGCGGCTTTGCAACCCTGCGTTTCAATTTCCGCGGCGTCGGGCGCAGCCAGGGCAC
>CAZSMB010000304.1:0-1855 GCA_964607625.1 uncultured Sphingopyxis sp. | reverse complement strand
AGTGGCCGCAACCTTCGAGCATATGCGCGTCGAGGTCGGGGACGTGCGCCCGCATGACCGGGAGAGGGTCGGCGGTGCCAAGCAGCAGCGCCGGATCGCGCGTACCGCCGACGAACAGCGCGGGGATGCCGATCACGGGATCGAACGCGCCCGCCCAGTCGTGATCGCGGCCATGATTGCGATAGCGATTGAGCGCGCCCGCGAAGCCGGTGCGGGCAAAGGTTGCCGCGGCGTGGGCGAAATATTCGCGATCGATCCAAGCCGGCAGCGCGTCGGGATAGCGCAGCCCGTCCATCAGTGCGGAGTCGTGCGGCTTGTCGTGCGGCCAGTCGCCGGGCGCGGCATCGCCCGAGATGCAATGGTAAAAGGCGTGCAGGAAGCGCGCGGGATCGGCCTCCAGCTCGGCTTCGGCGCGCCCGGGCTCCTGGAAATAGGCCTGATAGAAAAAGCGGCCGCGATCGGTGAAGCGACGCTTGAAGATCGCGTCGAAGGGGGCGGCGGCGCGCCCGAGCCAGGGGATCGAGAGCGCCGCGACGGCGCCGAAACGGTCGGGGCGCGCCATCGCCGCGTTCCACACGATCGACGCGCCCCAGTCGTGACCGACCAGCGTGGCGGGCGCACCGGGCGAAAGCGCGTCGGCGACCGCGACGAGATCGCCGACGATCGCCTCCATCCGATAATCGGCGATCGCCGCAGGCCGGTCGCTCTCGCCATAGCCGCGCACGTCGATCGCGCACGTCGAATAGCCCGCGGCGGCGGTCGCCGCCGTCAGCCGGTGCCACGACCCGCGCAGCTCGGGAAAGCCGTGCACGAAGAGGATCAGCGGGCCGTCGCCCGCGACGTCGACGGCGATCCGCACGCCGCGGTGGCCGGCGATGGATCGCACGGTCAGGGCGCCGGGCGGCGGCGCCACGCCGTATCGCCGGGCAGACCGAGCCGCTCGGCCGCCTGCCACGCGGGCGAGTTGCGGTCCTTCACCCGATCCGCCAGGCGGGCCATCGCCTTCACCATCAGCCGGTCGCGCAGGGTCAGATCATAGTCGGCGCCCAGCTCGAGCCGCGCGCGCACGACCGGGGGCAACAGCGACACCGCGGCGCGCGCGAGCGCCTTGTGCAGGACGCGCGGCACGGTCGGCGCGGCCTTGCCCGACCGGATGATGTCCAGGAACTCGATATTGATCGGATGCGGCTCGAACCGCGGCAGCAGCGCGTCCATCATCACCACGAAGTCGGCTTCGGACTGCGGTGTCCGGGTGACACCGTAAAGCTCGGCGATCGGCTGCCCCTCGCGCCAGTATCGCGCCTGGTCGGCGGCCGAAAGGGGGCGGACGAAGCGGTGATAGGCGGTCAGGAACCCGTATTGCGCGGTCGCATAGACCCAGTTGAGCAGGTCGGGGTCGAGCGCGCGATACGCCTCGCCCTTCGGCGTGGTGCCCGACACCCTGGCGTGCATGCGGTTGACGCCCCCGATCACCCGGCGCGCGGCGCTCGCGGGACCGTAGACGCCGACCATCGCCGCCATTCCCGTGCGCTGCGAGCGGCCGATCGGATCGACCTTGTAGATCGAATGGTCCCACACCCCCGACCGGATGCGCGCGTCGGCGAATTCCAGCAGCACCGCCGCGACCCCGCCGATCGCCATCGCGACCGGATTCTTGAACACGCGCCATTGCACCGAATCGGGCGCGAGCAGGGCCGCTTCGCCCTTTGGACTGGCAAAATCGATCATCCGCGCGGCGGACGGCTTGCGCATCTGGTTCATCGAAATATCGTCCGTTCGATTGACCTTGGGACAATAATCGTTATCAGACGTGATAATTGTTTGCAACGGGTGAACCGATGAACCTCGACTGGAG
>CAZSMB010000303.1:0-1884 GCA_964607625.1 uncultured Sphingopyxis sp. | reverse complement strand
CCGAGGGCACCGAGATGGTGATGCCGGGCGACAACGTCCAGCTGTCGGTCAAGCTGATTGCCCCGATCGCCATGGACCAGGGCCTGCGGTTCGCGATCCGCGAAGGCGGTCGTACGGTCGGCGCAGGGGTTGTGGCGACGATCACAAAGTAATATAGGGCCGCGAGCCGCGCGATTCGGAACCGATTCGCGCGGCTCGTAGCTTAAAGATTTTGATGGCCGATCCGGCTTCCCGAGCGGGGGCCGGTGCAGGCCATTTCGGCTCTTTCGCATCGTCAGACGGGATTCGACTGGAACAGTCATGGAAACGCAGAATATTCGCATTCGCCTGAAGGCCTTTGATCACCGCGTGCTCGATCAGGCCACCACCGACATCGCCGACACGGCGCGTCGCACCGGAGCGCTTATTCGCGGCCCCATCCCGCTGCCGACGCGTATCGAGAAGTTCACCGTGAACCGCGGCCCGCACATCGACAAGAAGTCGCGCGAGCAGTTCGAGGTGCGCACCCACAAGCGGCTGCTCGACATTGTGCAGCCCACCCCGCAGACGGTCGATGCGCTGATGAAGCTCGACCTTGCTGCGGGCGTGAACGTCGAGATCAAGTTGGCCTAAAGGTCAGCGCCGCCCCGGACCTTCGATCCGGGGTCTCTATCGGCAGGCCGGTTCGCCGCCTGCGCTCACGATAGGGTGGATACCGCCGGTCGCTTCTAATGGAAGCACGAACGACCGGGCCGCGTCCCCCGTCTCGCCGCCAGCTCCTTCGGGAACGGCGGCACCTCAGCCCGGACGGGGCGATGTATCGAAATTTCGGGCTGGGAGGGTAGCTGCCGGGTTTTGGCCCGTCGCTTCCCGCAAGCCGTGCGGAATGGTCCGCCCGGCCTCTGTTGAGGAGTTAAGATCATGCGCACTGGCGTGATCGCGAAGAAAATGGGGATGACCCGCCTGTTTCAGGACGACGGCCGCCACGTGCCGGTTACCGTCCTGAGCCTCGAAGGCTGCCAGGTCGTCTCCGTGCGCGATAAGGAACGCGATGGCTATGTAGCGGTCGCACTGGGTGCCGGTTCGGCGAAGGCGAAGAACGTCGCCAAGCCGCAGCGGGGCGCTTATGGCAAGGCCGAGGTCGAACCGAAGGCGAAGGTCGCGGAATTCCGCGTCGCCGACGATGCGGGCCTCGACGTCGGCGCCGAGCTGTCGGCCGACCATTTCGTCGCCGGCCAGATGGTCGACATCCAGGGCGTCACCCAGGGTAAGGGTTTTGCCGGTGCGATGAAGCGCTGGGGCTTCGGCGGTATGCGCGCCAGCCACGGCGTGTCGATCAGCCACCGTGCGCATGGTTCGACGGGTAACCGCCAGGATCCCGGCCGCGTCTTCAAGAACAAGAAGATGGCCGGCCACATGGGCGCGCGCAACCGCACCCAGCAGAATCTCGAAATCGTCCGCACCGACGTCGAGCGCGGCCTCATCTTCGTCAAGGGCTCGGTCCCTGGCTCGAAGGGCGGCTGGCTGATGGTCCGCGATGCGGTCAAGCTGCCGCGCCACCCCGAAGCCCCCTATCCGGCGGGCCTGAAGAGCGCGGCGAACAGCAACCAGGAAGCCCCGGCTGACGCGCCGGTCGAAACGCCGGCCGAAGACGCCGTCGTCGACACCGCGGCCACCGACGGCGCACAGGAGTCCTGATCATGAAGGTCAAGGTTCAGACCATCGACGGCAAGGCCGGTGCCGACATCGATCTCAATGATGCGGTCTTCGGCGTCGATCCGCGTGCCGACATCCTGCACCGCGTCGTCGCCTGGCAGCTCGAAAAGCGCCGCGCTCCCGCGCGGGCCGCTCGCGAGCGCAGCGACGTTGCCCGCACCGGCAAGAAGTTCGGTCGCCAGAAGGGCG
>CAZSMB010000302.1:0-1918 GCA_964607625.1 uncultured Sphingopyxis sp. | reverse complement strand
GATCGTCGAGGCGGCGGGATAGCAAATCCTCCCCGCTCGCGGGGAGGTGGCAAGCCGAAGGCTTGACGGAGGGGGCTATCGTCCTCAAGCCTCGGTTTCAGGACGATAGCCCCCTCCACCACCGGCTGTGCCGGCGGTCCCCCTCCCCGCGAGCGGGGAGGATTTGGGAGCGGCCGTCGAGGGAGTTTTCATGGCCAAGCGTGACTATCTGCAAAATCTGATGCGCGATCTTGAATCGCACACCGAGGTGCGGCGGTTCGGGAGCGGCTGGCTGTCGGGCTTTTTCGCGCTGCTATTCGCGATCAGCGGTTTCTTCATGGTCGTCGCGCTGCGCTTTCCCGACTGGTTCGCGACGCCCGAGCTGGAAGTGGTCAAGGGCTGGACCGGCTTTCGCGGCGCGGTGCACCTTGTCCTGCTCGTCAGCTACGGCCTGTCGCTGCTCAGCCTGCTGCTGCGTCCGCGCAAGGTGCTGGGCGCCACCGCGCTGATGATCGGGCTCGCCGCCGCGCTGATGGGCGGGGCGAACGTCCAGCCCGCCGAGACGCGCGACTGGGGGATTTTCTTCGGGCTCGATTTCTTCGTCGTCAACCTGCTGGTCACCGGCTTCATGTTCGCGCCCCTCGAACGCGCCTTTCCGCACCGCCGCGCACAGCGGCTCTTTCGCACCGAATGGCGCGAGGATCTGTTCTACTATCTCGTCAGCACGATGTTCGTGCAGATACTGGGCTTCCTCGCGCTCGCGCCGCAGGCGTTCGTCAACGACCATACGAGTGGCTGGGCGGCGTTCCGCGCCGGAGTCGCGTCGCTGCCGTGGGCGGTGCAGTTCGTCATCGTCCTTATCGCGTCGGACGTCGTGCAATATTGGTTCCACCGCAGCTTCCACCGCTTCCCCTTCCTGTGGGGATTCCACGCGATCCACCACAGCGCGAAATCGATGGACTGGCTCGCGGGGTCGCGGATGCACTTCGTCGAGATCATCCTCCTGCGCTCGATCACCTCGCTGCCGCTGTTCACGCTGGGGTTCAGCCCGTCGGTGATGCAGGCCTATATCGGCTTCGTCTATGTCTGGTCGTCGCTGCTCCACGCCAATGTCGGGGGCGATTTCAACCGGCTCGGCCACTGGCTCGCGACGCCGCGCTTCCACCATTGGCACCACGGGCTCGAACGCGAGGCGTTCGACGTCAATTTCGCGATCCATTTCCCCTTCCTCGACAAGCTGTTCGGGACTTTCCACCTGCCGAAGGATCGCTGGCCCGAAAATTACGGCATCCCCGAAGATGTCCCGAAACATTATGCCGGCCAGTTCCTCTATCCCTGGACGCGAACGGGCAAGAAGACCGACGAGGCGTCGGCGGAATAGGACGATTTGCCCGCTTGTCAGGCGGTCGCCTGCGGCATAAGGGCGCTCGGGTGGGCATCCTCGCCGCCTTGCGCCGTCCCGGCATCCTGCTGCTGCTTCCCGTGCTGCTGGCGCTCGCCGCGCGCACGTTCGTCGCGCCCGGCTGGATGATCGAAACCGATAGCGGCGGATCGATTACCGTCCGCGTCTGTTCGGACCCGTCGAACCCCGGCGCGACCCTGACGATCCCGCTCGAAAAGAGCGGCGACCACGAGGCGTCGAAAAACCAGCATTGCCCGTGGGGCGCGCTGGCCGTCGCGCCGATCCTTCCTGCGACGCCCGTCCTGCCCGAAACGATCGCGCTCGTCGCGCCGGCGCCGGTGCCGACGCCGCTGTTCGGGTTTGCGCCCGGCGCCGCCTCGCCGCTGCCGCCGAGTACCGGACCCCCTGCCTTCGCTTGAATCCAGCCTGACCGGCCGGCCGCGCAATCCCGCGCGCGCCGCGCCGCACCTGTATTCCAAGCGAAGGATCCAAGATGAAAAGCCATGTTACCCGCGCGGCGCCCCTGCTGGCGCTCGC
>CAZSMB010000301.1:0-1920 GCA_964607625.1 uncultured Sphingopyxis sp. | reverse complement strand
GTGGCTGCGCTCGAGCCGGTCGGAGCAGGCGCGCTTCGCCCGGGTCGCGGCGGCGCTCCGGGCCGAGAATGCGGCGCTCAACGATTCGATCCGCGGTCTTGCGGCGCATCTGGCCGATGCGCAGAGGCAATTGTCTGACCATGCCGGCACGGTGCAGCAACTCGGGCTCGACACCGTGGCGCGGCTGCACGAAAGCAGCGACAAGCTGGCCAGCAATGCCTCGGTGATCGCGAACGCGCACGACCAGCTCGCCCGCTCAGGCGACGTGGCGATGCAGCGCATGGACGGCTTGCTCGCCGGCCTGCCGCGGATCGACGACGTCGCACAGCGGCTCGCGGTCAATTTCCGCGAGGCGGGCCTTGTGGCGCACCAGCAGGGCGCCAACCTCGAAGCGCGGCTGGCCGCGCTTGCCGAAGAGGCGGCGAAGGCCGCACAGGTGGGTCAGGATTCGGCGGCGGCACTCGACGAGGCTATCGGAGGTCTGCGCGCGCAGAGCAAGGATGCCGAAAACGAATTGCTGGCGGCGTCGGCCCAAGTCGCCGGGGCGCACGGCAAGGCACTGGCGCAGATCACGGGTTCCGCGGCGACCATACGCGACGATCTCTCCGCAACGGTGGAAGCACTGTCCGAACGCAGCGCGGCAGGGTGGCAGGCATTTCGCGAGGGCGTGGAGGCCGCGACCGCCGAGCTCGACGCGCGCCTCGCGGCGGCGCGCGATGCCGGGGACGCGATCGGTGCGGACATCGCCCGTCACAGCGAAGCCAGCGCCGCGCTGACGACCCGCATTGGCAAAGATGGCGGACGTGTGCGCGAACAGCTGGAGCTTCTCGACATCAGCGTGTCGGCAAGCACCGGCGTCATCGGCCGAGCGATCGGCGACACCAAGGCGCAGCTTGCGGCATTCATGGACGAGGTGACAAAGGGCAACGGCGCTGCGCACCAGTTGATTGGCCATGCCGAATCGCTGTTGCTCGCGCTCGATGCGGTGACTCGCGAACTCGACGAGACCCTGCCCCATGCGCTCGATCGCATGGTGGCGCATGGCAAGACGACTCAGACCGCGCTTTCGCAGATGAAGCCGATGCTCGAAGCGTCCGAGCTTGTCGCGCAGTCGACCCTGTCGCACGTCAACGCCGTGAAATCGACGCTCCACGCCAATGAGGAGCAGATGGCCGCTCACGGCGAGCGGCAGCAGGCGCTGGTCGACCGGATCAACGCTGCGCTCGGCGAAGCCGACGCCGCGCTCGCCAAGCTGCACAGCGGTGCGGACAGCTTCGCCGAACAGGGCGGCGCGCGGATGGCCGCGACCCTCGACGAGGTGCGCTCGACCGCCGAGGCCGCTGCCGCCGACGCGCGCAGGACGCTCGACACCCTCGTCGCGGGTGCGCGCGAGGCGATGGAGGCGACCGCCGGCGAAGCCGTCGACGCGGCGTTCAAGACCGAGGTGATGACCCAGCTCGCGGCGATCGAAAACGCATCGCAACGCGCGGTCGAGGCGGCAAACGGTGCCGCCGACCGACTGATGCGCCAGCTCATCACGATCATGGATACCAGCGCGAGCGTCGAACAGCGTGCCGTCGAAGCGGAACAGGCGATCGCCGCGTCGGATCGCGATTCGCTTGCCAAGCAGGTCGGCCTGCTGACCGAAGCCCTCAAATCGACTGCGATCGATGTCACCAAAATCCTGTCCAGCGAAGTCAGCGACACCGCCTGGGATGCGTATCTGAAGGGCGATCGCGGCGTCTTTGCGCGCCGCGCCGTCAAGCTGGTCGAAAACAGCGAGGCGAAGGAAATCCTGCGCCTCTATCAGAACGACGACGGCTTCCACGCCGCGGTGAACCAGTTCATCCACGACTTCGAGGCGATGCTGCGCCTGCTCATCGGCGCCCGCGATGGTTCGGCGATCAGCGTCACCCTGCT
>CAZSMB010000300.1:0-1932 GCA_964607625.1 uncultured Sphingopyxis sp. | reverse complement strand
AACCCGGGCAGATTTACAGTCTGCTGCCTTTAACCACTCGGCCACCTGTCCATGGGGTCCGCGTTGGGAAGTGGCCCAATGGCGAAACGAGGCTTGCCTGTCAATGGCAGTCGTGGGAAAGGCGCGGCCATGAGGCAATTTTCCCGTCATCGCCGCCCGCAAGGCGGCAATAATCGCGGCCAGGGCATCCGTTTCTGGGGCCGCCACGCGGTCCTGGCGGCGCTCGCCAATCCCGAGCGCCGCGTGAAGCGAATCTGGGGCACGCGCGAAGCCCTGGGGCAGCTCGATCTGCCGCCCGTCGTTCCGATCTCCTACGCCGATGTCGCCGACCTCGCGCGGCTCGTCGCGCGCGATGCCCCGCATCAGGGTCTCGTCATAGAGGTCGACCCGCTCGACGGGCTGTTCCTCGGCGACGTGCTGCAGGAAGAGGTCGACGCCGGCAGCACGCGCCCGCTCATCATACTCGACCAGGTGACCGACCCGCACAATATCGGCGCCGTGCTGCGCTCTGCCGCCGCGTTCGATGCCGCGGCGATCGTGACCCAGGACCGGCACAGCCCGCCGGAGAGCGGCGTGATCGCCCGCTCGGCCTCCGGGGCGCTCGAAAGCGTACCGTGGGTGCGCGTCGTCAATCTCTCGCGGGCGCTGGAAGAGATTGCCGAAGCGCAATATTGGCGCATCGGGCTCACCGGCGACACCGAAACGACACTGGGCCAGACGCTCGACGGCAGCAAGGTTGCCCTGGTGCTCGGGTCGGAAGGCGAAGGGATGCGTCACAATGTCATGGAGCATTGCGACGTTCTGGCGCGGCTGCCAATTTCGCCGCGCATGGAAAGCCTGAATATCTCGAATGCAGCGGCCGTCGCTCTTTACGCAGTGGCGACGTCCGCAGCCTGAGCGACATCAATCCTCTTCGGCGATCCGCACCTTCAGGCCGTCGAGCGCGTCGCTGAACGGGATCTGGCACGACAGGCGCGACGTGTCGTCGCGGTCGCTCGTCGAATCGAGCAGGTCGTTCTCGTCCTCGCTCATCGCCGGAATCGCGTTCGTGTCGCCGGCTTCGACATGGACGTGGCACGTCGCGCACGAACAGCATCCACCGCACAGCGCGAGCAGTTCGTCGAAGCCCGCGTCGCGGATATTTTCCATCACGGTCAGGCTGGTATCGCCCTCGATCTCATGTTCGGTCCCGTCGCGCGTCACAACAATCAGCTTGGCCATGCTCGTCCCCAATATCGTTTGATTCGAGAGGCGCTATGTCGCGCGTTGCGCGCCAAATCAAGCGTTGCTAAGGAATACGCTGTGGAACAAAAGGGGAATATGATATGGGCCTGAGCCAAGAGCAGCTGAACGCCGGAATCGACGCGCTCGCGCGGGTCGAGCCCGATTTCGCACGCGCGCTCGGACATGCGGGCTATCCCGAACCGCGCATCCGGGAGCCGGGTTATACGACCTTGCTGCGCACCATCGTCGGCCAGCAGGTCAGTGTCGCGGCGGCCACATCGATCTGGAACAAGCTCGAAGCGGCATTCGGCACCGGCTGCCCCGCCGAAGTGATGGCGGCCGCCGACTTCGACGCGCTGCGGGCGTGCGGCCTCTCGGCCCAGAAGCAGAGCTATGCGAAAAGCCTTGCCCAGCTCATCCTCGACGGCGAGCTCGACGTCGCCGCCCTTCCCGCCGACGATGAAGACGCGATCGCGTTGCTGACCAAGGTGAAGGGGATCGGGCGCTGGTCGGCCGAAATCTATCTGCTTTTCGCCGAAGGCCGGCCCGACATCTGGCCGGCGGGCGACCTCGCGGTGCAAGAGGCGGTCGGCCGCATCCTGCGGCTGGAGGCGCGGCCGAACGAGAAGCGGGTTCGCGAGCTCGCCGAAGGCTGGCGCCCGCACCGCGGCGCCGCCGCGATCTTCAGCTGGCATTGCTATAATATGG
>CAZSMB010000299.1:0-1933 GCA_964607625.1 uncultured Sphingopyxis sp. | reverse complement strand
ATCACCGTCACCCCGTCGCCGCGCAGCGTCGCGACATTGCGCTGCGTCGCGGGGTGCAGCCACATGCGGACATTCATCGCGGGGGCGGCGAGCACCGGCTTGTCGGTCGCCAGCAGCAGGGTGGTCGCCAGATCGTCGGCGATGCCCGCCGCCATCTTTGCCATCAGGTCGGCGGTCGCGGGCACGACGACGACCAGGTCGGCCTCGCGGCTCAGCTGGATATGCCCCATCTCGACCTCGTCCTTCAGGTCGAACAGGCTGGTATACACCTTGTTCTCGCTCAAGGCCGCGAGGGTCAGCGGCGTCACGAACTGTTCGCCCGCGCGCGTCAGCACGCAGCGCACGACATGCCCCGATTTGCGCAGGAGCCGGACGAGCTCGATGCTCTTGTAGGCCGCGATGCCGCCGCCGATGATCAGCAGGATGCGTTTCGCCGTCATCGCCTCAATATCCCGTCAGAAGAACGTCGAGCGCGCCGACAATGGTGAAATGTTCGGCATCCAGATTGGCCACAGGCCGCCGGAGCCGCTCGCGCGGTATCGCAAAGATCAATTGGGTCGCCATCACCATTGCCTCGTCATTTACCGCAAAGACCGGATTGAGCCGCGGCACCGGCTCGAAGCCGGCAATCGGCATGAGGGGGACGACCACCCGCGTGACCAGATCATCGAGCAGATCACTTTGGCAATCGAGAAGATAGCCCAGCCCGCGCGAGCCGGGATAGACGTCGTATCGCGCCATCAGAACTGCCGATATGTGTCATAGGGCATGCCATTCTTTCGGATATAGTCGTTCCAGCTTTCAATCGCTGCGCGATTTTCTTGTTTCCACGCGGCATCGCGAGCCGCTTTGACCTGCGCCGCAAGGCCTGACTGACATGCCTCGCTGACATTGATGCCGAGCTTTCTGGCTTCCTCGACCAGCTCCGCATTCAACGAAACATTGGTCGCCTTCTTGGGTCCTTCGAAACGCGCCGGACGGGTCATCGCCATTCTCCTTGCGCATTACATATGCGCATACCCGCCGCCGATCAATGGCCGACCATGCCGAGGCTGGCGAAGGGCTTTTGATGCTCGCCATATTTGTCGACCAGCGTGGCGCTCGCCTCGTTCAGGCCGATCAGCTCGACCGTCTTGCCCTCGCCGCGCAGCCGCAGGACGATCTTGTCGAGCATCCCGGTCGCCGAAATATCCCAGAAATGCGCGTCGTGAACGTCGATCACCACCGTCTCGACGCCGGCTTCGTTGAACTCCATCGCCTCGTAGAGCCTGTCGACCGAGGCGAAGAATATCTGTCCTTCGATGTGATAGCGACGGGTGGCGCCCTCGACGTCGCTGTCGATCGTCAGCAGCTCGCGAACCTTCCACGCGAAGAAAATGCCCGAGAGCAGGACGCCCGTCAGCACGCCGATCGACAGGTCGTGGGTCGCGACGACCATCGCGACGGTCGCGATCATCACGACGTTCGACGGCCAGGGATGGTGCAGCGTTTCGGCAAAGCTTTTCCAGCGGAAGGTCGAGATCGACACGAAGATCATCACCGCGACCAGCGCGGGCATCGGAATCTGTGCGACCCAGCGCCCCAGCGCGACGATCAGCACGAGCAGCATCACGCCGGCGACGAAGGTCGACAGCCGGCGCCGCCCGCCCGATTTGATGTTGATCACCGACTGGCCGATCATCGCGCAGCCGCCCATGCCGCCGATGAAGCCGGTGACGAAATTGGCGACCCCCTGGCCCCAGGTCTCGCGGCGCTTGTCGCTGCGCGTCTCGGTCATGTCGTCGACGATCGATGCCGTGAGCAGGCTTTCGAGCAGCCCGACCGCCGCCATCGCCAGCGAAAAGGGCGCGACGATGCGCAGCGTGTCCCACGTCAGCGGCACGTCCGGCAGGTGAAAGAAGGGCAGGCTGTCGGGCAATTTGCCCATGTCGCC
>CAZSMB010000298.1:0-1950 GCA_964607625.1 uncultured Sphingopyxis sp. | reverse complement strand
GGTCAGCCTGGCGATCGCGAAGCGTTCGGGGGCCAATGCCGTCAATGTTTCGGACGCTGTGGTCGCGCGGGTCGAGGCGCTGCGCGGCAGCCTGATCCCGCCGGACGTCGAGGTCGCGGTGACGCGCAATTATGGCGAAAGCGCCAATGAAAAGGCGAACGAGCTGATCTTCCACCTCGGACTCGCCACGGTGTCGATCGTCATTCTGATCGGCTTCGCGATCGGCTGGCGCGAGGCGGGGGTGACGGCGGTGGTTATCCCGACCACGATCCTGCTCACCATGTTCGCGTCGAACATCATGGGCTTCACGATCAACCGCGTCAGCCTGTTCGCGCTGATCTTTTCGATCGGCATCCTGGTCGATGACGCGATCGTGATGATCGAGAATATCGCGCGCCACTGGGCAATGGCCGACGGGCGCAGCCGGATCGACGCGACGGTCGATGCGGTCGCCGAGGTCGGCAATCCGACGATCATCGCGACGCTGACCGTCGTCGCGGCGCTGCTTCCGATGCTCTTCGTGTCGGGACTGATGGGCCCCTATATGGCGCCGATCCCGATCAACGCCTCGGCGGCGATGCTCTTTTCCTTCTTCGTCGCGGTGATCATCGCGCCGTGGCTGATGGTGCGCTTTGCGCGCGGTGCGCTCGCGCAGGGCGCGCACGACCATGCGGGCGGCGGCAAGCTCGGCGCGCTCTATGGCCGCGTCGCCATCCGCGTGATCCGCGATCGCAAGAGCGCGCGCAATTTCCTGATTGCCGTCGGCGCTGCGACGCTCGTCGCCTGCTCGATGTTCTATTTCAAGGCGGTGACGGTGAAGCTGCTGCCGTTCGACAACAAGTCGGAAGTGCAGCTTGTCCTCGACATGCCGGAGGGCACGTCGCTCGAGACGACGGGGCGCACGCTCGACGCCGCCGCGGCGGTGGTGCGGCAGATTCCCGAGGCGCGGTCGATGGAGGCCTATGCCGGCACCTCGGCGCCGTTCAATTTCAACGGCCTCGTGCGGCACTATTTCCTGCGCAATCGGCCCGAGATGGGCGACTTGATGGTGACGCTGGCGCCCAAGGGCGAGCGCGACCGGTCGAGCCACGCCATTGCGCTCGATCTGCGCCAGCGGCTGAAGAAAGCGTTGCCGCTACCTGCTGGTGGGTCGATCAAGGTCGTCGAAACCCCGCCGGGGCCGCCGGTGCTCGCGACGCTGCTCGCCGAAATATATGGTCCCGACGAAGCGACGCGGCGCAAGACCGCCGCGCAGGTCGAGGCGCTGTTCCGCACCGTCCCCTATGTGGTGGATGTCGACAACAGCTTCGGCGTCCCGCGCCCCCGCCTGCGGCTGATACCCGATCGGGCGCGGATGGACGCCTATGGCATTTCGGAGCGCCAGCTTTTCGACAGTATCGGCGCGCTGCTGGGCGGGCAGACCGTCGGCTATGCGCCGCGCGGCGACGGGCGCGATCCGCTGCCGATCCGCATCGCGCTCGATCAGTCGCAGCGCAGCTGGAGCGCCGACCTTGCCGCGACCCCCGTTGCAACGATGGGACCGGGCGGACGACTGGTCCAGCTCGGCGAGATCGTCGACGCGCGCGAGGAGGCGGGATCGCCCGCGCTGTTCCGCCGCAACGGCCGCGCCGCCGATATGGTCACCGCCGAACTGGCGGGAGAATATGAGGCCCCCATCTATGGCATCTTCGCGGTCGACGATGCGATCGAGGCGTTCGACTGGAAGGCGCACGGGATGGAAAAGCCGGTGGTCCGCTTCAACGGTCAGCCCGACGATGAACAGGTGCCGACCCTGCTGTGGGACGGCGAGTGGGAGATCACCTGGGTGACCTTCCGCGACATGGGCGCCGCCTTCATGGTTGCGCTCCTGGGCATCTATGTCCTTGTCGTCGGGCAGTTCCGCAATTTCAAGATTCCGCTCGTGATCCTGACGCCGATCCCGCTGACGCT
>CAZSMB010000297.1:0-1955 GCA_964607625.1 uncultured Sphingopyxis sp. | reverse complement strand
ACCTCGCCATGCACCGGCACGATCAGCTGTGGCCGCAGCCAGCCATAAAGCGCCGCAAGCTCGGGCTTTCCGGGGTGGCCGCTGACGTGGATATGCGCCTGCTTTTCGGTGACGGTCAGCACGTCCTTTGCCGCCAGCTGGTTCATGATCCGACCAATCGCGATTTCGTTGCCGGGTATCTGTTTCGACGAAAAGACGACGGTATCGCCCGCCTCCAGCTTGATCTGGTGCGTGTCGCCCGCCATCCGCGCCAGCGCCGCGCGCGGTTCGCCCTGCCCGCCGGTGGCGATCACCATCACCTTGTCGCGCGGCAGGCGCATCGCCTCGTCGAAATCGACCGTCGGCGGAAAATCCTTCAGATAGCCGACCGAGCGCGCGACGCTCAGGATGCGGTCGAGCGAGCGGCCCGCGACGCACAGGCTGCGCCCGGTCTCGCGCGCGACCTGGCCCAGCGTGTGCAACCGCGCCGCATTGGAGGCAAAGGTGGTCACCACCACCCGCCCCTTCGCCGCCCCCACCGCGGCGACGAGCCCGGCGCGCAAATCGCCTTCGCTGCCCGACGGCTCGGCGTTGAACACATTGGTCGAATCGCACACGAGCACGTCGATGCCCTCGTCGCCGATCGCTGTCAGCGCCGCCGCGGTCGCAGGCTCGCCAAGGATCGGTTCCTCGTCGAGTTTCCAGTCGCCGGTATGGAAAACGCGGCCATAGGGCGTGTCGATCACCACCGCGCTCATTTCGAGGATCGAGTGCGCCAGCGGCACCATTCGCAGCCCGAACGGCCCGAGGCGAAACGTCGCGTCGAGGTCGACGGTATGGACCTGAACGTCCTTTTCCAGCCCCTCTTCGGCGAGCTTGTGCGCGATCAGCCCGGCGGTGAAGCGGTTGGCATAGAGCGGCACGCCAAGGTCGGCGGCAAGATACGGAATGGCGCCGATATGATCTTCGTGCCCGTGCGTCAGCACGATGCCGAGCAGGTCGCCCGCCCGCTCCTCGATGAAGTCCAGGTCGGGCATGACGATGTCGATGCCCGGATAGTCGGGCGTCCCGAAGCTGACGCCGAGGTCGAGCATGATCCACTTGCCGTCGCAACCATAGAGGTTTGCGTTCATCCCGATCTCGCCCGATCCGCCGAGCGCGAGAAAAAGCAGTTCCTTGCCGGGAACGGTCATCGGGAAGAGCCTCTCTGATTAAATAAGTGCATAAGTCCGTTCAATGTCAGGTCGGGTTCGACGCGGTCGAAAAGATGCGCCTGTTCCTGAAACAGCGCGGCGAGCCCGCCGGTTGCGATCACGGTCACCGGCCTGTCGATTTCGGCCTTCATCCGCGCCATCAGCCCTTCGATCATCGCGACATAGCCCCAATAGACGCCGATCAGCATCTGGCTCTCGGTCGTGCGGCCGATCACGCTGTTCGACGCCGGCGCCTCGATCGCGATGCGCGGCAGCTTTGCAGCGGCATTGACCAGCGCCTCGAGCGACAGATTGACCCCCGGGGCGATGATGCCGCCCAGATAGGCGCCATCGGGACCGATGTGGTCAAAGGTCGTGGCGGTCCCGAAACTGACCACCAGCTTGTCATTGCCGGGTTCGATGGCCTGCGCCGAAATCGCGTTGCATGCGCGATCGGCGCCGACCGATTGCGGCTCGTCGACCTTGAGCGCAATGCCCCAGCTCACCGGCGGCCGTCCGGCGACGAGGGCTTCGACTCCGAAATATTTGTCGGCGAGCAGTTGGAGATTGTGAAGCGCACGCGGCACGACGGTCGAGATGATCACCGCATCGATCTCGGTCCGATCGAGCCCCTCGAGCCGGAGCAGCTGGTCGAGCCACACCATGTATTCGTCGGCGGTCCGGCGGTCGTCGGTCGCGATGCGCCAGCGCGCGAGCGGCTCGGTATCGCGAAAGACGGCGAATTTGGCGTTGGTGTTGCCGACATCGATCGCAAGCAGCACG
>CAZSMB010000296.1:0-1985 GCA_964607625.1 uncultured Sphingopyxis sp. | reverse complement strand
CTGGACCTTCGAGTCGATCGGCGGAACGCGCGTCGCGGCCGACCGCCCGACCGCGCTGAGCTTCGCCGCCGGCAAGCTGAGCGGCAGCGCCGGGTGCAACCGCTTTTCGGGCAGCTGGTCGAGCGACGGCACCACCCTCACCGCCGGCCCGCTGATGGCCACCAAGATGGCATGCGCCGGCGCCGCGATGGCGCAGGAAAACGCCTTCTTCAAACTGATGGAAAGCCCGGTGCGCATCGAATTTCCGTCCGACGGCACGCTGGTGCTCACCGGCGCCGACGGCCAGACGGCGGTGCTCAAGCGGGCGATCTGAACCGGATGGCCCTTGGATCAGCCTGCCCCCCGCGAATCCTGTCCTGAGCGCCTGCAAGGCAGTCGAGGGGCGGGGACCCATCTCCTGCCAAATCAACATAGAGCCGGCCGGAGATGGGCCCCCGCCTTCGCGGGAGCACACAGGAGTTCAAGAAGACCCCGTTATTCCCCGCCGTCGTTGACCGCACTGGGCGCCGCCGACAGCTTGGCAAGCGGGCGCGCCGCCTGTTCGGCCACCGGCAGCGAGGCGATTTCCTTGCCGCCGGTTTCGACATCGAGCGCCTCGAAACGCTTGGCCTGCGTCAGCACCTGGCTCTCGAAGCTGCCGACAAAGGCGTTATACGCCCCCGTCGCCTGGTCGAGATTCTTGCCGACGCGCGCGATATGCGACCCCATCGTCGCCATGCGCGCGTAAAGTTCCTTGCCAAGCGCGGCGATTTCGCGCGCCTGTCCGGCGAGCTTTTCCTGCCGCCACACCGCCGCGACGGTGCGCGCGATCGCGATCAGGTTGGTCGGAGTCGCGAGCAGCACCTTGCGCTCGAACGCATAATCCCACAGGCCCGCGTCATGGTCGAGCGCCGCGGCGAGGAAATGCTCGCCGGGGACGAACATCACGACATAGTCGGGGGTGTCGTCGAACTGGTTCCAATAGCTTTTCGCGCCGAGCGTGTTGACATGCGCCTTCATCGCGGCCGCGTGCGCGGCGAGGTGCGCCGTCTTTTCGGCCTCGTCGACCGCGCCGAAGGCGTCCTGATAGGCGTTGAGCGAGACCTTCGCGTCGATCACCAGATTCTGCCCGCCGGGCACGCGGACCACCACGTCGGGACGCAGCCGCCCGCCGTCGCCGTCCGTGACGCTGACCTCGGTCTGGAAATCGGCCTGTTCGGACAGGCCGCAGCTTTCGAGCACGTTGCGCAGCTGTTGCTCGCCCCAGCGCCCGCGCGCCTTGGGCGCGTTGCGGAGCGCATTGACCAGCTTCGCAGCTTCGCTCGACACGCGTTCGGTGCCCTCGCGCATCGCCGCGATCTGGCCGTGAAGCATGCCGAAGGCGTCGCGGCGCTCGGCCTCGACCTTGCCGACCGCTTCCTCATATTTGGCGAGGCGTTCGTGCACCGGCTGCAGCAGCGCCTTCAGATTCGCGCCCGCGCTGTCCTCGCTCTGCTTGAAGCGATCGGCGGCGCGGGTCAGGAAATCCTGCTGCGCCTTGTCGAGCATCGCCTGTCCCACTTCGCGGAACTGCGCGGTGAGCGCCGCCTGCGCATCCTTCAACTGCGCGACCTGTGCTTCGTGCGCTGCATCGCGCGCGCGTTGCTCGGCGCCGAGTGCGGACAGCTGCAACTCGGCCGCCTTGCGCGCCTCGGCCTCGGCGGCAAGATCGGCAATCGCCGTCTTGAACCGCTCCGCCAGTCCATCGCGTTCGGCCCTCAGCCCCCCCGCCTGCCGCCCGGCGAACAGCCAGCCGATCACGGCCCCGAGAATGAGAGCGATGACGGCGACGAGCAGCGAGACCATATCCATGCGCGGAACATAGGACGAACGCAAAGGGGTTGGCTAGGGCCTAATTGAAGGCGGCTTGGGATGGAGAGCGGACGCTCGCACAACCTCTTTCGTCATCCCGGACTTGATCCGGGATCCATAGCAGCGCCGAAGTCATGGACCCCGGATCGAGTCCG
>CAZSMB010000295.1:0-2015 GCA_964607625.1 uncultured Sphingopyxis sp. | reverse complement strand
CTATTCGGTTCGCGGCTCGTTCCGCTGGGAGCCGACACCCGACACGACGATCGACCTGATGGGGTCCTATTTCCGCGAAAAGGACCAGCGCACCCGCATCCAGAAACAACAGTGTCAGCGCGACCCGACCGGCATCCTTGGCTGTCTGAACACGCGGCTCGACAATTCGCCCTTCAACGGTAATGCGACCTTTACCGCGGCGCTGACGTCCAAGGAGTTCCTGGCGATCCGCGGCATTCCGGGAGCGTTCGCACTGGGCAGCCTCTATGGCCCCGACGTCTATGCGAATACGACGGTCCCTGCCGACTCTCGCGTCGTGAACACGGCTTATACGCCGTCCTATTTCACCAGCGAGCTGATCTTGCAGGGACAGATCGACCATAATTTCGGGCCGGTGTCGCTTCAGGTGTCGGGCCAGTATCAGAAGGTCAAGCTCGACGCGTCCCAGGATTATAACAGCAACATCGGCGATCGCTCGCTTTATGCCGGCGGGCTCGCCACGTTGCAGGCCGGTGCACAGGGCGCGCTCGATGGCATATTGCCCGGATTTTCGGACTATCTGGCGCCTGTAGCCGCCGCGATCATCCCCAATGGCCCGACCGGGGTGCTTTGCACCTCGCTTGCGGAAGAGAGCGGCTTCGGCGGCTATGGCGGCAACAACATCTGTTCGGACCAGTCGCTGCAGTTCGACCGGTCGAACCAGTACAACAGCAGCTGGTCGACCGAGGCGATCCTGACCAGCGACCTCGACGGGCCGTTCAACTTCCTGCTCGGCGGCATTTATGCCGATTATCACCTGACCGAGAACAGCTATTATGTGAACGCTTTCCCGATCGATTACCTGACCGGCATCCTCGGCGCGTTCAGCAGCTATTCCAACGGCCTGCCGCCGTCGTTCCTCGGCACGCCCTTCTTCCGCAACAACACCGACGATCTGAAGATCAAATCCTACGGCATCTTCGGTGAAACCTATTTCGAAGTGAACGACCGGCTGAAACTGACGCTCGGCCTGAGGTACAACAACGACAAGAAGAGTGTCGTCGCACGCTCGACGCTTGCCAGCTTCCTCGTGCCCTTCGGCCAGACCGGCACCGCTTTCGATTCGCCCTTCGTCGGTTCGTTCGATGCCGACCCTGGTACGCCGGGCAACCAGATCGTCCAGGAACGCAGCGTGAAGTTCAGCGAATGGACCGGTCGCGCCGTGGTCGACTTCAAGGTGACCGAGGATAATCTGCTCTATGCGTCCTATTCGCGCGGTTACAAATCGGGGGGCATCAACCCGCCGTTGCAGCCGATCTTCGAAGTGCCCGAATCCTTCGCGCCGGAACAGGTCGATGCGTTCGAAATCGGTTCGAAGAACGCGTTCGGGAACGGCGCGCTCCAACTGAATCTGACCGCCTTCTATTACAAATATAAGGATCTTCAGCTCAGCAAGATCGTCGCGCGCACCGCGGTCAACGACAATGTCGACGCCGACATCTATGGCCTCGAGGTCGAGGGCATGGTGCGACCCGATCCCGACTGGGTGATCAACCTGGGCTTCAGCTATCTGCATACCAAGGTCACGTCGGACAAGTTCACCAGCAATCCGCGCGATTTCGGTGGCGGCCGCTCGGATGCGGTGATCATCAAGGATATTACCAACGCGGCGAACTGTGCCGTCGCGTCCTCGTCGGGCAGCAGCGCCGGGGTAAATGCTTTCGTGAACACCGTGAACACCGTCATCAACGGCGGCATCGATCTCGACCAGAACGGCGCGTACAACGGCGACGACATTCGTCCCGGGGCCGGCCTGCAGGGAACGACGGGCTTCGGCGCGAACAGCGGTATCGCGTCCACGGGAGCGTTCAGCGTCTGCAGCATCCTCGGCGCGGCAGCAAGCGGAGCCTTCGTGCCCGCGGGCCTCGATCCCGCCGACTTTGGCGGCATCGAATATTATTCGGCCGGCATTCCGGTGAATATCAAGGGCAACAAGCTGCCGCAGGCGCCGAACTACAAGTTCAGCGCGGGCGTGC
>CAZSMB010000294.1:0-2031 GCA_964607625.1 uncultured Sphingopyxis sp. | reverse complement strand
CGCTGCTGGTCGCGCCGCGGCAAAAGGGCCGCGAATATAGCGTCGATGAGCGCGAAGGGACGCTCTATATCCACACCAACGACGAGCATCCCAATTTCCGCGTCGCGACCGCGCGCCTCGACGCGCCGGGCGCGTGGACGACGCTGATTCCGGGGTCCGAGTCGACCTACATCACCGACCTCGCGGTCTTCCGCGACTATTTCGTGCTCGAGACGCGCGAGAGCGGGCTCGATCAGGTCGACGTGCGCCGCTACGACGCGCCGCTGACGCCGGGGCGGATCGCCTTTCCCGAGGCGACTTACGTGGCGGGGCTTGGCGACAATCCCGAATATCATCAAGACAAGCTACGCCTCGATTATGAATCGATGGTCACCCCCGACACCGTCTATGATTATGACATCGCGAGCGGGACGCTCGAGACGCTGAAGGTGCAGGAAATCCCGTCGGGTTATGATGCTTCGCAATATATAACCGAATGGGTGAATGTGCCGAGCCGCGATGGCAAGACGATGATCCCTGCTTCGCTCGTCTACAAAAAGGGGACAAAGCTCGACGGCAGCGCGCCGCTGCACCTTTATGCCTATGGCTCCTATGGCTACCGCGTCGCGCCGGGCTTTTCGACGACGCGGCTCAGCCTGATCGATCGCGGTATGATCTACGCCATCGCGCATGTGCGCGGCGGCGACGATCTGGGGCGCGAATGGTATCTCGCGGGCAAGACCGATCGCCGCAAGAACAGTTTCAACGACTTCATCGACGTCGCGAAGGGCCTGATCGCGAAGAGCTATACGAGCGCCGGCAAGATCTCGATCGAAGGCCGCTCGGCGGGCGGACAGGTGATGGGCGTCGTCACCAACGAAGCGCCCGAACTCTGGGGCGCGGTGTTAGCAGGGGTGCCCTTCGTCGACGTGATCAACACGATGATCGACGAGGACCTGCCGCTGACCCCCGGCGAATGGCCCGAATGGGGCAATCCGGTCATCGACAAGGCGGCATTCGACTATATGCTGAGTTACAGCCCCTATGACAATGTGACCGCCAAAGCCTATCCGCCGATGCTCGTGTCGGCGGGGCTCCACGACCCGCGCGTCACCTATTGGGAGCCCGCGAAATGGGTCGCCAAGCTACGCGCGACGCGCACCAACGATGCGACGCTGCTGCTGCGCACCAACATGGGCGCGGGCCACGCCGGCAAGTCGGGCCGCTGGGGCGCGCTGCGCGAGGATGCCGAGGAATATGCCTTCGTGCTGACGCAGCTGGGGGTGGAGGAGTAAGGAGGCCGAGCTCTGCGTCAGACACCGAGCCAGTCGAGTTCGCCCGGAAGATCGTCGCCCGAAAAATCGATTTGCAGCACGCGTCGACGCGCCGGACGCGTTGCCGCTTTCGAACCGTGGAGGATCGGGGTCGCATAGGCCCAAATGTCGCCAGCATCGGCGAGGCATATCTCCCGGCCGAGCTGCGAAACCACCGCGTCGATCTCGGCCTCTGCGATGCGTCCGATCCTGTGCGATCCCGGCACGATCATCAGCGGAGCATTATCCTCGGGCACATCGTCTAGATGGACGCGCACCGTTACCATGCGCGAAAGAAGGTCAAAGGGCGGCGCGACGTGCTGCATGCCGCCTTTGACCGTCCACGGCCCGTAGCCTGGCATATCGACCCGCTTGCGAACGCAAATCGTACGGTCCTGATGCCAGCCCAGCGACCAGTTGGTTTCAGCCGTCTTGTCGAACAGAAGCGCGCGCACCGCGCGGCTCTGCGGACCGACCATCGACGCGGCAAGGGCTCCGATCCGACCGTCAGGTGTAAGAAGCGGTTGCAGGTCTTTGATCCCGTGAAGGCGAATTCCGGCAACATGCTGCGCCTGGCCGGCGAAGAGTTCGCGCAATCCGCTGACGATATCGGCTACTAGCTGCGCGTGCCGCCGCGCTCCGTCGCGCACGAAGTCGAGAGGGGTTTGGGCCATCAAAGTCAGTCCGCCAAATACCCCCGCGCCACCAGCTCAGCCTCCAGCCCCGCCGCATCCTCGAA
>CAZSMB010000293.1:0-2043 GCA_964607625.1 uncultured Sphingopyxis sp. | reverse complement strand
TCGCAGCTTAGCCGCCGCTGGCCGGGCCTTTGAGTTCGACGATATTGCCCTCGGGATCGCTGATGTAGATCGACGGGCCTTCGCCTCTGGCGCCGTAGCGTTGGCCGGCTTGTTCGACCGCGACGTCGTGGTGCGCGAGGTGGGCGCGGATTGCGGGTTCGTCGAACGGTTCGATCGCGAGCGCGAAATGGTCGACGTTGCGGCCTTCGCGTCCCGGCGGCGCGCCGCCCATCACGCCGAGCTTTCCGTCGACAGGTACGATGTCGATCAGCGCGTTGCCGGCGCGGAGCTGGTGGAGGCCGATTTCGGGCTGCGCGCGTTCGTCGACGCAGCCGAGCACCTGTTTGTAGAAGCCGAGCATCCGGTCGAGGTCGACGACGCGCAGGACGATGTGGTCGAGGCCGCGCAGCGTGAAGGGCGGGGTCATGTCCCTGGTTCTCCCGTTTACCGCGACCCGATGCCCGGCGCCGCGGGGTCCTTCCAGTCGACGCGGTAGAGGTCGAAGCGGCGATCGCGCAGATTCTGCACCGCGCCGCTCTGGCGGCTGGTGAGGAGGTCGGCGAGGCTCAAATCGGCGATCGCGATCGTCTCGGTATTCGGGGCGGTGTCGGCGGCAACGCCGTCGCGCGCGAAGGCGAAATCCGACGGGGTCAGGATCGCGCTTTCGGCATAGTGGATGTCCATATTCTCGACGTTGGGCAGATTGCCGACGACCCCCGAGGTGATGACATAGCATTGGTTCTCGACCGCGCGCGCGTGGCAGCAATAGCGGACGCGGAGGTATCCGCGCCGCTCGTCGGTGCAGAAGGGAACGAAGAGCATCATCGCGCCCTGATTGACGAGGTGGCGCGCGAGTTCGGGAAATTCGCTGTCGTAACAGATCATCACCCCGATCGGGCCGCAGTCGGTGTTGATCGCATCGGCGCCATAGCCGCCCTTGATGTTCCACCAGCGGCGTTCGGACGGGGTCGGGTGCAGCTTTTCCTGGCGGTGCACCGATCCGTCGCGCAGGAAGACATAGGCGATGTTGCGGATGTCGCCGCCCTCGACCCGCGTCGGGTGCGACCCGCCGACGATGTTGATATTATAGCTGACCGCGAGCTTTTCCATGAACTTGATATAGCGATCGGTATAGTCGGCGATCTTGTGAATCGCCTTTTCCGGCGCCGGCTTGTCCTTTTCGATCGACAGCAGCTCCAGCGTGTAAAGTTCCGGAAAGACGACGAAATCGGCGGCGTAGTCGGCGGCGACGTCGACGAAATATTCGACCTGTTCCTCGAACTGTTCGATGCGGTCGATGCCGCGCATCTGGAACTGGACCGTCGCGACGCGCACCGACGCGGGCAGGCGATCGGGCGCCGAGCCGCGCGCCTTGCCGGTCGCTTCCTCGCGCGGCGGGGCGAGCGGGTTTTCCCAGACCATCAGCACGGCGTGCCCGCCGCTTTCACGGTCGCTGGGCAGATAGTCGTGGAGGACGCCCTTGACCTGATAGCCCTGGTTGACCTGGAAATTGATGACGGGATCGCGAAACTGCTTGTCGAGCACGGCGTCGAGATAGGCCTCGGGCTCGGGGAATTTGCGGCGGCGGCGCGCATAGCCGGGCATACGGCCGCCGAAGGCGATCCCCTGTAGCTCGAGCGCCTGGCAGAGCTCCTGCCGCTTGCGATAGAAACGCTGGCCGATGCGCAGCCGCCGGTAATCGGGATCGACACACACCTCCATGCCATATAGGATGTCGCCGTCGGGGTCGTGGCTGGTGCCGAAGCCGCCGCCGCTGATCGCGGTCCAGCGATGGTCCCGCATCGCGACGGATTCGGGCACGATCAGCGTCGCGCAGAAGCCGACGACCTGTCCTTCATATTCGGCGAGGAACTGGCCTTCGGGGAAATTGTTGATCTGGCCGCGAATCTGCGCCGCGGTATAGGCTTCGGCGCGGCCGTAGACCTTTGCGGTCAGGCGCGCGATCGCAGCGGCGTCGCGGGTTTCGGAATTGCGGATGACGAGCTTGGGGCGGGTGGAGTCCATGACGCCCGATATAGGGGC
>CAZSMB010000292.1:0-2046 GCA_964607625.1 uncultured Sphingopyxis sp. | reverse complement strand
AATATTCCATCGCGCCATTTTCTTCGAGCTGGCGGACGATCTGCGCGACGGTCGAGCGCTTCTGGCCGACGGCGACATAGATGCAATAGAGCTTCTTCGATTCGTCGTCGCCCGCGTTGACGGTCTTCTGGTTGATGAAGGTGTCGATCGCGACGGCGGTCTTGCCGGTCTGGCGGTCGCCGATGATCAGCTCGCGCTGGCCGCGGCCGACCGGGACGAGCGCGTCGAGCGCCTTGAGGCCGGTCTGGACGGGTTCGTGGACCGAGGTGCGCGGGATGATGCCCGGCGCCTTCACTTCGACGCGCATGCGCTTGTCGGCCTTGATCGGGCCCTTGCCGTCGATCGGGTTGCCGAGGCCGTCGACCACGCGGCCGAGCAGGCCCTTGCCGACTGGAACGTCGACGATGGTGCCGGTGCGCTTGACGGTGTCGCCTTCCTTGATCTCGGCGTCCGAGCCGAAGATCACGATGCCGACATTGTCGGCTTCGAGGTTGAGCGCCATGCCCTTCACGCCATTGGCGAATTCGACCATCTCGCCGGCCTGGACATTGTCGAGGCCATAGACGCGGGCGATGCCGTCACCGACGGAGAGCACCGAACCGATTTCGCTGACCGTGGCATCGGTCCCGAAATTGGCGATCTGGTCCTTGATGACCTTGCTGATTTCAGCGGCGCGGATTTCCATTATTCAGCCTTTCATCGGGCAATTTGGCGTCGGGCTGTTCAGCCCTTCATCGCCTGGGCGAAACTGTTGAGACGGGTACGGATGCTGCCGTCGATCAGCTGGCTGCCCAGCTGGACGACGAGGCCGCCGAGGATGGCGGGATCGATCGAAGCCTGAATCTGGACGTCGCGGCCGACGCGCGTCTTCAGATTGGCGGCAAGCTCCTTGAGCTGCGCGGCGCTCAGCGGGTGCGCGCTCGTCACCTTCGCGGTCACTTCGCCGCGATGCGCCGCGACGATCGCGTCATAGGCATCGATCATCGCGGGCAGGTCGGCGAGGCGGCGGTTTTCCGCAAGGACGCCGAGGAACTTCGCGGTCAGCGTATCGAGCTTCATCGCCTTCGCCACCGCCTCGATCGCCTTTTCGGCGTCGGTGCGGCTGATGATCGGGCTTTGGGTCAGCGTCTTGAGATCGGCCGATTCGGCCAGCCCCGCGCGCAGCGCCGACAGGCTCTTCGCGACCGCGTCGATCTGATTCGATTCGCGGGCGAGGTCGAACAGCGCGACCGCATAGCGGCCCGCGAGGCCCGCCGTGATGTTGCCCTGAATGCCGCCGGAATTCTCCACGCGCGAAAGTCCTTCTCTTCGATCCCTGGGGGGGATGGCTGCGCGGATTTTTCCGGTCTCCGAAGACACCCCCGCTGCAAAGTCGGGGCGCGCGTAGCAACGATTTTGCAGCAATGCAAGGCGGGGGAGGGGACTCGCGGCACGCCTTTCCTCAACCCGTTCGCCTCAGGGCCCGACCCGGGGTTGTCGAAGCGCCGTTCTTTCTTCAAAACCGCGGCAAGGCAGGACGGGACTTCGACAAGCTCAGTCCAACGGGTGAAGAGGAATCGGGCATGGGCGAGATGATCCGGATGACGATGGACGACGGCGCCGAAATCGCGGTCTATCATGCGACGCCGGAGGGCGAGCGGCGCGGCGGGCTGGTGCTGATTCAGGAGATTTTCGGGGTCACCGACCATATCCGCGAGCTGTGCGACGAGTACGCCGCCGACGGCTATGACGTGCTGTCCCCCGCGCTGTTCGATCGCGAGCATCCGGGGTTCGAGAGCGACTATTCGGGGCCGCAGTTCGAGCGCGCGGTCGAGCTGGCGCGCGCGCTTCATCCGTTCGAGCAGAGCCTGAAGGATGCGCAGACGTGCATCGACGCGCTCAAAGGAAAGGGACCGGTCTTCATCACCGGCTATTGCTACGGCGGGTCGGTCGCGTGGCGGATGGCGCAGATCAGCCCCGATCTCGCCGCGGCGTCGGCCTATTACGGCAGTCTCGTCCCGACGACATTCAGGGACGAGGCGCCGCAATGCGCGGCGATCGCCCATT
>CAZSMB010000291.1:0-2050 GCA_964607625.1 uncultured Sphingopyxis sp. | reverse complement strand
CCGCGCGAGGCTGAAATCGGTGCGCAGCGCGTCGAACAGCGCGAGCGGCAGCGGCGCGGTGGGGTCGAGCCCGAACAATCCGTCGGCGAGCTCGTCGCCGATGTCGGCAAGCTCGGTCGTGGGGAAATGGCGCGCAAGGTCGAGCGGGGTGATGCGTCCCATGTCCGACCCGTCGCTCGCGTCGAGCACATAGGGGAAGGGGATCTGCTGTCCGGTCCGGGTGACTTCGATCTCGACGTCGTAATGCTGGACGAGCAGGGTCAACTGGTCGCGCAGATAATTTTCGAAAAGGTCCGGCCGCGTGATCGTGGTGATGAATTCGCCGGCGCGCTCGAAATGGCCGAAGGCGAGGTTGTGACCCTGACCCTCGAGCAGTTCGCCCGACGTGACGAGGCGGAGCGCCGGATAGTCGAACAATCCGGTAGAGGCGGCGTCGGCCGGCGGCAGCGTGCCATCGTGGACATAGGCGGCGATAGCGGCCTTGAGCGCGGCGACCGAAGCCTTGAAACGGCTTTTGAGCTCGTCGAGGATCGCTTCGACGCGGGCGTTGGGATCGGCGATGTCGTTGGGTGTCGATGAGGTCGTCATCGCGGCGCTCTTGCACGAAATTGTGACAAAAGGGAAGAGGGGGGCAACAAGCCCCTCCCTTTCCGGAGAGGGGTCGGGTGGGGTCTGCGACCTGGCGCCAGGCCCGCAGGCCCACCCCGCTGCGACTAGGTCCGGCTTCGCCGAACCAAGTCTCGCTGCCCCTCCCCTGAAGGGGAGGGGTTGGTGTATGTTCAGAGCTGCTCGAGCA
Source organism: uncultured Sphingopyxis sp. (assembly GCA_964607625.1). Lineage (GTDB taxonomy): Bacteria > Pseudomonadota > Alphaproteobacteria > Sphingomonadales > Sphingomonadaceae > Sphingopyxis. Next base: position 1,254 of record CAZSMB010000291.1, on the reverse strand, counting down.
TATGGTCGGCGCTCGACACCTTGAACTCGCCCGGGGCCTCGACGTTGAGCTGTTCGACGACGCCGTCGTTCACGACCATCGAGAAACGCTGGCCGCGCTTGCCCATGCCGAACGCCTTGCCGTCCATCGTCAGTCCAACCGCTTCGGCGAAATCGCCGTTGCCGTCGGCGAGCATGGTGATCGCGTCGGCATTCGCGCCCTTGCCCCATGCGCCCATGACGAAGGCGTCGTTGACGGCGGTGCAGGCGATCTCGTCGATCCCCTTGGCCTTCAACGCGTCGGCCTTGTCGACGAAGCCCGGCAGATGCTTGGCCGAGCAAGTCGGGGTGAAGGCTCCGGGAACCGAGAAGAGCGCAACCTTGCGACCCTTGAAATAATCGGCGCTGTTCACTTGCTCCGGTCCGTTTTCGGTGACCTTTACCAGCTTCGCTTCGGGGAGTTTGTCTCCGGCTTTGATCGTCATTGCGGCATCCTTTCGCGTCAGGGGGATTTTAAGAGCGGCAGACATTGGGTCGGGGCGGGGACGAGTCAAGCGCGGGCGTGCTCGCATGTGCATTTATGCGTACCCGATCACGACCGCACGCCGGTTTCGCCCGGTTCGATGGTCCGCGTCGTTCCGATCGCCCGGAGAAACGCGCGGTCATGGCTGACGACTAGGAGGGCGCCGTCATAGGCGGCAAGTCCCGTCTCGACCGCGGCCAGCGACTCGATGTCGAGATGATTGGTCGGTTCGTCGAGGATCAGCAGCTGGGGCGGCTGCGGCGCTCCGAGGACGCAGGCCAGCCCGGCACGGAGCATCTGGCCGCCGCTGAGGGTGCCGACGATGCGGTCGGCGGCGTCGGCCCGAAAGCGAAAGCGGGCAAGCGCGGCGCGGCAGCCGTTGTTCGTCGCGCCGGGATTGAGCCGCACGAAATTGTCCGCAATCGACCGGGCGGGGTCGAGGAGCGACACGCGCTGGTCGAACAGGGCAAAGGGCACGGGCGTGCGCACACGGCCCTGCCAGGGCTCCATCGTGCCGGCGACCAGCGCCAGCAGGGTCGATTTGCCCGAGCCATTGGGGCCGGCAAGCGCGACGCGTTCGGGGCCGGTTATCGTCTGCGACAGGTCGCGGATGACCGGGTGGCCCGCGTCATAGCCCGCGGTGACACGATCGACTTCGAGCACGGTGCGCGTGGCGGGCAGGCCGGACGGGGGCAGCGCGACCGCAAGCGGGTCGACGATTTCGATCCTGCCGCGCGCTTCGGCGAGTTTCGC
>CAZSMB010000290.1:0-2083 GCA_964607625.1 uncultured Sphingopyxis sp. | reverse complement strand
GGAAAAGGTGACCGCGGCGTTCAAGATCATCCTGAAGGATCCGGCGGTGCAGGGCATTCTGGTCAACATCTTCGGCGGTATCATGAAGTGCGACATCATCGCCGAGGGCATCGTCGCCGCGGCGAAGGAAGTGAACCTTTCGGTACCGCTCGTCGTTCGCCTCGAAGGGACGAACGTCGAGAAGGGCAAGGAAATCCTGGCAAACAGCGGCCTGGCGATCGTTCCGGCCAACGATCTGGGCGATGCGGCAAAGAAAATCGTCGCCGAGGTTGCCAAGGCGGCGTGATGAGTTTCCCTCTCCCCTTGGGGGAGAGGGTTGCGCAGACTTGCCAGCTTGCTGGCTGGTCGAAGCCGGGTGAGGGGTATGCGAGCCACAGGCTCGCGCGGAGCTCCGCTCCGCCCACCCTCATCCAAGGTCGCCTAATCGCCTTCGGCGATAAGGCTCCCTATCCTTCTCCCATCGAGGGAGAAGGGGCATACGGGTTCGACTGGTTGACGTTTACGTAAACGCCAATTATGGCGCAGTGCAACATTCTCGAGAGGAGCTGAAGAGCCATGAAAATCCTCGTCCCCGTGAAGCGGGTGCTCGATTACAACGTGAAGCCGCGGGTGAAATCCGACGGCACGGGTGTCGACCTGGCGAACGTCAAGATGTCGATGAACCCGTTCGACGAGATCGGCGTCGAAGAGGCAATTCGCCTCAAGGAAAAGGGCGTCGCGACCGAGGTCGTCGCCGTGTCCGTCGGTCCGGCAAAGGCGCAGGAAACGCTGCGCACCGCGCTGGCGATGGGCGCCGACCGCGCGATCCTCGTCCAGACCGACGATGCCGTCGAGCCGCTTGCGCTCGCAAAGATCTTCAAGGCGATCGCCGAGGCCGAGCAGCCCGGCCTCGTCATCCTCGGCAAGCAGGCGATCGACGACGACAACAACCAGACCGGCCAGATGCTCGCCGCGCTGACCGGCTGGGCGCAGGGCACCTTCGCGAGCAAGGTCGAGGTCGAAGGCGAGCAGGTCAGCGTCACGCGCGAGGTCGATGGCGGGCTCGAGACGGTGAAGCTGAAGCTCCCCGCGATCGTCACCACCGACCTTCGCCTCAACGAGCCGCGCTATGCGAGCCTCCCCAACATCATGAAGGCGAAGTCGAAGCCGCTCGATACCAAGTCGCCCGCCGATTACGGCGTCGACACCAGCCCGCGCGTCAAAGTGGTCAAGGTTTCGGAACCCCCCGTTCGCCAGGCGGGCATCAAGGTCGCCGACGTCGACGAACTGGTCGCCAAGCTGAAAGCCATGGGAGTGCATTCATGAAAACGCTTGTTTGGGTCGAACATGACGGCAGTGCCGTCAAGGACGCCACGCTCGCTGCGGTGACCGCGGCCTCGAAGCTTGGCGAAGTGCACCTGCTCGTCGCCGGCGAAGGCGTCGACGGCGTCGCCAAGGCGGCCTCCGAAATCGCCGGCGTCGGCAAGGTCCATGTCGCCGACAATGCTGCCTTCGCGCATAATCTGCCTGAGAATGTCGCGCCGATGATCGCCGAGCTGATGGCGAGCCACGATGCGTTCGTTGCGCCCGCAACGACGACGGGCAAGAATATCGCGCCGCGCGTCGCCGCGCTGCTCGACGTCATGCAGATCAGCGACATCCTGTCGGTCGAGGGCGAGAAGAGCTTCACCCGCCCGATCTACGCCGGCAACGCGATTGCGACCGTTGAAAGCTCGGACGCCAAGCTCGTCCTGACCGTGCGCGGCACCGCCTTCGAGAAAGCGGCGTCCAGCGGCGGCTCGGGTGCGATCGAGGCGGTGGGTGGCGGCAGCGACGCCGGCATCTCGAGCTTCGTCGGCGCCGAGATCGCCAAGTCGGAGCGCCCCGAACTCACCTCGGCAAAGATCATCGTCTCGGGCGGCCGCGCGCTCGGATCGAGCGAGAAATATGAAGAGGTCATCGTCCCGCTCGCCGACAAGCTCGGCGCCGCGCTCGGCGCCAGCCGCGCCGCGGTCGACGCGGGCTATGTCCCCAACGACTATCAGGTCGGCCAGACCGGCAAGATCGTCGCGCCGGAAGTCTATTTCGCGATCGGCATCTCGGG
>CAZSMB010000289.1:0-2093 GCA_964607625.1 uncultured Sphingopyxis sp. | reverse complement strand
CGCGCCGCGGCGGGCCTGTTCCTCGGCTTCCAGTATCCGGTCGAAATTCCCGGCGTGTCGAACGTCCAGTTCCTGCGCGAAAGCCTGAACGCCCAGCGCAAGGCGCGCGGTGAGGAGCCGCTGTCGGGCGGCGATTTCCTGAAGCTGGCGCGCGAAAAGGCGGGGCTCCTGAAGCTCGACATGGACATGCTCAAGCGCCCGGTGAACGTCGGCTTTTCGGGCGGTGAGAAGAAGCGCAACGAGATGGTGCAGATGGGCATCCTCGATCCCAGGCTCGCGATCCTCGACGAAACGGACTCTGGGCTCGACATCGACGCGCTGCGCGTCGTCGGCGACGGGATCAATGCGATCATGCGGCGTCCCGACAAGGCGGTTCTGCTGATTACGCACTATCAGCGCCTGCTCGACTATGTGGAGCCCGATTTCGTCCACGTCCTCGCGGACGGACGGATCGTCAAGTCGGGCGGGCCGGAACTGGCGCGCGAACTGGAAGCGCACGGTTATGCGGAGATCGCGGCGTGAGGATGGTGCTTCGCAAACCTTTTCCCCGTGGGAGAAGGATACGGAGCCTTGCCGGCTTGCCGGCTAGGCGTAGATGGATGAGGGTGTCTGTCGCCGACAGCGGACATCCCCTCACCCAGCTTCAGCTAGGCAACAAGTTGCCAAGCTATCGCAACCCTCTCCCAATGGGAGAGGGAATATGGTGACCCCCCTCCCAACCCGCCGCGACGAAGCATGGCGCTATGCCGACATCGACGCGGTGGCGGCGGCGTGGCCCTTGCCCGCGCCCGAGAGCATCGTCGTGCCCGCGGGCGGCGACTTCAAGCGGGCGATCGTGCAGGATGAAGGCGCGATCCGGCAGATCGAGATAAGCGTGGGCAAGGACGCAAAGGCCGCGCTGCACATCCTCAACATCGGCGGCGCCTATGGCCGGATCGAGCTGACCGTGACGCTGCACGAAGGCGCCGACTTCACGCTCGGCGCGGCGCAGATCGGCGGCGGCGAACAGACGCTCGAGATTATCACCACGGTGATCCACGCCGAACCCGGCGCGACGTCGCGGCAGGTCGTGCGCTCGGTGCTCGGCGGCACCGCGACGGGCACCTATCTGGGCAAGGTCGCGGTTGCGCGCGACGCGCAAGCGACCGACAGCGAGCAGGATGTGAAGGCGATGCTGCTGAACCGCAGCGCGACCGCAAACGCCAAGCCCGAACTCGAAATCTTCGCCGACGACGTCAAATGCGCGCACGGCTGCGCGATCGGCGAACTCGATGCCGAGGCGCTTTTCTATCTCCAGTCGCGCGGGATGCCGCCGGCGGAGGCGAAAAAGCTGATGTTGCAAGCGTTCGTCGCCGGCGTGTTCGAGGGCGCCGAGGAGGAATCGCGATTGCAGGAACTGGCGCTCGCAAAGCTGGGAGAGCTGGTGTGAGCGATCTCCACAATAATCCTCCCCGGAACGGGGAGGTGGCAGCCGGAACGGCTGACGGAGGGGGTTCGCGTCCAGAAACCATCGTTCAGGCCCGCACCCCCCCTCCACCGGCTTCGCCGGTCCCCCTCCCCGCAAGCGGGGAGGATTTGAGGAAGGACTTCCCCGGCCTGACCCCCGACTGGCACTATCTCGATACCGCGGCGACCGCGCAGAAGCCGCAGGCGGTGATCGACGCCACCGTCAATGCGATGGGCCGCGACTATGCGACGGTCCACCGCGGCGTCTATGCGCGCTCGGCCGACATGACGCTTGCATATGAAGCGGCGCGGCGGCGGATCGCCGCCTTCGTCGGCGCGAAGGAAGACCAGATCGCCTTCGTGCGCGGCGCGACCGAGGCGATCAACCTCGTCGCTTATTCGCATCCGAAAAAGGGACGCGTGCTGCTGTCGATGCTTGAGCATCACAGCAATATCGTGCCCTGGCAGCTCGCGGGATGGCAGGTCGACGTCTGCCCGCTGACGGCCGACGGCTGCATCGACCTGGACGCCGCCGAGAAGATGCTGACCCCCGAGCACAATATGGTCGCCTTCGCCCACGTCTCGAACGTACTCGGCAGCCCGCTCGACGTCGCGCGCGCCGCCGATCTCGCCCACCGCGTCGGCGC
>CAZSMB010000288.1:0-2094 GCA_964607625.1 uncultured Sphingopyxis sp. | reverse complement strand
GGCATCTTCAACGAGTTCGGCAGCAAGGTGACGATCGTCAATCGCGGCGATGCGATCCTGCGCGGCTATGACGAGCAGATTCGCGACCGCCTGCTCCAGATTTCGATGACCAAGGGCATCGAATTCCGCTTCAACGCGCCGTTCCAGTCGATCGAAAAGAATGACGACGGATCGCTCACCGTCCACCTCGAAAATTGCGATCCGATCGAGGCCGATGCAGTGCTGATGGCGACCGGGCGGACGCCGAACACCAGGGGGCTCGGGCTCGAAGAGGTCGGGGTCGACCTCGACAAGCAGGGCGCGATCAAGGTCGACGAAACCAATCAGTCGTCGGTGCCGAGCATCTATGCCGTCGGCGACGTCACCGACCGCATCCAGCTCACGCCGGTCGCGATCCGCGAGGGGCAGGCGTTTGCCGACAGCGTCTATGGCGACAAGCCGACCGTCGTCGATTACAAGAATGTTCCAAGCGCGGTATTCAGCCACCCGCCGATCGGCGCCGTCGGCATGACCGAGGCCGAGGCGCGCAATAGGCTGGGCTCGGTGCGCGTCTACACCAGCGATTTCCGCGCGATGAAGAACGTCCTTGCCGGGCGCAACGAACGCGCGCTCTACAAGATGGTCGTCAATGCCGCGACCGACCAGGTCGTCGGCCTGCACATGATCGGTCCGGATGCGCCCGAGATTCTTCAGGCGGCGGCGGTCGCGGTGAAGGCGGGGCTCAAGAAGGCCGATTTCGACGCAACCGTGGCGCTGCACCCGAGCATGGCCGAAGAGCTGGTGCTGCTTAAATAACCGTCGCCTCCCCCTGCGCGGGGGCTACGGTTAGCCGATCCGGTACGGCACCACATCGCGGCGGTCGGGGTCCACCAGGATCGGCCGGTCGCTCGGCGGGAAGGCGCGCTGGTCGCAGTCGTCGCGCGGGCAGATGCGGCACGAGGGGCCGATGCGCGTCGCGGCGTGCGGGGCGTCGACATCGACCCCGTCGGCATAGACGAAATCGGCGGCATATTGCGCCTCGCACCCCAGCGCCACGGCATAACGGCGCGGCGCGCGGGCATAGCTGCCCGATGGCTTCACCAGCCCCTTCGCCATCGAGACGTAGCGCAGCCTGTCGGGGGTCTCGGCGAGCTGGAACAGGATGCGGTCGGGGATAGCCGCCGCCTCGTGGACGATCCACAGCGGGCAGGCGCCGCCGAAGCGCGCGAATTGCAGCCGCGTCGCGCTGTGCCGCTTGGTGATATTTCCTGCCATGTCGACGCGGCAGAAGAACATCGGGATACCGCGCGCGCCGGGGCGCTGGAGCGTCGAGAGGCGGTGGCACGCCTGCTCGAAGCTCACCCCATATTCGAGCCGCAGTCGGTCGATGTCGTGGCGCACGGCGCGCGCGCTGGCGCGAAACGGCGTGTAGGGCATCAGCACCGCGCCCGCGGCATAGTTGGCGAGCCCGACATGGAGCAATTGACGCGCCGCGGCAGTGCGCAGCGGCGAAGCCTCGACCACTGCCGCGATCTCGCGCGCGAGCGCAAGCGCGGCGAGCTGGTGCGCGAGCTGGAAGCGGCGCGTTTCGGCGGGCTGCGAGGGATCGAGAACCAGATGGCGCATCGTCGCGTCGAATTCGCGCAGGATCTGCGACTGTTGATAGACGATCGAGATGCCGAGCGCGTCGCGCAGTCGCCGCTCGATCGTCTCGATCGCAGGCGAGGGCGCGCGGCCGCGCAGCCCCTTCGCCAGCTCCTCCGCCGCACGGTCGATGCTATCGACATAGTTGCCGGCGTCGTGGAACCAGTCGCGAACCTCTTCCCACGGCAGGCGGCTCCCCTCGGCGGTGCCGCCGGTCAGCGCCTCGTCGATGATCTGGAGCCGCTGCCCCGCGCGGCGATAGGCTGCGTGCAGCGCGACGAACTGGTCGGCGAGCTGCGGTTGCTGGAGCGCCGCGCGTTCGAGCTGTTCGGGCGCGATCGGCGCCGCGGCGAAGAGCGGGTCGGCGGCAGCCTCCCGCAGCGCCCCCGCTCGCCGGTCGCCCGCATCGCTCGCCACCTCTTCCCATTCGAGCGGGAACAGCTTCTGCAACCGGTCGAGCAGCGCCGGGGT
>CAZSMB010000287.1:0-2113 GCA_964607625.1 uncultured Sphingopyxis sp. | reverse complement strand
CGATGTTGATGCCCATGTCGGAGATCGCCGACATGATATCCTCGATCTGCTCCGACGACATCTGGTCCTGCGGCAACGCCGCATTGAGCTCGTCATAGGTGAGGTAGCCGCGCTTCTTGCCGCGCGCGATCAGTTTCTTGACGTCGGCTTCGTTGAGGTCGATCAGCGGAGCATCGGTTTCGGCGTTGGTCTTGGTGGCCATCATTCTTCCTGCCTAAAGGGCATAAACTCAAAGTCGTCAGCGCTGGCTGCTCTCGGTCAGCGCAGCCAGCCGGCGGGTCAAATCCTCGTCCATCGCGCGCAGTTTCTGCTGCCGCGCCAGGCCGTCTTCATCCATCGTGCGCTGGAAATCCGCAGTCGCCTCGGCCAGCCGGGCACGGATTTCCGGCTGCGTCACCAGCACGCCGATATAGTCGTCGAGGTCGCGAAGCGCGGTGTCCCGTGCCGCATCGGCCCCGTCGCCGTCCTCCAGCCGTCGCGTGAACGAGAAGTGCATTCCGTCGGCTCTGAGCAGCGTCGTCGCCCTATTATACACTTTCATCGGCTCCAATATGGCAAGCAACCCCTCGCAATCAAGCCCTTCCTGGGCAATTGCGCTGTCAAGCATCGCGCCGAGCAGTTCGGCGTCGGCGGGATTGCCGATCGCGAGCCGCGTCAATTCCTCTTCGTGCCGCGCCAGCGCCTCCGGATAGCGCAGCAATCCGCCGATCAGCGCCGCGATATAGGGCGCGGCGATTCCGGCCTCCCCGATCGAACGCGTTTCGGCGCCGGGAGGTTGCAGCCGCGGGTCGGGCGCGAAGCGTCGGCCGCCGCCGCGCTGCCCCGCCGGCGCCCACGGCACGCGCGCTCCGCGGTCGGGCCGGGCGCGCGCGAACAGCGCGTCGAGTCGTTCGCGGAACGCCTCGCGATAATGATGCCGCACATCGGCGTCCTGGATCGCGTCGGCGTGGTCGAGCAGCCGCGTCTTGAGCGCCGCGCGCTCTTCGGGCGTCGTCAGCGCCGCGGCCGCGACCTCGTGCGCCCACAGCCGTTCGACGAGCGGCTGCGCCTCGTCGAGCACGGCGGCAAAGCCCTCGGCGCCCTTGGCGCGGACGAGGTCGTCGGGGTCCTGCCCGGCGGGGAGCGCCGCGAAGGCAAGGCTGAAGCCGGGGCGGAGGAGGGGAAGCGCGCGCGTCGCGGCACGCATCGCCGCCTTTTGCCCCGCGGCGTCGCCGTCGAAGCACAGGACCGGCACGGGCACCATCCGCCACAAGAGGCCCAGCTGGTTCTCGGTCAGCGCGGTGCCGAGCGGCGCGACTGCGTCGGCGATCCCCGCTTCGGCGAGCGCGATGACGTCCATATAGCCCTCGACGACGATCACGCGGTCGGTCTGCCGCGACGCGGGGCTCGCCTTGTCGAGGTTGAAGAGCGTGCGCCCCTTGTCGAACAGCGGGGTGTCGGGCGAGTTCAGATATTTGGGCTCGCCGTCACCGAGGATGCGGCCGCCGAACGCGATCACCCGCCCGCGCGCGTCGCGGATCGGGATCATCAGCCGCCCGCGAAAGCGGTCGTACGGGTCCTTGTCCTCGACCGATATCAGCATGCCCGATTCGACGAGCATCGCGGTCGGGAATTTCTTCAGCGCGTCCTTGAGCGCGGTCCGGCTGCTGGGCGCGAGGCCGAAGCCGAAGGCGCGCCGCGTCGCATCGGAGATGCCGCGCTTTGCCAGATAGTCGCGCGCCGGGGCGCCGTTCGCGCTGTCGAGCTGCTGAACGAACCATTCCGCCGCCGCCTGGGTCACGTCGCGCAGGCTCGCCTGCGCCTCGGCCTTCTTCGCCGCGCGCGGGTCGGGCGCCGGAACCTCCATCCCCGCTTCGGCGGCGAGTTCCTTGACCGCGTCCATGAACGACAGCCCGCGCTGGTCGGTCATCCAGCGGATCGCGTCGCCGTGCGCCGAACAGCCGAAGCAGTGATAGAAACCCTTTTCGTCGTTGATCGTGAAGCTGGGCGTCTTTTCGTTATGGAAGGGGCAGCAGGCCTTATACTCGCGCCCGGCGCGGGTGATCTTCACCGTGCGGCCGATCAGCGTCGACAGCGTGATGCGCGAGCGCAGTTCGTCGAGCCATTGCGGGGT
>CAZSMB010000286.1:0-2150 GCA_964607625.1 uncultured Sphingopyxis sp. | reverse complement strand
GACCCCGCGGCACGCTTGCAGGCGATGGTGCGCACCGTCGCCGACATCCGCTTCGATTTCGCCAAGACGCACCTCGACGACGCGGCCGTGTCGACGTTGTCCGACCTCGCGGTGGCGCAGGATTTCGCGGGGCGGCGCAAGACGCTGTTTTCGGGCGGTGTCGCCAACCCGACCGAGAATCGCGCCGCCGAGCATAGCGCCGAGCGCGGGGAGGGGGCGCCGGAATCGGTGCATCGCGCGCAGGCACTGCACCAGCGGATGCGGATGCTCGTCGACGCGATCGAGGCCGGCGCGTTCGGCGAGATTCGGCACCTGCTCCACATCGGCATCGGCGGCTCGGCGCTCGGCCCGGACCTGCTGGTCGATGCCCTCGGTCGTCACAACAGCCGCTACGACGTCGCTGTGGTGTCGAATGTCGATGGCGCGGCGCTGAGCGAGGCCTTCGCGACGTTCAGCCCCGAGCACACGCTCGTCGCGGTCGCGTCGAAAACCTTTACGACCACCGAAACCCTGCTCAATGCGGCATCAGCCCTGCAATGGCTCGAGGAAGCGGGAGTCGAGGACCCGACCGGCCGTTTCATCGCGCTGACCGCCAGTCCCGACAAGGCAATGGAATGGGGCGTCGACGAAACGCGCATCCTGCCGTTCAGCGAAACCGTCGGCGGGCGCTATTCGCTGTGGTCGTCGATCGGCTTTCCCGCGGCACTCGCACTGGGCTGGGACGCCTTCGCCGAACTGCTCGAGGGCGCGGCGGAAATGGACCGCCACTTCCGCCTCGCCAACGGCGCCGACAATGTCTGCCTGCTCGCGGCTTTCGTCGACCAGCTTTACGCGAACCGCCTCGGTTGCCAGACGCGTGCGGTTTTCGCTTATGACGAGCGGCTGCGGCTGCTCCCCGACTATCTCCAGCAGCTCGAGATGGAATCGAACGGCAAGGCGGTGACGCTCGATGGCAAGCCGCTCGACCATGCGAGTGCCGCGATCACCTGGGGCGGGGTCGGCACCGATGCGCAGCATGCGGTGTTCCAGCTGCTGCACCAGGGCACGCATCTGACGCCGGTCGAATTCGTCGTGGCGCGCGAGCCCGACCATCTGCTCGACGACGCGCATCACGAAACGCTCGTCGCCAACTGCATCGCGCAGGGGGCGGCGCTGATGGCGGGGCGTTCGAGCGAGGACGGCGCGCGCAATTATCCGGGCGACCGGCCTTCGGCGACGATCCTGCTCGACCAGGTGAGCCCGCACAGCCTGGGCGCGCTGATCGCCTTTTACGAGCATCGGGTCTTTGCCAATGCCGTCCTGCTCGGCATCAATCCGTTCGACCAGTTCGGGGTCGAACTCGGCAAGGAAATGGCGAAGGGGCTGGCCGAGGGGACGGTCGAATTCGACCCGGCGACGCAGGCGCTGATGAAGGCGGCGTTGGGCGAGTAATGCGGGAAAGGCGGACAGACTGAGCGCAAAAATCGATTGGCAGCGCGCGGTCGCGTAACCACATGGGATGCGGGCGCGAAGGACAGCCCGGTTTAGCAGGGAACTCATCGGCATGAGCGATTTCGACTATGATCTCTTCGTCATCGGCGCCGGATCGGGCGGCGTCCGCGCGAGCCGCGTCGCGGCGTCGCACGGCGCGCGCGTCGCGGTGGCGGAGGAGCATCGGGTCGGCGGGACCTGCGTGATCCGCGGCTGTGTGCCCAAGAAGCTGCTCGTCTATGGCGCGCATTTCGCCGAGGATCTGAAAGACGCGCGCAAGTTCGGATGGGACGTTCCCGATTGCAAGTTCGACTGGGACGTGCTGCGCGACAATGTGCTGGGCGAGGTCGACCGGCTCGAGGGCCTCTATGGCCAGACGCTCGACAATCACAAGGTGCAGGTCTTCAAGACCCGCGCGACGATCGTCGGACCGCAGAAGGTGCGGCTCGCCGACGGCGCCGAACTCACCGCGGAGCGCATTCTGGTTGCGACCGGCGGCTGGCCGTTCGTCCCCGACTTTCCGGGCAGCGAACATGCGATCACCTCGAATGAGGTCTTTCACCTCGACACCTTGCCCAGGCGGATCGTCATCGCGGGCGGCGGCTATATCGCCAACGAGTTCGCCGGCATCTTCAACGAGTTCGGCAGCAAGGTGACGATCGTCAATCGCGGCGATGCGA
>CAZSMB010000285.1:0-2157 GCA_964607625.1 uncultured Sphingopyxis sp. | reverse complement strand
TGCGGCCGATCGGCGACTGGTCGATGTCGATCACCTTGTCGCAATGCTCGAGCCCGGTGAGGGCGTCGTGCGGCCCCGCGACGACGCGCGCGCCGTTCAGCGTCCGCGCCGCGCTGGCATAGAGCGTGTCGATGATCAGGCTCGACTTGCCCGACCCCGACAGGCCCGTGACGCAGGTGAAGGTACCGAGCGGGATCGTCGCGGTGACGTTCTGGAGGTTGTTGGCGCGCGCGCCCTTCAGCACCAGGTCGAAGCCGTTGCCGGGGCGGCGGTGCGTCGGCACGTCGATCTTCTTCGCGCCGGTCAGATAGGCCGCGGTCAGGCTCTTCTTGTTCGCGAGCACCTGTTTCAGCGTGCCTTCGGCGACGATCTCGCCGCCGTGGACCCCGGCGCCCGGCCCCATGTCGACGACATGGTCGGCGCTGCGGATCGCATCCTCGTCATGCTCGACGACGATCACCGTGTTGCCGAGGTCACGGAGCCGCTTCAGCGTTTCGAGCAGCCGGTCGTTGTCGCGCTGGTGCAGCCCGATGCTCGGCTCGTCGAGGACATAGAGCACGCCCGACAGGCCGCTGCCGATCTGGCTCGCGAGGCGGATGCGCTGGCTCTCGCCGCCGCTCAACGTTCCACTGGTGCGGTTGAGGTTCAGATAGTCGAGCCCGACATTGTTGAGGAAGCCGAGCCGCTCGTTGATCTCTTTCAGGATCGCCTTCGCGATCTGCTTCTGCTGCTCGTTCAGCTTGTCCTCGAGCGTGCCGAACCATGCATAGGCGTCGGCGACGCTGCGCTGCGCCGACTGGCTGATATTCTCGCCCGCGATCTTCACCGCAAGCGGTTCGGGGCGCAGGCGCGCGCCGTGGCACGTCTCGCACGGCTGCGCGGTCTGATATTTGCCCAGCTCCTCGCGCATCCACGCGCTCTCGGTCTGCAGCATCCGGCGGTTGAGGTTGCCGATCACGCCCTCGAACGCCTTGTGCGTCGTATAGGTGCGGCGGCCGTCCTTGAAGGTCAGCTCGACCGGCATCCCGCCGCTGCCATAGAGGATGATCTGCTGCACCCCGCCGGGCAGGTCGGCCCACGGCGTCGTCAGGTCGAAGTCATACGCTTTGGCAAGGCTTTCGAGCACCTGCATATAATAGGGCGAGGGCGGATTCGATTTCGCCCACGGCACCACCGCGCCCTTCTTCAGGCTGAGCGCATGGTTGGGGACGACGAGTTGGGGGTCGAACTCGAGCCGCTCGCCGAGCCCGTCGCACGCCGGGCACGCGCCCTGCGGCGCGTTGAAGCTGAACAGCCGCGGCTCGATCTCGGCGATCGTGAAGCCCGAGACGGGGCAGGCGAATTTCTCCGAAAAGATGATGCGGTTGAGCGGTATTCCGACATTTTTCATCCCCGTTCGCCCTGAGCTTGTCGAAGGGCCGTCCTGTTCTTCGGAAGGCAAGGACGGTGCTTCGACAAGCTCAGCACGAACGGAATTGGATGAGCCGGAGTCGTTAGTCTTACCATTAGACGACTGCGCCTCCGCCACCGTCGTATCGGCAAGATCGACATAGGCCAGCCCCTCGGCGAGCTTGAGCGCGGTTTCGAAACTGTCGGCGAGCCGCGTTTCGATGCCTTCGCGCACGACGATGCGGTCGACGACCACCTCGATGTCATGCTTGTATTTCTTGTCGAGCGCCGGCGCGTCCTCGATCTCGTAAAACTCGCCGTCGATGCGGACGCGCGTGAAGCCTTCCTTCTGCCACTGCGCGAGCTCCTTCTTATACTCGCCCTTGCGCCCGCGCACGACGGGGGCGAGCAGATAGGCGCGCGTCCCCTCGGGCAGCGCCTTCACGCGGTCGACCATGTCGGCGACGCTCTGCGCGCTGATCGGCTCGCCGGTCGCGGGCGAATAGGGGATGCCGACGCGCGCCCACAAGAGGCGCATATAGTCATAGATTTCGGTGACGGTGGCGACCGTCGAGCGCGGGTTGCGGCTCGTCGTCTTCTGCTCGATGCTGATCGCGGGCGACAGGCCGTCGATATGCTCGACGTCGGGCTTTTGCATCATCTCGAGGAACTGGCGCGCATAGGCCGACAGGCTCTCGACATAGCGGCGCTGCCCCTCGGCATAGATGGTGTCGAAGGCGAGGCTCGATTTGCCCGATCCCGACAGGC
>CAZSMB010000284.1:0-2161 GCA_964607625.1 uncultured Sphingopyxis sp. | reverse complement strand
CAGCCCGGGCTGACGGTCGTGGGCAATGTCACCGGCGGACACAAAAACCTGAACAACGGATCGGGCGCGATCATCGGTGGCAACGTCAGCAGCGGTTTCAACCTGAACGGATCGCCGCAGACGGTGAAGGTTGGCGGGTCGATCAGCAACACCAACGTCAACCAGAATATTGTGCTGTCAGGCCTTGGCGCGAGCGATCCCGCGTTTACGGTGAACCTTCAGCAACAGAAGAGCGCGCTGCAATCGAGCCTGACCAGCCTGTCGTTCGACGTCGGCACCCTTGGTAAAAACAGTGAGTTGACGATCCAGGGCAATCGCGGAATTTTCAACGCGCAGCCCGACGCGAACGGAATGGCGGTTTTCGATATTTCGGCGGCGGACCTCGACAAGATCGGCGAGATCCAGTTCAACTTGAATGGAGCGGATACCGCCGTCGTCAATGTCAGCGGCCGCAGTGTGACGCTTAACGACAATTTCCTCGGCGGCACCAACAACCTTGGCGAGCACGTAATCTGGAACTTCCCGGAGGCCGAGGATCTGAAGCTGACGACCGCATGGGGCGGATCGGTGCTGGCGCCGCTCGCCGATGCGCAGACGAACAATTATATCCAGGGCTCGGCGGTGTTCGGGAACCTAACGCAGAATGGCGAGATGCACATCGGCACCTACGCAGGCGGCAATATCGGCTCGTCCGGCGGCTCGTCGAGCGGCGGCAGCTCTGGCGGAAGCAGTTCGGGCGGCGATCCGGTGCCGGTGCCCGAGCCGGGAATGTTTGGCTTGTTCGGCCTGGGCGTCGGCGGGCTGATCCTGTGGCGCCGTCGCCGCGCGAGGCGCGAGGAGCAGGGCGGAGGGACCTGACCCTAGGTCTTTTCGCTGAGCGGAAACGCCAGCGACACGCGCGTGCCCTTGCCGAGTTCGCTTTCGATGTCGAGCTGGCCCTGATGACGCTCGCCGATATGCTTGACGATCGCGAGGCCAAGCCCGGTGCCGCCGACCGAGCGGCTGCGCGCCTCGTCGACGCGATAGAAGCGTTCGGTGAGGCGCGGCAAATGGTCCGGGGCGATGCCTTCGCCGCGATCGGTTACCGACAGCCGGGCGCGATTGCCTTCCCGCACGAGTTCGACCGTGACGGGGGTGTCGGCGTGACCATATTTCATCGCGTTCGATATGATGTTGTGCGCAAGCTGGCCGAGCTGCGCCGCGTCGCCGGGCATCGGGAGGGGCGCATCGCCCAGATCGGCGACGATGTCTTTCGCGCGCGCCGCTTCGCTGTCGCGAAGCTGGGCGATCGTCGTGCGGACAATCTCGCGCAGGTCGACTTCGGCTGTCGGGCGGCGGAAACGATCGGCTTCGACCCGCGAAATGGAGAGAAGGTCGATCACGAGCTGCTGCATGCGACGGGCCTCGCGGTCGATGATCGACAGGAAGCGGTGGCGCGTTTCGCCGTCGGCTTCGCCGTTCATGTCCTGCAGCGTTTCCACATAGCCCAGGATCGCGGCGAGCGGGGTGCGCAGTTCGTGGCTGGCGTTGGCGACGAAGTCCGAACGCATGCGGTCGGCGGCATCGAGCGCCGAGCGGTCGGAGAGAAAGATGATCCGGTCGCCCCCGGACAGCGCGGCGATACGCATCGTCCAGCGTTGGCCCGGGCGTGGGAAGTCGATAAGGTTGATCGTGTGAAGCTCGTCCGTGTCCTTCGCCTCGGCAAGCCACTCGGTCGCCGCGGGATGGCGGATGGCCGTTCGGATGTCGGCGCCGACGATGTGGCGACCGAGCAGGCGGATGGCGGCGTCATTGGCTACCGTGACGATGTTGTCGGCGGTGCCGAGCAGAGGTTCGCTTTCCTGATCGGCCCAGCGTGCGAAATCGGGATGGCGCAGAAGCGACGCCGGCTGGACGGCGGGCGAGGGTTCGGCCGGTTCGGAAGGGCGCTCGGTGGAGGGTGCCGGAACAGCCGAATGGACGAGGACCGCAGCGGCGAGGCCGGCAAGGAGCAGGATCGCGATCGTAAGCGCATCGCCGCCCGCGAGCGCCGCGAAGATCGCGGCAACCGCCAGCAGGGTCAGCGCCATCACAAAGCTGGACAGGCGATCGAACATCGACCCTGCGCCTCGCACGCGACGCGGGCCTGCGCAAGCCCGTTAGCGTTGCTTAGGGTCAGGAC
>CAZSMB010000283.1:0-2195 GCA_964607625.1 uncultured Sphingopyxis sp. | reverse complement strand
GGGATCCATAGCAGCGCCGAAGTCATGGACCCCGGATCGAGTCCGGGGTGACGATGAGAGAAGAAATCCTCCCTTGCGGCGACGGCCCCCTTCCCAATCGCTACGGCACAGGGAGGATTATGTCTCCTACCGCCCGAAACCCCTCATCCTTCCCGCCCGTCGCCCGCGAACGGCAGCACCGCCCGATACGCCTCGACCCCCGGCGCGCCGCCGATCGTCACGCCTTGCGTCAGCAGCCAATAGTGACGCACGATCTCGGCCTGTTGCTCGAGGCCATAGCGCGCCAGTTTCCATCCGGGTTTCAGGCTGTAGCTGTAGGTCGCAAAGGGATGGCGCATCAGCACCAGATACCAGCGGCCGCGCGTCTGCGCCTGCCAGACATGCGTCATTTCGTGAACGAACAGCCCCTGCATCGCCTGCGACGCGGCGGCGAAATCGCCGCAATACAGATCGCCGTGCGGATGAAAGTGCAGCGACCCCATCGGCGCCATCACGACGCGGCGCGGCTGGAAGAATATCCATTTGTGATGGCACACGCGCACCCGGTCATAGCGAATCGCATCGCCGAAGACCGAGCGCGCGAGCGCGATTTCGCCGGCGGTGAGCGGTCGCGAAGGCCGCGACATACCGCCTATTTCTTCGCCGCGTCCGCCGCGCCTTTGTCAGTTCCCATGTCCATCGCGCCGTGGTCCATCGCCGGGGCGTCGGCGCTCGCTTCACTCGACGCACCCTTGATCGTCATGTCGAAGATGATGCGCTCGTTGTTGTTGTTCGAAAAGACGAAGATCATCGGCAGCTTGCCCGCCCGCAC
The DNA here is from genome assembly GCA_964607625.1 of uncultured Sphingopyxis sp. GTDB lineage: Bacteria > Pseudomonadota > Alphaproteobacteria > Sphingomonadales > Sphingomonadaceae > Sphingopyxis. The sequence goes on along the minus strand of CAZSMB010000283.1, from coordinate 1,384 downwards.
CGCGGCGCCGTTGATGTTCCAGATCATCAGATGCTTGCCGCCGGGCTTGAATTCGAGCTTGCCCTTTGCCGGGACGGGCGCGCTGCCCAGCGGCTTCATCGTCATCATGCCGTTTTCCCGCACGCTTTCGTGCATTTCGACGCGCTGGGCGAGGTCGGCGGTCACCGCGACCAGATCGACGTCGCGCGGACCGCCCTCGATGGTGAAATAGCCCGCGGCGGGCCGGTCGGGGGTCGCGCCCATTTCGATATAGCCGCTAACGACGTGGAGAACCGGCCCCTTCCCCATATTCTCGCCGCAGGCCGACAGGCCAAGCGTGGCGGCGGCGAGGGCTGCAATTGCAAAGGGCTTCATGGCTGGACTCTCCCAAAGGCTCGAATGTGCTCTACCAGATAAGCGTTCGAGGGCCTTGTGCCAAGCATCGGCGCACCTATATCGCCCCCAGAAACCCTTACGGGGCCCATGTACAGGCGTGCCTTTTCAGGGCGCCGCAGAAGCAACAAGGACGTTTAGATTATGGCCAAAGTCATCGGGATCGACCTCGGCACCACGAACAGCTGTGTCGCGGTCATGGAGGGCGGCAAGCCCAAGGTTATCGAAAATGTCGAAGGGACGCGCACGACGCCGTCGATCGTCGCCTTCGCGAAGGACGGCGAACGGCTGATCGGCCAGCCGGCGAAGCGCCAGGCCGTCACCAATCCCGAGAATACGATTTTCGCGGTGAAGCGCCTGATCGGCCGCCGCTTCGACGATCCCATGACCAAGAAGGACATGGAACTCGTCCCCTACACCATCGTCAAGGGCTCGAACGGCGACGCGTGGGTCAAGGCGGGCGGCGAGGATTATTCGCCATCGCAGATCAGCGCCTTCATCCTTCAGAAAATGAAGGAAACCGCCGAAGCCTATCTGGGCGAAAAGGTCGAGCAGGCCGTCATCACCGTCCCCGCCTATTTCAACGACGCCCAGCGTCAGGCGACCAAGGACGCGGGCAAGATCGCCGGCCTCGAAGTGCTGCGCATCATCAACGAGCCGACCGCGGCGGCGCTGGCCTATGGCCTCGACAAGTCGGAAAACAAGACGATCGCGGTCTATGACCTGGGCGGCGGTACCTTCGACATCTCGGTGCTCGAAGTGGGCGACGGCGTGTTCGAGGTGAAGTCGACCAACGGCGACACCTTCCTCGGCGGCGAGGATTTCGACAGCAAGATCGTCGAATATCTGGCCGATGCGTTCAAGAAGGACGAGGGCATCGACCTGCGCGGCGACAAGCTGGCGCTCCAGCGCCTGAAGGAAGCCGCCGAAAAGGCGAAGATCGAATTGTCGTCGGCCGCGACGACCGAGGTCAACCTGCCCTTCATCACCGCCGACGCCAACGGGCCGAAGC
>CAZSMB010000282.1:0-2195 GCA_964607625.1 uncultured Sphingopyxis sp. | reverse complement strand
CGATGCGCTTGTGCGCGGCGTCGCGGCCGGTGAGCATCTTGCCATTGAGGAGGATACGGTCGCCCTGTTTCCAGCTCGCGACGATCTCGGGCGTCAGCGTGTCGAGATCGACGCGCTTCGCGGCGCTGTCGGGCGCCCATTCGATCTCGGGATAGTCGGCGAGCACCGGCGGCTCGAGGAAAGCGGGGCCGCTGCCGTCGAGCGTGACATGGGCGTGGCGCGTCGCCGCGCAATTGGGGATCATCGCGACGGGCTTCGACGCGGCGTGGGTCGGCCAGTCCTTGATCTTGATGTCGAGCACGGTGGCGAGGCCGCCGAGCCCCTGCGCCCCGATGCCGAGCGAGTTGACCTTTTCATACAGCTCGATGCGCAGCTCTTCGATCGGCGACGACGGCCCGCGCGCCAGCAGTTCGGTCATGTCGATCGGGTCCATCAGCGATTGCTTGGCGAGCAGCATCGCCTTTTCGGCGGTGCCGCCGATGCCGATGCCCAGCATCCCCGGCGGGCACCAGCCGGCGCCCATCTGCGGCACCATGTCGAGGACCCAGTCGACGATCGAGTCCGACGGATTGAGCATCTTGAACTTCGACTTGTTTTCGCTGCCGCCGCCCTTGGCCGCGACGTCGATATGCACCTTGTCGCCGGGCACCATCTCGACGTTGAGTACCGACGGGGTGTTGTCCTTTGTGTTGACGCGGCTGAACGCCGGGTCGGCGAGGATCGAGGCGCGCAGCTTGTTGTCGGGGTGGAGATAGGCGCGGCGGACGCCTTCGTCGACGACCTGTTGCAGGCTGCGCGGGCTGTCGAGGCGGCAGTCCATGCCCCATTTGACGAACACGGTGACGATGCCCGTGTCCTGGCAGATCGGACGGTGTCCCTCGGCGCACATGCGACTGTTCGACAGGATCTGCGCCATCGCGTCCTTCGCGGCGGGCGACACCTCGCGCTCATAGGCGGCGCCGAGCGCGCGGATATAGTCCATCGGGTGAAAATAGCTGATGTACTGGAGCGCGTCGGCGACCGTTTCGATCAGGTCGTCCTCGCGAATGATGACGGTGTTCATATGCAGCCCTCTTGCCCGTGTTTCGGATTCGGGGTTTCCCCTAGACCCGCTGGGGGGCGACGAAAAGGGGGCTTGCCGGGCGGCGGCCCGGTCCGTGCGTCGCTATTGGCACTCGGCGCATTTGCCGCGCACCTCGATCACCGGGCGTTCGGCCGAAAAGCCGGTCGCTTCGGCCGCGGCGCGCACCCCGCCGGCGAGCGTGTCGTCGTCGACATGCACGGCGCTGCCGCAGCTGTCGCAGATCAGGAAGATACAGTCGTGCAGGCAGCCGGGGTGGCTGTTCGCAACGAAGGCGTTGGCGCTCTCGACCCGGCGGACGAGGTTGTTGGCGACGAACAGGTCGAGGATGCGATAGACGCTGTTCGGGGCGACCCGCTTGCCACGCTTCTGCGATACGATGTCGGCGATTTCATAGGCGCTCGCGGGCTTGCCGATTTCGGCGACCGCGTCGAAGATTTCGGCACGCATGCCGGTCCAGGCCTCGCCCGCCTTTTCCAGCGTATCCTGGGCCGCGCGCGCGAGCGACGCGCCGCTGGCTTCGACATGCTGGTGCTGGTGCTTGCCCATTGGCCTGTCCTCTGTGCGCCGGACCGGAACGGCCGATGCGGGGATAATGTAGGCTTTCCTGTGCGGCGCCGCAAGGCGCGGGGCGACGCTCAGTGCGTCGCGCGGCGGTTGAGGTCGTGCCCGAGCGCGACCACCGCGACGCCGATCATCGTCGCGATCACTTCGCTGCCGTCGTGCGGCCGCGCCAGCGCGCCGGCCATGATGCCGAGCCCGAAGCTGCCCACCGCAAAGGGCATCATGTAGCCGTGGCTCAAGACCCCGGCGAGCAGCGTCACCAGCGCAAAGCCGATCGCGATGACCAGGCCGACCTCGTGGAACAGGGGATTGTGCAGCGCCCCGCCGAGCGAGGCGACCGATGCGAAAAAGATCGTGCTCGCAAGACAGTGGACAAGGCACAGCCCCGACAGTCCCATCGCGAGTTGATCGCCGGAAAGGGCGGTGAGCGGCCGCGAATCGCGCGCAGCCCGAACGATCGCGCCGAGGCGCGTCGGGGCAGGGGCGGGGATGGCGACGTCGGTCACCCGATTCTCCGTTGGCCGTTGGACGGCGACGATATGGCATAACA
>CAZSMB010000281.1:0-2259 GCA_964607625.1 uncultured Sphingopyxis sp. | reverse complement strand
GCGCCGCCTCGTAACAGAATTCGGCCGCGCCCATCGCGCCCCAGCCGATGCCGTAGCGCGCGCGGTTGAGGCAGCCGAACGGACCTTTGAGCCCCGAAACATGCGGCAGCAGCGCATCTTCGCCAACCTCGACCCCGTCCATCACGATTTCGCCGGTGATCGAAGCGCGCAAGGAGACCTTGCCCTCGATCTTCGGCGCCGACAGCCCCTTCATGCCCTTTTCGAGCACGAATCCGCGGATCGCGCCGTCGTGCGCGTCCGACTTCGCCCAGACGACGAAGACGTCGGCGATCGGCGAATTGGTGATCCACATCTTCGCGCCCTTCAGGCGATAGCCGCCCGCGATCTTTTCGGCGCGCGTCCGCATCCCGGCGGGGTCGCTGCCGGCATCGGGTTCGGTCAGACCGAAGCAGCCGACCAGCTCGCCCGAGGCAAGGCCCGGCAGGAAGCGCCGCTTCTGCTCGTCGCTGCCATAGGCGTTGATCGGGTGCATCACGAGGCTCGACTGCACCGAACAGGCCGAGCGATAGCCCGAATCGACGCGCTCGACCTCGCGGGCGATCAGGCCGTAGCTGACATAGTTCATCCCCGCGCCGCCATATTCGGGGTCGATCGTCGCGCCGAGCAGGCCCAGCGCGCCCATTTCGGACATGATCTCGCGGTCGAACCGCTCTTCGAGAAAGGCCGAGGTGACGCGCGGCAGCAGTTCGCCCTCGGCATAGGCGCGCGCGGTGTCGCGCACCATCCGCTCCTCTTCGGAGAGTTCGGCATCGAGCGCGAGCGGATCGAAGGGGTCGAGCGCCTCTATGCGCTGCGGATCGGCGAGGGCCATGAGGTCGGCTTTCCTAAAGGGCGCGCCGACCCGCCGGGCCGGACGGCTATTGAGCGGTGCCCGGATTGCGGGCGATCGCGGCAGGCGGGCTGTCGCGCGGTTCCAATATCGCCGCGGTCTCGATGAGGTCAAGCGCGCGCCGCGCTTCGTGATAGCGCCGGGCATCGATCAGCCAGTCGTTCGCCGCCTCGGCGCCGGGCATCGCCTGAACCTCGTCGATCGCCTTGTCGACCTGGCCGCCCGCAAGATAGCGGCGCGCGCGCTCGAGCCGCTCGGAGGCGCGCGGCGACAGGGTGCCGGCCGGGCGCACGACGAACAATTCCCCCATTTCGCGGCGGAACGCCGTCCACAGGCTGCCATCCCCATTTTCATTGCGCCCGACGAGCTCGGGGGCGAGCGTGTCGAGCTCGCTGCGCAACTGTTCGAGCGTGACCGGGTCGCGCGAGGTGTCGATGATGGTCTTGACCGCATTGGGCTGGTCGTCGCCGAAGCGCAGCCGAAGCTGCGCCTCGAGATAGCCGAGCGAAAGGCCGCGATCGAGCGCGCGGCGCGCGGCGAAGGCGATCAGCAGCCCCTCCGCGCGGGTCGCATTGCCCGAAGCCGAGGCGGCTTCGAGGGTGATGCGCGACAGTCGCGTTTCAAGATCGGCGACCCGCGCCGCGAGCGCATCGGCCCCGTCGACCGGCGCCGCCGCCGAAGCGGGCTTCGGCGTTCCGGCCGCCGCGACGGGCGCGGTTTCGCCTTGTGCCGTGGGGGCCGGCGCAGGGGCCTCGACCATTTTCGCCGCCGGTTCGGACCCGTTACCCGACAGCAAGCGGGTCATCGCCCAGCCGCCGCCGACCAGCCCGATCACCAGGATGACCAGGGCGCCGATTATTAACCCACGGAGAGAAAAGCCCTTTCCGCCCGAAGCTTCGTCCACGCGGACATTCTTGTCGCTTTCGCTTGCCATTTCTATCTTTCGACCGACCCCATTTTGCGGCCTTTGTGGCACAAAGCATGCGCCTGTGCCAACATTGCCGCATCGTCGGGCCGCTCGGCGAGGACGATGCGGTCCCAGCCGGCGCCCGCGGCCCGCGCGACCGCCGCGCTGATCGCGACGAGCGACAGCCGCTCGCGGCCGGCCGGGACCACGTCGGCAAGCCGCCGCGCGCCGCGCGCCGAATGCGCGAGCAGGACCGCGGGGCCGGCAATTGCCTCCGCCCAGCCGGCGGGCGGCGGAACGGGATCGACGGCATAGCAGGCGCGCGCGACAAGATCGGCGCCGCGGGGATCCAGCGCGCTGCGGTCGCGCCCGCAAAGCCACAGGATTCGCCCGATCTCGTACGACGTCATGGCGTCGACCAGGCTTTGTGCGTCCGCCCCTCCGACCTCCGCGACGGCCAGCCCCGCCGCGGCGGCGGCGTCGGCGCTCGCGCGGCCGACCG
>CAZSMB010000280.1:0-2278 GCA_964607625.1 uncultured Sphingopyxis sp. | reverse complement strand
ACCGCCGACGACAAGACGCTGAAAGCCGCTTATCGCAAGCTGGCGATGCAATATCATCCCGACAAGAATCCGGGGTGCGGCGACAGCGAGGCCCGGTTCAAGGCAATCAACGAAGCGTATGACTGCCTGAAGGACCCGCAAAAGCGCGCGGCCTACGACCGGTTCGGCAAGGCGGCGTTCCAGAATGGCGGCCCCGGCGCGGGCGGCTTCGGCGGCGGCGGCGATTTCGGCGATATCGGGGATATTTTCGAATCGATCTTCGGATCGGCTTTCGGCGGCGGCCGCCAACAGCGGGGCCCCGCGCGCGGTGCCGACTTGCGCTACGACATGGAAATCCGGCTCGAGGACGCCTTCACCGGCTGCAGCCGTGAAATTCAGGTCGACGTCGCCGCGCGCTGCGATGCGTGCGATGGTTCGGGCGCCCGGCCCGGCACCGACACCCATCGCTGTACGACCTGCGGCGGCATGGGCAAGGTTCGCGCACAGCAGGGCTTTTTCATGGTCGAGCGGACCTGCCCCTCCTGCCAGGGCGCGGGCGAGGTCATCGCCGATCCCTGCCCCGCCTGCCTGGGCGAAGGGCGCGTCGACCGGCGCAAGACGCTGACCGTGACCATCCCGCCGGGTGTCGACGAAGGCACGCGCATCCGCCTGTCGGGCGAAGGCGAGAGCGGCGCGCGCGGCGCGGCGCCGGGCGATCTCTACATCTTCCTGCACATGGCGCGCCACAAGCTGTTCGAGCGCGAGGGCACGACCCTGTTCACCCGCGCGCCGATCAGCTTCACCACCGCCGCGCTCGGCGGCGAAATCACCATCCCCGGCCTCGACGGCACCAAACACGACATCCGCATCCCGCCGGGCATCCAGTCGGGCAAGCAGCTACGCCAGCGCGGGGCCGGCATGCCGGTGCTCAACGGCCGCGGGCATGGCGACCTGGTGGTTCAGATCGACGTCGAAACCCCGACGAAGCTCACCGCACGGCAAAAGGAATTGCTCGCCGAATTCCGCGAGACCGAAACCGGCGAGGAATGCCCCGCAAGCCAGGGCTTCTTCGGCCGCATCAAGGATATGTGGGACGACCTGACCGATTGACGACCGCGGATCGCGGGTCGCCGCTCACTTCAGTTCGATGCGGTCGAGCCGCGCCTGCGGCCGCCACTGCAATTTCGCGCACAGGCCAGCGCGGCGCTCGCGCGCCTTGGCGAGTTCATCCGTGCTGTTGTCCGCCGTTCCGATCGGCAATCGGACGCACGAAGTCCGCGCAATTTCCATCACCGCGTCGAAACTGCGCTCGCTGATCCGTCGGGGCAGTTCGCTCACGGCGATTTCGTCGGGATCCGGCGCCAACAGGTCGTCAGGCGAAAGCCCGAGGCACGCGACCGCGGACTTTACCGTCCACTGGCTTTCGTCATAGCCGCTGTTGAAGCCGGCTTCCGAATTCGCGAACGTGCCCCGGCCGCTGCACTGTTTGAAGTTGGCGACGAAGACTTCCTGGCCGCTGCGATAGGTTCCCGACGCGGTGTGCAGCCCTTTCACGCCTACGAAGACGATCTTCACCGCGTTCCAGGCGCTGCCCATGAAATTGCCCTTCTGGATATCTTCGGCGAACTTCCGGATATGATCGCGCGGCAAGGTGGCGAACAAAAGGCGCATCATACGGAATTCGATCAGCGGCACATCGGCTTCGAAATTGACATAATAGCCGTGGCACTGACGGTCGGTCGCCCCGGATGCGGCGGCGGCCGCGACCGCTGGCGGCGTCGCATCCTTCAGCATCGACCGGACCGAGTCGGCGGCGTCCTGGGCCGTCGCCGCGGCCCGCTGTGCATCGGCCGCCGCCCGTTTCGCGTCGGCCACCGCGGTGTTGAGCTGCGCCGAAAGCGACGCATCGGGCTTGGGGAGCGGCGGGATATCGCGCACCCGGCACGGCGCGATCCGCTGGTCCGGACTTCCGGCTATGGTGACCGGATAGACGTTTGCGGCGGCATAGTTGATCTCGTCTGCGGTCGAAGCGAGATATTCGGCCACCGCATCGGCATCCTTGGCATCATTTGCCGTCTCGCTCGCCATCCGTGCCGCCATCGCCAGGATGATCGAAAATCGCAGCAACTGGATCTGCTTCGATTCGCTCGCATCGAAGGTGCGCTTGTCGAGCATCCGGCCGGGATATCCGCCGGGGTGCCGCAGATCGCGGGTAATCGCCGCACATCCCGACAAACAGACAGCCGCCATCGCGACGGGACCGATTACCTTGCGCATGGACATCCCCCTCCATGACCCC
>CAZSMB010000279.1:0-2279 GCA_964607625.1 uncultured Sphingopyxis sp. | reverse complement strand
GCGATGACGGCAATCACCGTGCCGACCTTCACATTGTCGGTGCCTTCGGGGACGACGATTTGGGCGATGGTGCCTTCGTCGACCGCTTCGAACTCCATCGTCGCCTTGTCGGTCTCGATCTCGGCGAGCAGGTCGCCCGACTGGACGCTGTCGCCTTCCTTGACGAGCCATTTGGCGAGCGTGCCCTCCTCCATCGTCGGCGAAAGGGCGGGCATTTTGAGTTCGATGGGCATCGGGCTTTTGGTTCCTGTCACTTGGGGAGGCTTGGTGTGCCGCTACGGATTCCCCCTCGCCATAAGCATTCGCCGGGTCAAGGTCCAGCGGGGCGAGCTTGCCTTTCATACGAATGTGACGCACTCTCGCGCGAAAAGGACAAGAGGGGTCGGGGGCAATGCGCAAATATCTGGTGGTGATCGACGACAGCCCGGAGGCGACGCTAGCGCTGCGCTTCGCGGCGCGCCGGGCCGCGCGCACCGGCGGCGGGATCATCGTGCTCGCCATCGTTCCGCCGCAGGATTTCCTGGCATTCGGCGGCGTCCAGGCGACGATCGAGGCGGAGGCGCGCGAGCAGGCCGAAGCGCTGGCCGAGGCCGCCGCCGATGCCGTGGCGCAAGAAGCCAATGTCTCGCCGAAGATCCTGGTCAAGTCGGGCAAGCCGGCGGAGGTGGTCCGCGAGGTGATCGGCGCGAGCGACGATATCGCGGCGCTGGTGCTCGCGACCGCGCCGAGCGGCGCGCCCGGTCCGCTGGTTTCGCACTTCACCGGCAACGATGCGGGCACCCTGCCCTGCCCCGTCATGCTCGTACCGGGCGGCATCGATATCGAACGGCTCGATGCGGTGAGCTAGCGCATTTTAGAGCGAAGGCAGGGACCCATCTCGCTTATCTGGACCCATTCGGAGAGGGGCTCCCGCCTTCGCGGGAGCACGCAATTTTCGACGCTTATCGACCCGCCTTCACCGCCGACTGGTCGACCGCGACCACCGGCAGCAAAACGCCGCTCGGCGTATCGCCGCCCTGCAGGATCGTGACCTCTTCCTTCCGGTAATCCTCGGGCCGCGCAAGGAAGATATTGGGCACGAAGGTCTGCGGGTTGCGATCATAGAGCGGGAAGAGGCTCGACTGGATCTGGATCATGATCCGGTGTCCCGGCTCGAACACATGGTTCACCGTCGGCAGGCGGAACTTGTAATTCTGCGTCACGCCCGACGGAATCGCGGTCGGCTTTGCAAAGCTGTCGCGATACCGACCACGGAAGATGTCGAGGCTGATCGGCAGCTGGTAGCCGCCCATTTCCGGCTTCGTCGCATTTTCGGCGGGCAGCACGTCGATCACCTTGACGACGAAGTCGACGTCCGACCCCGTGATCCGGGCAAAGATGTTCGCGATCGGCGCGCCCGATACGCGCACCGGCTGCTTCAGCACATCGGTCTGGAACGTCAGCACGTCGGGACGGCCGTCGGCGTGGCGCTGGTCGCTGACGAGCCAGTCGCCCCAGCGGCCATCGCGAAAGTTCACCGGGCGCGGCAGATGGGGCACCGGCTTGGCGGGATCGGAGACATAGCTTGTGGTGCCGACGGCCGGCTTGTCGAACCCGAGACTGCCGTCGGGGCCGACGTAGATCGGGGTCAGCGGCGCCGCGCATCCGCTCTCGCACGCGAGCGGCCAGTTGGTGAAGCGGTCCCAATGATTTTCGCCGGTGTTATAGATCGCGGCGGCGGGCAGGTTCGCGGGCGGGCCGTCCTTCAGATATTGGTTGAACAGCGGCAGCACCATGTCGCGGCGGAACTGCGCGGCGGTGTCGCCGTTCCACTCGAACGGACCGAGCGAGCGCCCTTCGCGGTTGATCTGGCTGTGGCGCCACGGGCCCATGACGAGATAGTTGTTGCCCATCTTGCCCTTGGCCTTCAGCGCTTCCCAGCTCATGATCGCGCCGTACATATCCTCCTGATCCCACAGCCCCTGTTCCCACAGCGTCGGGACGTTCGACGGATTGGCGGCGACGAGCTTGTCGAGCGCCTGCTGCTGCCAGAACTCGTCATAGGCGGTGTGATCGAGCATCTTTTGCCAGAAGGGCAATTGCGCATAGCCCTGCCTTTTCGCCCAATCATTCGCCGAACCGTGGCGGAAATTGTCATAATCGTCATAGCCGCCGGTCGGCGGTGCCTTGCCCTCGCCCTTGTAGCCGGTCTGCGCCCCGATCCAGGCGATATTGGCGAGGCGGAAGGCGCCGTAGTGGAACCAGTCGTCGCCCATCCAGCCGTCGATCATCGGGCTTTC
>CAZSMB010000278.1:0-2290 GCA_964607625.1 uncultured Sphingopyxis sp. | reverse complement strand
CGCGCGGCGGTGTAGCCGAGATAGCCGGTGCCGAAGAGCGCATAGAGCGGCTCGGGTATGCCGGCGAGATAGGCGTTCATGCCGTCGGCGATGCCCTTTGCCATTTCGGGGCGCGCGGCGGCGATGAGGCCCATCGGGATCGCCCAGAGCAGCAGCACATACATGACATAGAGAAAGCTAGGCCGCGCACGGCTCGTCCACGGGTCGGCGCTGTTGGCTTCGGCTACAATCGCGGTCATGCGGGTGCGGATCGCCTCCATCTCCTGACTGCCTTCGAGCTTCAACAGCTCGAGCTTGGCGCGGTCGCGCGCTTCGGGGTCGGGGATGATCTTGTCGATCAGCTTGGCGACGGGGCCGATCAGGCCTTCGATGATGCTCATTGATACGCTCCATGATGTCAAAGTTCAGGAAAGTTCAGCCCAATGGCGCGCCTTCACGCGTCGCTCTGTCCGATGCGGTTGGCGAGCCAGCCATAGAGAAAGGCCTCCTGGCTCGGGCGGCGTTCGGCGAGGGCGATGTAGCGTTCGCCTTGCAGCGCCTCCATCGCGCGCAGCAGAACGGTCTCGCCCGACGCACCGCGCGCGCGCAGGAAGCCATCGAGCGCCGACAGGGTGCGCGGGCCGATGGCCCGGTCGACCGCGATGTCGGGATAGTCGCGTGCGGCCCGGTTGAGCGCATTGAGCGCGCGCTGGAGGAAGCCCGTCGCGGCGCCGGTGCCCATATTGACCCCCGTGTCGAACAGTTCGGCGGCGATCCGCGGTGCGCGCAACGCGACCTGATCGAACCGCGGATGCTGCCAATACAGGCGGCGGTAGATCGACGCGGCGGTTTCGCGCGGCAGCCTGGCCATCGCACCGGTATAGCCCTCGGCGCGCGCGACGGCTTCGGTAATGCCCCAGCAGGTCGCGCCGCCGCGGTCGGCGGGGTGGTTTACATATCGGCCCTCGCGGTCGATGACGGCATCGATTAGCGCGTCGGCATCGCAGGCCTGAAAATCGCGTTTTGGCATGATTCGCTCCTTTGGTGTTTATGGAACATAAAAAGAACCATATAGGAACAATGTAGGAAAGGGGTTTTCGATGCGGGCTTTGCAGATATCCGAGCTGGCGCCCGATCACGGCGGCTGCGCGCTGGTCGAGCGGCCGGTTCCGGTCCCGGGTCCGGGAGAGGTGCGCGTTCGGGTGCGTGCGGCGGCGGTGAATTTCCCCGACCTGCTGATGACCAATGGCGGATATCAGCTCAAACCCGACTTGCCCTTTACCCCCGGGCTCGAGTTCGCGGGCGAGGTCGAGGCGCTGGGCGAGGGAGCCGAAGGCTGGGCGGTCGGCGATGCGGTGGTTGGCGGCAATCGCTTCGGGGCAATGGCCGAAGCTATCGTGGTGCCGGTACGCGCGCTGCGCCGCAAGCCCGAACGGCTGACGTGGGAAGCCGCCGCGGCCTATGGCGTCGCCTATCTGACCGCCTATGTCGCCCTGGTGCGCTGCGGCCGGGTCGAAGCGGACGACTGGGTGCTGGTGCACGGCGCGGCGGGCGGCGTCGGGCTGGCGACGGTCGATCTGGCGAAGGCGCTCGGTGCGCGGGTCATTGCGGTGGCGAGCCGCGCGGCAAAGCGCCAGGCGCTCACCGATCTCTATGCGCCCGACGCGGTGATCGCGGCGGAGCCTGGCTTTCGCGAGACGGTGAAGGCGTTGACGGGCGGCAAGGGCGCCGACGTCGTCTTCGATCCGGTCGGGGGCGATGTTTTCGACGAATCGACCCGCTGCATCGCGTTCGGCGGGCGGCTGCTGGTCGTCGGCTTCGCGTCGGGGCGCATTCCGGACGTGTCGGCCAATATCCCGCTGATCAAGGGCTTTTCGGTGGTCGGAGTCCGCGCCGGCGAATATGGCCGTCGCTTTCCCGAGCGCGGGGTCGAGAATCTGGCCGTCATCGACGCGCTGGCGGGCGCCGGGCGCATTCGGCCGCACGTCCACGCGGTGCTCGATCTGGCCGACTGGCGGACCGGGTTCGCGATGCTCGAACGGCGCGAGGCGGTGGGGAAGGTGGTTTTGCGGCCCTAGAATTTTTCCGACGTCGGTTGAGGCAGGCTTGAGCCCCTTCTGAAGGGGTGGGGTTCGGAAGGACGCATCGGACTGGGGGCGCGTTTGCGACGTGGATGGGACGGGGAATGGTCGCCATTGACCGGTTGCGGCCATTGGTCCTCCCTGTGCCGCAGGCATGGGGAGGTGGCAGCGCGACGCGCTGACGGAGGGGCGAATGGCGCAGCGTCGCGGCCCCTCCACCATCGCCTGCG
>CAZSMB010000277.1:0-2333 GCA_964607625.1 uncultured Sphingopyxis sp. | reverse complement strand
ACCCGCTGCACCCGCCCGAACCCGATATCTTCGCCATTTCGACGCCTCGAACGTGCAATTAAGGGGTCCTGACCCTAGGTAAGCCGAATGCGCCGCTTCACCCATTTCGCCGCCCTCGACTGGTCGGGCGCCCGCGGCGAACGCCAGCGTGGCATCGCGCTTGCGGTGGCGCGGGGATCGGAACCGCCCGCGCTCGTGTGTCCGGGCCACATCTGGTCGCGGGACGAGATCGCGGACTGGCTGGAAGACGTCGCCGCATCGGGCGCCGATATGCTGATCGGGTTCGATTTTTCGGCCGCATTCGCCTTCGCCGACCGCGGCGCCTATTTTCCCGCCTGGGCCGACAGCCCCGGCGACATCCGCTCCCTGTGGGCGCTTGTCGAGCATCTGGCCCGGGGCGACCCGCACCTCGAGGCCCGCTCCTTCCTGGCGCACCCCGAGGCACGGCGCCATTTTCGCCACGCGGCAGGCGATGTCGGCGACCTCTTCGAGCCCGGTGCCGGCCGTCTGCGCCGCGTCGAGCGGCATCAACGTGCCACCGGGCAAGCGGCAAGCGTCAGCAATTTCAACCTTGTGGGCGCGGCGCAGGTGGGCAAGGCCAGCCTTTCGGGGATGCGCCTGCTCCATCGCCTGGGCGGCCGCATTCCGCTGTGGCCGGTCGACCCGGTGCCCGCGAGCGGCCCCCTGCTCGTGGAAATCTATACCAGCCTGGCCGCGCGCGCCGCCGGCCTGCCACCGGGACGCAGCAAGATCCGCGACGGCGCGGCGCTCGATGCGGCGCTGGCGCGGCTCGGCGCGGCTCCGGCCGGCTTCACCGGACCGGTCAGCGATCACGCCAGCGATGCCTTGCTGACCGCAGCGTGGTTGCGTGCTGTCGCACAGGAAGCCGCATTATGGTCGCCCCCGCCCCTCGACGCGGCGACGCGCATCACCGAAGGCTGGACCTTTGGCATCATTTGACGCAAAGGGCGCGGACGCGGCGCCGGCTTAGCTCAGTTGGTAGAGCAACCGCCTTGTAAGCGGTAGGTCGTCGGTTCGAGTCCGACAGCCGGCACCAGCCGACGCGCCCGATCCCGACGAAGCGCAAGTCTATCCGCGCGTCAGCGCCGTAACGATCGCATCGCAGAAATCGGGCAGATCGTCGGGGCAGCGACTGGTGATCAGATTGCCATCGACCACGACCGCCGCGTCGGCCACGTCGGCCCCGGCGTTGGCGACATCGGTGCGGATCGATTTGTAACCGGTCAACTTGCGCCCTTTGGCGAGGCCCGCCTCGACGAGCAGCCAGGGCGCGTGGCAAATCGCCGCAACCGGCTTGCCGGCCGCGGCGAAATCGCGGACCAGATCGACGGCTCGTTCCTCGACGCGAAGCAGATCGGGATTGATCTGCCCGCCCGGCAGGACCAGCGCATCATAATCGGGTACCGCGACATCCTCGATCGTGCAATCTACGCCGACCTTCCGCCCCCAGTCATCCTTGTCCCAGCCGCGGATCGATCCGGCTTCCAGCGACGCAACCTCGACCCGGGCGCCGGCCGCCGCGAGCCGATCGAGCGGCACTTCGAGCTCGGACTGTTCGAACCCGTCGGTCGCCATGATCAGGATGCGGCGGTCGTGAAGGGGCTTTTGGTCGGTCATGGGGCGTTCCTTTTTCTGTTCACGACGACAATGCATCGCAGGGCCGATCGTTGCCATGCCCTATGCCTTCACCGATGAGGACCGACGCAGGCCGAGACCATCGCGCGTCATCGCCGTCAGATAACGAAAACCTCTGGCCGACCCATTCGCGACGGACCGGACAACCGACCAGGTCCGTCTCCGCACGCGCGTGCCCCGCTTAAGGTCCGTCGCGAGAGTATGTGAGTTGAACCGGCGCAGCTGGAGCAAAATCCACCATACGGCTACGCTCGAAGGCCGCCGATATGCTCGGAATCAGATTCTGCGCGAGGATGCTTGTCTTCCCCCCGGCACGCTGGTAGAGGCGCCCCTCATTGCCGCTTTAGCTCAGTTGGTAGAGCACATCATTCGTAATGATGGGGCCACAGGTTCGAGTCCTGTAAGCGGCACCATGACCCCGTAATTCAATGAGTTAAGCCTCGGTCCGAGGCAGCAGATGGCCAACGGGCTTGCCTCCTTGCCGGTTGGCCTGCCCTTCGGCCCAAGCGAGCGGATCATAGCACCGCAAGGGACATGGACCTAACTCCTGCGACCAGGCCTTGGTCCGCGCGGAGTCATCTCTGCCGTTTTGTCGATGGTTCTGGGATGTCAAGAGAAGAGTAAATGGTGCCCAGAAGAGGAACTGAACTGGGCATCAAAGCGGCGGAAATCCGATG
>CAZSMB010000276.1:0-2351 GCA_964607625.1 uncultured Sphingopyxis sp. | reverse complement strand
AGTTCCTGCGCTGCGACGTCACCGTCGCATCGGATATCGAGGCGCTGATGAACGAAGCCGCGAAGCGCGGCGGCGGCATCGATATCGTCTTCAACAACGCCGCCGCGGGCGGCGACCGCGCCCCGATCGACGAGATCACGCCCGACGGCTGGGATCGGACGATGAACCTGATCCTGAAGTCGGTCGCGATGGGCATACGCTATGCAAGCCCGCACATGAAGGGACGGAAAGGCGCGAGCATCGTCAACACCGCGAGCGTCGCCGCGCTCGGCGCGGGCTATTCGCCGACAGCCTATGCGGTGGCGAAGGCGGGGGTGCTCCACCTGACAAAGGTCGCGGCGACCGACCTCGCGCAATATGGCATCCGCGTGAATGCGATCTGCCCCGGCTTCATCAACACCAACATCTTCACCTCGTCGCTCGACGTTCCCGACGACAGCAAGGACGCGGCAAAGGCGATCATCGCCGACATGAGCGCGCATGCGCAGCCGGTCTCGCGCGGCGGCCAGCCGGAGGATATTGCGAACGCCGTCGCCTATCTCGCGAGCGAGGAGGCGAGCTTCATGACCGGCACGCACATGCTGGTCGACGGCGGGCTGACGATCGGCCAGCGCCATGCGTGGGACCCCGAAGCCCCGGGCCTGTTCGACGCGCTGACCGCGATGGAGGACGCGGCCAAGGTCGGGGCACCCGCGTGACTGCTGCCGCGGCGGCGCCGGTACGCCTGCCGCTGCGCCTCAAGATGTTCCACGGCCTGGGCAGCATCGCCTATGGCGTGAAGGACAACGGCTTTTCGACCTTCCTGCTGCTGTTCTACAACCAGGTACTCGGGATGGATGCGAAGCTGGTGAGCTTTGCTTTGATGCTCGCGCTCGTCCTCGATGCGTTCGTCGATCCGGTGATCGGCTATCTCTCCGACCAGACGCATACGCGCTGGGGCCGGCGTCTGCCTTGGCTCTACCTTGCGCCGATCCCGCTCGCCTTCGCCTGGTTTGCGCTGTGGACCCCGGGGGCCGACGGGACGCCGGGCTTCTGGCATCTTGTCGTCGTCGCGGTGATCGTGCGCAGCCTCGTGTCGTGCTGCGAGGTGCCGTCAGTCGCGCTGCTTCCCGAACTGACGCGCGATTACGACGAGCGCACGACGTTGATGCGTTACCGTTATCTGTTCGGATGGGCGGGTGGACTGCTGATGCTCTTCCTCGCCTACGACGTCTTCCTCGCGGGCTCGATGCTCAAGGTCGACGGCTATTATCAATATGGACTGTTCGGCGGGCTGCTGATGGCGGCGACGGTGCTGATTTCGGCCGCGGGCCAGCATCGCTGGGCGGCGCGCTGGCCCGACCGCCAGCCGTCGGCGTTCAGCATCGGCACCGCCTTTCGCGAAATTCGCGAGTCGCTCTCGCATCCCGCCTTCCTCGTCCTGCTCGCCGCGGGCGCGATCGCCTATACGAGCCAGGGCATCACCTTTTCGATCTCCAACTATCTCTATCTGTTCATCTGGCGCTTCACGCCGGAGGCGTTCATGCTCTATCCGTGGGTGCTGTTCGCGAGCGTGATCGGCACCTTCCTGTTGATCGGGCCGGCGCACCGGCGCTTCGGCAAGCGCGCCACCGCGATCGGCGGCGGGCTGATCGGCATGGCCTTTTGGGTGACGCCCTTCCTGCTGCGCCATTTCGACCTGTGGCCTACCGAAGGCAGCGCGGCCTCGACCGCAGGGCTGTTCGCCTTTTTCTTTCTTGCGAACCTGTTCAGCGTATCGGTGATGATTTCGGGCGGATCGATGATCGCCGATATCGTCGAGGCGTCCGAAGTGCAGACCGGACGCCGCAGCGAGGGGACCTTCTTCGCGGGCAATTTCTTCATGCAGAAGTGCGCGACGGGGCTCGGCATCTTCGTCACCGGGCTGCTCGTCGACATCGCCGGCATCCCCGAAAAGGCCGACCCCGCAAGGGTGCCCGAGGCGGTCGTCGACAATTTCTCGCTCTATTATTGCGTGTTGGTGGTGATCTTCGCGATCGTCTCGTCGCTGATCTTTCGCCATTATCCGATCAATCGCGAGGACCATGAAGCGCGGGTCGCTGCGCTCGCGCTCACGCCCGCGGACGATCCGCGATGACGGCCCCCGACCCTCTACCCGGCAAGCTGCCAACGCGGATCAAGGCCGCGCATGGGCTGGGCGCCGTTACGCTGGGGATCAAGGAGTCGGGGCTCACCACCTTCTTCATGATCTATTACAATCAGGTGCTGGGCTTCGACCCGCGCGTGGTGTCGCTGGTGCTGATCGGGGCGATGGTCATCGACGCGATGGTCGACCCGCTGATCGGCCGGCTGTCCGATGCGACGCGCACCCG
>CAZSMB010000275.1:0-2359 GCA_964607625.1 uncultured Sphingopyxis sp. | reverse complement strand
GCTTCAAAAGGCGATGCTCAAGCTCGCCGGCGAGCGCCGACTGATCGGCGCCTGATCGGCCACGCGCCGCTTGCCACGTCAAGGCAAGCGGCTAGTAGGGTCAGGGATGGCATCTTCTTCCCGCGCGGCGAAGCGCAAACTCCCCTGGTATCTGAGGCCCTTCAAATGGCTGGCCTGGTTCATGGCGATCAGCGCGCTGTGGGTGCTGCTTTATGCGGTCGTTCCGCCGCCGGTAACCTTTACCATGCTTGCCGATTCCAATGGCATCACCAAGGACTGGACCGGCCTCTCGCACATCGACCGCAACATGGTGCGCGCGGTGATCGCGGCAGAGGACGGCAAATTCTGTAGCCATAACGGCTTCGACCGCGACGCGATCGAAGACGCGCTTGAGCGCAATGCCACAGGCAAGAAATTGCGCGGCGGATCCACGATCAGCCAGCAAACGGCAAAGAATGTCTTTCTGTGGCAAGGCAGCGGCTGGACCCGCTACGTGCGAAAGGTGCCAGAGGTGTGGTTCACCTTCCTGATCGAGACGATCTGGGGCAAGCGGCGGATCATGGAAGTCTATCTGAACGTCGCCGAAACGGGGATCGGCACCTATGGGGTCGAAGCGGGGGCACGGCGCTATTTCAAGCATGGCGCGGGCAAGCTCGCGCCCGCCGAAGCAGCGCGGATCGCCGCGATCCTGCCGCTGCCCAAAAAGCGCGAAGCGATCAGCCCCTCGGGCTTCACCCGCCGCTATGGCAACACGATCCGCGCTCGCATCGGCGTCGTGCGTCGCGACGGGCTCGACGCGTGCGTCTACAAATAATGGGACCGTGCGGCGCGGCGATTTGACAGCGCGCATCCAACCCGACAGAGCGCGGACATGACCCTGACCATCCGCCCCGCCACGCCCGCCGACCTGGCGCTCATCGCCGCCTTTATCCGCGAACTCGCGGACTATGAAAAATTGCTGCACGAGGTCCGCTTCGACGAAGCGACGCTAGGCGACAAGCTGTTCGGCGTGCGGCCTTATGCCGAAGTGGTGATCGGCGAAATCGACGGGACGGCACAGGGCTTTGCGCTCTTCTTCCACAATTTCTCGACCTTCGAAGGCAAGCCAGGCGTCTATCTGGAGGATTTGTTCGTGCGTCCGGCGGCGCGCGGATCGGGGCTCGGCAAGGCGCTGCTCGCCCACCTGGCCAGGCTCTGCATGGAGCGCGACTGCGCGCGGCTCGAATGGTCCGTACTCGACTGGAACGCGCCCTCGATCGGCTTCTACAAGAGCCTCGGCGCCAGGATGATGGACGAATGGACGGTCATGCGCGTCGACGGCGACGCGCTGCCGGCACTGGCGGGGTGCTGACCACGGTCATCCGGGACGCCATCAGCGCGCCGCGCGCGGCCGCCGCCGCTCCATGGACCACGCGGGCTTGTACGCGTCGCCGAGACGCTGCGCTTCCCCGGGTTCGACGCCAAGCTCGATCAGCGCGCGCATCAGGGCATCGGCGGGCTGCACCGCGATGTCCGGCTGCACCCCGTCACCCTCCCAATCCTTGCCCGTGATCGGATCATAGGTGCGCCCGACCGGGATGAAGGCGCGGAATCCACCGCCCAGCTCTTCGCCGCGGCCGAAATGATTGGCGCCGGCGGTGGCGCTGCCGACCAGCACGCCGCGGCCCGTATGCTTCATCGCCAGCGCGAAATGTTCGGCGGCGGAGGCGGTCGCTTCGGACGTGAGGACATAGACTTTCGCGTCGCGCAGCCGCGCATCGTCATTCGGCGTCGCCCAATGCTCGCGGGTCACCATGCCGGGATCGCCGGCGACCCGCCGCAGGCCCGAATCGCCTCCGAGCGGCCCCTCCCCCGATTCGTCGACCGAGGCGCGCGCCGCCATCGTTACCAGCCGCGTCGGCCTGGCGAACAGCCAGGGAAAGATGACGTTCATCTGCTCGATACCCCCGCCATTATGGGTACGGATATCGAAGATGATCGCCTTCGCCCCGGCATGGTCCGCCATGAACTTCGCGGCGACCGCGGTCACCGCCGCATCGTCGGGGAAAAGATTGAAGCGGATGAAGGCGATCCCCGGCGCGATCCACCCCGCCTGCTCGACCGGCGGCTTGGGACCGCGCGGCATCCCGGCCGGCCCGCCCGATGCCGGTTCCGCGCCTTCGGGCGGCCGGACGCGCAGATGCCCGTCGGGCTGGACCGAGTCGATGTCGGCATCGATGGCCTTTGCCAGAGCAGCTCCGGACAGCGGAGCATAGCGTCCCGCCGCGATCGCCGCCCGGAGCGCGGCGGCATAACGCTTGCCGGTGTCCGGATAGACATAGTCGCGCTCCAGCAACGCGGCATAATGTTCGGCGATCGC
>CAZSMB010000274.1:0-2384 GCA_964607625.1 uncultured Sphingopyxis sp. | reverse complement strand
CGCGGTGACGAGTTTCCGACCCTATCTCATAGGCTTCGGCATCGCCGTGCTGCTCACCATCGCCGCGATCCGCGCGATGATATGGCTGCGCGCGCATCCCGAGCACGACCCGACCGCGCGCTTCGAGCTGGCGCAGCCGCAGGGTTGGGCGACACGCCGCAAACTGCTGTCGCTCGTACAGGACGACGCGCCCTGCTTCGCTGCCTTTGACCGCGCGGGCGCCGGCTACCAACGCCGGGCGCCGGCGGGCGTGGGCGTGTGCCGCGCGAGCCAGCGGATGATCCTGACCGGGGACATGTTCGTTCCGACGCTGGCCCCCGCCAGCGCCGCGCCCGGCTGTGCGGTCACCGCGGCGATGGCGCTATGGACGCGCGATGTCGTCCAGCCGCTCGCGCAGAAATATTTCGGGCAAACGGTCGCGAAGCTCGAAAATCTCGGCAGCTATAACTGTCGCAAGATCGCTGGGCGGCAGGCGCAGAGCGAGCATTCGACCGCCAACGCGATCGACATTTCGGCCTTCGTCTTCGCCGACGGGACGCGCGTGTCGCTGATCAACGATTGGGAGCAGGGCGATCGCCGCAGCGAATTCCTGCACGCGGTGCGCGACGGGTCGTGCGACCTGTTCAGCACCGTCCTGTCGCCCGACTATAACCGCGCCCACGCCGATCATCTGCACCTCGACATGGCGGTGCGGACCGCGGGCTGGTCGGTGTGCCGTTAGGCGCCGGGTTGATTGCTGAAAAGATTAAGCGGTGTGCGCTCCCGCGAAGGCGGGAGCCCATCTCCGGACGGCTCTATCTTGAACCCGCCGGAGATGGATCCCCGCCTTCGCGGGGACACACGCGCTTTCAAGCCCTTCATCCAAAGGCGATCACGCTTCAGACCGTAAAGCTCTCGCCGCAGCCGCAGGCGCCCTTGGCGTTCGGATTGTCGAAGACGAAGCCCGCGGCGAAATCATCCTCGACCCAGTCCATCGTGCTGCCGATCAGATAGAGGACCGACGCGCCATCGATGTAGAAAATGCCGCCCGGCGTCTCGATCTTCTCGTCGAACTTCTCTTCTTCGGTCACATAGTCGACCGAATAGGCAAGCCCCGAACAGCCGCGGCGCGGCGTCGACAGGCGCACGCCGATCGCGCCTTCGGGGGCGGCGGCCATCAGCTTCGCGATGCGCGCCTCGGCGTTGGGTGTCAGCGCGACGGCGGCGGGTCGGGCGCGGGTTTTCGTTTCGGTCATCACAGCATCCCCAGTTCGAGCCGCGCTTCGTCGCTCATATTGGCGGGCGACCACGGCGGATCCCAGACCAGATTGACTTCGGCATCGCCGACGCCGGGCACCGCGCCGACGCGCAGTTCGACCTCGCCGGGCATCGATTCGGCGACCGGGCAATGCGGCGTGGTCAGCGTCATCGTGACCATCACATGCCCCTCGTCGATCTCGACATTGTAGATCAGGCCCAGGTCATAGATGTTCACCGGGATTTCCGGGTCATAGATGTCCTTCAGCGCATTGATCACCGCCTCGTACAGGTCGCCGCCGACCGCATCGGGATCCGCCGCCGCGGGCTTGGCGGCGAGGAAGCCCTCCAGATAGTCGCGCTTGCGCTCCAGTTTTTCGGGCGCGCTCTCGGCATCGGCGACGCGCGCCTTGGGCGGCGCCTCGACGCTCGTCACTTCCTCGACCTTGATGCTGCTGTCTTCGCTCATCCGAAAATCCTTTCGACGCGCGCCAGCCCTTCGACCAGCGCCGCCACATCGTCGTCATTGCTGTAGAGCCCAAAGCTCGCGCGCGCGGTCGCCGGGACGCCCAGATGCTCCATCAGCGGCTGTGCGCAATGGTGCCCGGCGCGGATCGCGACCCCGCTTTCGTCCAAGATAGTGCCGATGTCGTGCGGATGAACCCCCGCCATCGAAAAGCTGACGATTCCGGCACTGTTTTCAGGGCCATAGAGGGTTATGCTGTTCCTGCGCGCCAGCGCCTCGCGCAAGCGGCCGACCAATGTGCATTCGTGCGCGTGGATCGCATCGAGCCCGATCGCATCGACATAATCGGCCGCCGCCGCGAGCCCCAGCGCCTCGATGATCGCCGGCGTCCCCGCCTCGAAGCGGGTGGGGGCGGGGGCATAGGTCGTTTTTTCAAAGGTCACGCGGTCGATCATCGACCCGCCGCCCTGCCACGGCGGTAGCGCGTCGAGCTTGTCGCTCCACAACACCCCGACGCCGGTCGGGCCATAGAGCTTGTGCCCTGAAAACACATAATAGTCGCAGCCGAGCGCCGACACATCGACCGGCAGCCGCGGCACCGCCTGGCAGCCGTCGACCAGCAGTTCCGCGCCGACGCGGTGGGCGAGATCGGCGGCGCGCGCGACGTCGAGCGGGCTGCCGA
>CAZSMB010000273.1:0-2384 GCA_964607625.1 uncultured Sphingopyxis sp. | reverse complement strand
TACGACGGGATCGACGCTGCTGATGCCTTAGCTCCCCTCCCGCTTGCGGGAGGGGTCGGGGGTGGGCAGCGACGGCGCAATGACCCACCCCGCTGCGGCTAGCGAGCAAGCTCGCGAGCCTCGCTGCCCCTCCCGCAAGCGGGAGGGGATGTTCAAGCCTTCAACCGCGCGGCGTGCCAGCCGACATGCTCGGCCATGAAGGTCGAAATGAAATAATAGCTGTGGTCGTATCCGGGCTGCATGCGGATCGTCGCCGTCTGCCCGGCCTTCTCGCACGCCTCGGCCAGCAGGTGCGTCTTCAATTGACCGGCAAGGAACGTATCGGCCTCGCCCTGATCGACGAGCAGGTCGGGCACGCGCGCGCCGCCTTCGATCAGCGCGCAGGCGTCATAGGCGCTCCACGCCCCCCGATCCTCCCCGATATAGTTCGACAGCGCCTTCTCGCCCCACGGGCATTGCAGCGGCGACACGATCGGCGCGAAGGCCGAAACCGAGCGGAAGCGATCGGGGGTGCGCAGCGCGACGGTCAGCGCGCCGTGCCCCCCCATCGAATGGCCGCTGATCCCCTGCCGCGTCATGTCGGCGGCGGGAAAGTCGCGCAGGATCAGCGAGGGCAGTTCGTCCTCGACATAAGACCGCATGCGATAGTTCGCCGCCCACGGCTCCTCGGTCGCATCGACATAGAAGCCCGCGCCGAGCCCGAAATCCCACGCGCCGTCGGGATCGTCGGGTACATCCTCGCCGCGCGGGCTGGTATCGGGCGCGACGAAGATGATGCCATGCTGCGCGCAGGCGGCGCGATATTCGCCCTTTTCCATGACATTGGCGTGGGTGCAGGTCAGTCCCGACAGATACCACAGCACGGGCAGCTTCGCGCCCTCCGGATGGTCGGGAACGAAGACCGCGAAGCTCATGTCGGTGCCGGTCGTCGCGCTCCTGTGCTTGTAGACGCCCTGGGTGCCGTCGTGGCTGCGGTTGGT
The DNA here is from genome assembly GCA_964607625.1 of uncultured Sphingopyxis sp. Classification (GTDB taxonomy): domain Bacteria; phylum Pseudomonadota; class Alphaproteobacteria; order Sphingomonadales; family Sphingomonadaceae; genus Sphingopyxis. The sequence goes on along the minus strand of CAZSMB010000273.1, from coordinate 1,404 downwards.
CGAAAGGGTTTCGAGAGTCATCGGCTGTCCTGCATGGGGATAGGGGCGGTTTGCGGTTCATGGCCCCAATGGCGCAGCAGGTCCAGTATTGCGGCGCCGGGCAGGCCCAGCGTACCGGTGTTGCGCAGCGGATGGACGTTGACGCGCGGCGCCGCCGCGAGCCCCGCGTCGAGCACGACCGTGATACTCCCCGGCGCAGCGTTGATCGCGGCGAGCGGCGTCACCGACCCCGGCGATATGCCGAGCAGCCGCTGCATGTCGTCGGCCTTGCCGAAGCTCACGCGCTTGCAGCCGATCGCGGCGGGCAGCGCCTTCAGGTCGACGCGGCTCTCCCCCGGCACGGTGACGAGCCAGAAGGCGCCGCCCGCGTCCTTGAGGAACAGATTCTTGGTATGCGCGCCGGGGATTGCGGCGTTCACCTCGTCGCTCTCGGCGACCGTGAACACCGCGACATGCTCGTGCGCGGCGAAGGGAATGGCGAGCGCATCGAGGTCCGCCAGCAATCCGTCTTCGCCGCGCATCATCCCGTCGGCGCGCTCAGACGACGCGGTGCAGCGCGCAAAGCTTGTTGCCCGACGGATCGCGCAGATAGGCGAGATAGAGGCTGCCAAATCCGCCCTCGCGGACGCCCGGCGGGTCTTCGATCGCGGTGCCGCCATTCTCGACGCCCGCCTTGTGCCATGCGTCGGCCTGTTCGGGTCCTTCCATCGCAAAGCCGATCGTGCAGCCGTTGCCAACGGTCGCCGGCTGGCCGTCGATCGGCGCGGTGACGAGGAACAGCCCGCCGTTGTGCATGTAGATCAGCCGCCCCTTGTCGTCGACGATCCCCGGCTTGCCGCCGATCGCCTGAAAGGTCGCGTCATAGAATTTCTTCGATGCGTCGAGGTCGTTCGATCCGACCATATTGTGACTGTACATCGCCTCTGGCTCCTCCTGATTCGTTGCGATTCGGGACTTATCCGCTTCGCGTGACTAACGAAAGACCACCGTCTTGCGCCCGTCGATCAGCACGCGCTGTTCGGCGACCCACCGCACCGCGCGCGCGAGCACCTGCGCCTCGATATCGCGGCCGATGCGGATCAGTTCGTCGACCGGGTCGCGATGGTCGACGCGCTCGACCGATTGTTCGATGATCGGCCCTTCGTCGAGATCGCTGGTGACGAAATGCGCGGTCGCGCCAATCAGCTTGACCCCGCGTTCGTGCGCGCGGTGATAGGGCTTCGCGCCCTTGAAGCCCGGAAGGAAGCTGTGGTGAATGTTGATGCAGCGACCCGCGAGCCGCGCCGACATATCCTCCGACAGGATCTGCATATAGCGCGCGAGCACCAGGTAATCGGCCTGCCCTTCGCCCATCACCCGCAGGATCGCGGCTTCCTGGTCGGCGCGATTGTCCTTGTCGACGGG
>CAZSMB010000272.1:0-2442 GCA_964607625.1 uncultured Sphingopyxis sp. | reverse complement strand
ATCCTTGAGCGCGAAATAAGTATTACTGTGCACTCTCAGGGGTTACACCGATTACCGCCTATTGCAGAAACCATGGCAAGGGGGCAGAAATGTCATCTGGACGTGAACAAGTTCTTAGGTGATTCTCCCGAAGTACGGCTGCTTCTACAGCTTACTAAGTCACTTCTAGTCTACTCTACCTTCGAGAGCATTGCACCTCGAGTCTGGAAGAGCATATTGAGGGCAACTCTGGTGAGCACTGTTGTGCAATGGGGGACCACAGGTGCATCTATTGTTATTGCTTACCGGACTCCTGCTATTGGGCTTGGCTGCGTTTCGTTGTCATTCCTCGTTTATGCATGCATATTAACTATTGCGTGTGGCATCTTGATCGTCTCTGTATTCTTGAGCCACGCCTCGATGCTGGCTCATCAAACGTGGCGGCTTAAAAATCACAGTACGACTGGAGGGACGACCACCAATGATAGCCCGGTCCAAATCGCCTCACCACGTCATATTCGCATCCTAGGCTCTGCTGCCGTCCTTGCACGCATTACAGGCAAAGCCCTCGCCGCGATTAATGCTATCGGTCGTGTTATTACCTCCTCCATGATGCTTAGCAGCGCCATTTAAACATGTTGGTGCTAGGCAGCGGTGCTCTCGCGAGGCGATAAGGCGTATGTTCTATTATTTAAACCACTAAATGCATTCAAAGAGGAAGCCTTGCCAGCCTGGGTAGGTGGGTGGGCGTTGAGTGTAGTGGTGGCTATACTTGGCCCGTCTGGGTTTTGGATATGGTTACAGTTGGTACATCAGTGGTGAAGTAGAAGCATGCATATGAATTATGAAGGCATTGTCTAGGCAACCATCTCATGTGTCTAATCCAAGAGCCAAGGTTTCTGGTTGTGCTATTGAAGAGCGCATTCAGACCATGTGCAAAGATTAGTTGCGTGGTGGGATCAGGTGCAGAATTGAGGATGTAGGCATAGGATTATGCATGAAGCCAAAGCTTTTGATTATCATCGATGCCCGCCGCGGAGCAGGACAGCTCCAGAGATAGAGGATGCGACCTATGAGCGGTTAAGCTGACTTACTCAAGCTACACGTGCAAAGAAACGCAACTGACACACAAACGAGAAGAGAGTAGATTGATTGATGATTGATTGATTCCTACTCGGATGTGGCCGCTCTTAGTCAGCAGCTATGCCCGGTCAGGTGGACATCGCCAGACAGCCGACACGTGCTAGACTACATTACATAATCCCGCACGTCCCACTTCGCTTCGCTTGATGTAAACAAAACCAGCTGTCTCTTCCATCCACCCCTTTGCCCATCAACAATTGTCTACAAATGCTTGCCGGCCCTGTTGACAATCGTTGTACTACTAATGTTGCTGTGGTGCTTAGGCTCCCGGAGGCAATGCCTCCTATACCGCGATCCGCGTACCTACTGTCTCCCCCCAATGCTCGACGTCGTCTGCGCGTTGTTGGTCTCATCACCCACTGAGACCCGCGTCTGTTCCATAAATCTGATGGCCTTGGTGGCTAGCTTGCGCGTACTCAGAATGGCTCTGAGATTGTTCCGTCCTGGGAGGTGGCCTAGTTCCTGTCTCCGCAGGTCCTTGTAGTGGCGGCAGCTCAGCAGGACGTGAGCCACCGTTTGTCGTCTTCCCCCACAATGGCATCGCGGGTTGTGGAAACCTGGGACGCGACGGTTGAAGAGGAAGTCTTTCAGGCCGATCTTCTCGGTCCTCATCTGCACCAGTAGAGCGCTCTCTGCTTTGCTCAGGCCAGCGTGAAGCTGGAGGATCTTCTTGGTCGGGATTGGTGTGTGCCTGCGCACCGCCTTGCCCTTGCGTTCAGCAGTCCAGCTCGCTTGCCAGCGTTGGTTGGCTGTTTTCTTGCACCATGTCTTAAGTGTTGTCCTCAGTGGATAGAGGTGTGCTGGTGGTTCTGCTCTCGGACCTCTGTCGTCTCCCGACCTCCATCCTGTGGCTTCCTTGGCGGCCAGATCCGCACGTTCGTTGCCGTCGATGCCTTCATGGGCGCATATCCAGCGGATATCGATGGTGACTCCTCCGGCCCTTATTTGGTCGATCTTTTGCACTATTTGCTGAACGATGTGTGCTCCCGAGCGACCCTCTGGTCTGACCACGGAGCGGATGGCTGCTTGGTTGTCTGCGAAGATGTGCAGGTGTCTGTGGCTGTTTCCTCGACGGATATCTGCTTGTACCATCGCTAGCGCAATACAGATGCCTTGCAGCTCCGCTACGTATACAGTCGATGTTGTGGCTGGGCCCATGTACTTGCTCTCGGTCTGTTGTCTGTTGGGCCACACCGCGGCTGCTCCTGTGTGACCATCTATACAGCTTCCGTCTGTGTAGATGCAGGTGTTATTCCCGTCGGCGATGACTCTGTCATGTTGAGTGATTGCTTCGTCATCGCTTGAAGCTATGTGTATGGC
>CAZSMB010000271.1:0-2456 GCA_964607625.1 uncultured Sphingopyxis sp. | reverse complement strand
AGACCGACGAGCAGCCCCGGCACGCCGACGATCAGGAAGACGGTGCGCCAGCCGTAATATTGCGAAAGCCATCCCGCAAGTGCGAGGCCGCCGGACAAACCGACCGCATTGGCCGCCAGCATCGTCGAAATGACAGTTGTGCGGCGTTCTTTGGGGAAGATTTCGACGAGGAGCGAATTGCCCGCGGGTCCAGCGCCGGCTTCCCCTGCCGCAAGCCCAATGCGGGCGAGTAGCATTTGCCAGAAATTATGCGCAAATCCGCAAAATGTGGTCGCAACGCTCCACACCGATACGCAGATCGCAATCACCAGCCGGCGATCGCCCCGATCGGCATAGCGCGCGATCGGAAAGGCTGCGAGCGCATAGAAGGCGGCAAAGGCGATACCGGTCAGCAGCCCAAGTTCGCCATCTGTGAGGCCGAGCTCGACCTTTATGTCGTCTTGGAATAGTGTGAAGACCTGCCGATCCACATAGCTGAGCACCGCGACCAGCGCGAGCAGCGCGAGTGTGGTCGTGCGGCGATTTCTGGCGTCGGCGACCATCCTCTCCCTTTCGCAAAAAAGAGGGAGGAGCGGCACGCCGTTCCTCCCCCGATGCCCCCTTGGAGCGCCCCCGTGGATTCTAGAAGCGGTAGCTCGCGGTTACGCCGTAACTACGCGGCTCGTTGTAGGATGTGCCGACGTAGATGTTGCTGAGGAGCAGCGTATATTGCTGTTCCTGGTCGTTGGTCAGATTCTTGCCCCACAGCGCGAGTTCGAAATTGCGATCTGCGCCGAAGCTCAGCGCGACACGCGCGTTTAGAATGCCGAGCGATCCCGACTGCGCGACCGCCGCGAGTTGGTCGGCCTGCGCCTGGGTCAGGCCGAGCCCGCCGACGTCGGTCGAAGTAAAGAGTTCGGGCGGAATGTCGATTTGCGGCATCTTGCCCTGCCAGGCATAGACGATATTGGCATCGAGACCCACACCCCCGAAATCCTGCTTCACCGAGCCGCCGACCGAGAATTGCTTCTTGACGATGCCCGTGAACAGATAATCGCTCTTGTCGACCGTGACGATGGTCTGGCTGCCGAATGTCCCCGCGACTCCCTTACCCTCATATTTGGTGTATTTGGGATCGGTGAGCGCGCCCGACGCAAAGAGGGTGACACCGTCCACCACTTCGAACGCCGCATCGGCCTCGACACCCCATGTGCGCGTGTCGGCATTTTCGATCACCGTCTGGCTGACCCCGTTAGGCGCAAGCACGGGGCTGCGCTGCGCATCGGTCACCTTGTTGTGATAGCCCGCGATGTTGAAATGGCCGCGACCGTCCAGGAATGTCAGCTTCATGCCGATTTCCTGTTCGGAAACGAGTTCGGGCTGCGACGGGATCGAATCCTCGAGCGTAAGGGTACGCAATTGCAGCGCGCCCGACCGGTAACCCGTACTCTGCTTCGCATAAAGCAGCAGGTCGGGGGTCACCTTATAGTCGATTCCGGCGGTGTAAGACACGTTCGAGAAGCTGTCGTGGTCCCTGCGCAGGCAGGGGACGGCGACCGACGAGGGGCTGCAGTTGACGAAGACGTCGGTGTTGTCGGAAACATTGCCCGACTGGGTGGTCAACCCCTTGTCGTCGAGCGAGAAGCGCACGCCGCCAGTGAAACTCAGCTTGTCGGTCAGCTTGTAGTTGGCCTGCGCGTAGATGCCGTAGCTGTCGTTATCGAGCGTCCCCGAAAAATTCGACCAGCTTGTATGACCGACGAATTCGGGCGGCACCGTCGGGCCGGCGGCGAACTTGCCGTTGAACAGGTTCGAGCGCGATTGGTCGAAGCCCGTTTCGCGGAAATAGGTCAACCCCGCGGCAAAATTCAGCCGGTCGTCGAACCCCGTCCCGGTGAACTGCAACTCGGTCGAATATTGCTTGAGATCCTGTGTACCCTGAGTGAAATGCGCGACAACGCTCGACCCGTCGAGGTCGACGAGGTTGTCGCTCTGGACGCCGCGATAGCCGTTGATCCAGCGGATCTGGCCGAAGCTCGTATCGAGAATGGCCTTGGCGATATAGGTCTGCGTTTTCGTATTGTTGAACAGCCCGCGCGGATCGGCGCCGACGACCGCGCTCGAGGGCGTGATCGCGACGCGATTTTCATTGCCGTCGAACGCGTCGCGGTCTGCCGCTGCGATGCCGTCGACGATCGGCTTCGCCGGGCCGAACGCGGCGGGCGCGTTGAAGAAGAGATTGGCGCGCGCCGGACCGTCGATCTTGGTGTCGTACCATTCACCCGACAGGATGATCTCCAGATTTTCGGCCGGGCGGGCGGCCACCTTGACACGACCGTTGATCGTCTCGCGGCCTTCGTATTTCTGACCGGTGTTGACGTCGGTCTTCCAGCCGTCGCGCTTCTGGTAATAGATCGCGCCGCGCACCGCGATCGCATCCGAAAGCCCGAGATTGAGCACCCCCTGGCCGGTGCGCT
>CAZSMB010000270.1:0-2471 GCA_964607625.1 uncultured Sphingopyxis sp. | reverse complement strand
CGCGGTGACGAGTTTCCGACCCTATCTCATAGGCTTCGGCATCGCCGTGCTGCTCGCCATCGCCGCGATTCGCGCGATGATCTGGCTGCGCGCGCATCCCGAACACGACCCGACCGCGCGCTTCGAGCTGGCGCAGCCGCAGGGCTGGGCGACGCGGCGCAAGCTGCTGTCATTCGTGCAGGACGACACGGCCTGCTTCGCCGCCTTCGACCGCGCGGGCGCCGGCTACCAACGCCGGGCGCCGATGGGCGAGGGCCTATGCCGCGCAAGCCAACGGATGATCCTGACCGGGGACATGCTCGTTCCGACGCTGGCGCCCGCCAGCGCCGCGCCCGGCTGCGCGGTCACCGCGGCGATGGCGCTGTGGACGCGTGATGTCGTCCAGCCGCTCGCGCAGAAATATTTCGGGCAGAAAGTCGCGAAGCTCGAAAATCTCGGCAGCTATAATTGTCGCAAGATCGCGGGGCGGCAGGCGCAGAGCGAGCATTCGACCGCCAACGCGATCGACATTTCGGCCTTCGTCTTCGCCGACGGGACGCGCGTGTCGCTGATCAACGATTGGGAGCAGGGCGATCGCCGCAGCGAATTCCTGCACGCGGTGCGCGACGGGTCGTGCGACCTGTTCAGCACCGTCCTGTCGCCCGACTATAACCGCGCCCACGCCGATCATCTGCACCTCGACATGGCGGTGCGGACCGCGGGCTGGTCGGTGTGCCGTTAGGCGACGGGTTGATTGGTGAAAAGATTAAGCGGTGCGCTCCCGCCTTCGCGGGGACACACGCGCTTTCAAGCGCTTCATCCAAAGGCGATCACGCTTCAGACCGTAAAGCTCTCGCCGCAGCCGCAGGCGCCCTTGGCGTTCGGATTGTCGAAGACGAAGCCCGCGGCGAAATCATCCTCGACCCAGTCCATCGTGCTGCCGATCAGATAGAGGACCGACGCGCCATCGATGTAGAAAATGCCGCCCGGCGTCTCGATCTTCTCGTCGAACTTCTCTTCTTCGGTCACATAGTCGACCGAATAGGCAAGCCCCGAACAGCCGCGGCGCGGCGTCGACAGGCGCACGCCGATCGCGCCCTCGGGGGCGGCGGCCATCAGCTTTGCGATGCGCGCCTCGGCATTGGGTGTCAACGCGACGGCGGCGGGTCGGGCGCGGGTTTTGGTATCGGTCATCTTCAATCTCCAACGCCCCTCCCCTTCAGGGGAGGGGTTGGGGTGGGGCCATCGGTCTTGCGCGGACTTTGATGCCCACCCCGCTGCGACTAGCGAGCAAGCTCGCAAGTCTCGCTGCCCCTCCCCTGAAGGGAAGGGGCTTGATCCATCACAACATCCCCAGTTCGAGCCGGGCCTCGTCGCTCATATTGGCCGGCGACCACGGCGGATCCCAGACCAGATTGACTTCGGCATCGCCGACGCCGGGCACCGCGCCGACGCGCAGTTCGACCTCGCCGGGCATCGATTCGGCGACCGGGCAATGCGGCGTGGTCAGCGTCATCGTGACCATCACATGCCCCTCGTCGATCTCGACATTGTAGATCAGGCCCAGGTCATAGATGTTCACCGGGATTTCCGGGTCATAGATGTCCTTCAGCGCATTGATCACCGCCTCGTACAGGTCGCCGCCGACCGCATCGGGATCCGCCGCCGCGGGCTTGGCGGCGAGGAAGCCCTCCAGATAGTCGCGCTTGCGCTCCAGTTTTTCGGGCGCGCTCTCGGCATCGGCGACGCGCGCCTTGGGCGGCGCCTCGACGCTCGTCACTTCCTCGACCTTGATGCTGCTGTCTTCGCTCATCCGAAAATCCTTTCGACGCGCGCCAGCCCTTCGACCAGCGCCGCCACATCGTCGTCATTGCTGTAGAGCCCAAAGCTCGCGCGCGCGGTCGCCGGGACGCCCAGATGCTCCATCAGCGGCTGTGCGCAATGGTGCCCGGCGCGGATCGCGACCCCGCTTTCGTCCAAGATAGTGCCGATGTCGTGCGGATGAACTCCCGCCATCGAAAAGCTGACGATTCCGGCACTGTTTTCAGGGCCATAGAGGGTGATGCTGTTCCTGCGCGCCAGCGCTTCGCGCAAGCGGCCGACCAATGTGCACTCATGCGCGTGGATCGCATCGAGCCCGATCGCGTCGACATAATCGGCCGCAGCCGCGAGTCCGAGCGCCTCGATGATCGCCGGCGTTCCCGCCTCGAAGCGGGTCGGGGCGGGGGCATAGGTCGTTTTTTCAAAGGTTACGCGGTCGATCATCGATCCGCCGCCCTGCCACGGCGGCAGCGTGTCGAGCTTGTCGCTCCACAACACGCCGACGCCGGTCGGGCCATAGAGCTTGTGCCCCGAAAACACATAATAGTCGCAACCGAGCGCCGACACATCGACCGGCAGCCGCGGCACCGCCTGGCAACCGTCGATCAGCAGTTCGGCGCCGACGCGGTGGGCGAGATCGGCGGCGCGCGCGACGTCGAGCGGGCTGCCGA
>CAZSMB010000269.1:0-2481 GCA_964607625.1 uncultured Sphingopyxis sp. | reverse complement strand
CGAGGCTGTTGATCAGACCGATGTTCGGGCCTTCCGGCGTTTCGATCGGGCAGATGCGGCCATAGTGGGTCGGATGGACGTCGCGAACCTCGAAGCCCGCGCGCTCGCGGGTAAGCCCGCCCGGCCCGAGCGCCGAAACGCGGCGCTTGTGCGTCACTTCGGACAGCGGGTTGGTCTGGTCCATGAACTGCGAGAGCTGGCTGGAGCCGAAGAACTCGCGCACCGCGGCCACGGCGGGCTTCGCGTTGATCAGGTCGTTCGGCATCACGGTCGACACGTCGACCGAGCTCATGCGCTCCTTCACCGCGCGCTCCATGCGAAGCAGGCCGACGCGATACTGGTTCTCCAGCAGCTCGCCGACCGACCGGACGCGGCGGTTGCCGAGATTGTCGATATCGTCGATCTCGCCCTTGCCGTCCTTCAGGTTCACCAGTTCCTTGACCACGGCGAGGATGTCCTCGCTGCGCAGCGTCGTCACCGTGTCCTCGGCGTCGAGGCCAAGGCGCATGTTCAGCTTGACGCGGCCGACCGCCGACAGGTCATAGCGTTCGGCGTCGAAGAACAGGCCGTCGAACAGCGCCTCGGCGGTCTCGCGCGTCGGCGGTTCGCCGGGGCGCATGACGCGGTAGATGTCCGAAAGCGCCTGGTCGCGGTCCTCGGCCTTGTCGGCCTTCAGCGTGTTGCGGATCCAGGGGCCCGTATTGTTGTGATCGATGTCGAGCAGCACCAGCTTGTCGATGCCCGCGGCGTCCATCTTTTCCAGGTTTTCGGCGGTCACTTCGTCGCCGGCCTCGATATAGATTTCGCCGGTCGTCTCGTTGATCAGGTCGTACGCCGAATAGCGGCCGAAGATTTCCTCGGTCGGGATCAACAGCGTTTCGAGACCGTCCTTCGCCGCCTTGTTGGCCAGGCGGGGGCTGATCTTGTGGCCCGCGGCGAACACGACTTCGCCGGTCTTCGCGTCGACGACGTCGAAGGTCGGCTTCGACCCGCGCCAGTTTTCGGCGACGAACGGAACCTTCCAGCCGTCCTCGGCGCGCTCGAAGACCAAGCGGTCATAGAAGAAGTTGAGGATTTCCTCGCTCGACATGCCCAGCGCATAAAGCAGGCTCGTCACCGGCAGCTTGCGCTTGCGGTCGATGCGGACGTTGACGATGTCCTTGGCGTCGAATTCGAAATCGAGCCACGAACCGCGATAGGGGATCACGCGCGCGGCAAAGAGATATTTGCCCGACGAGTGCGTCTTGCCGCGGTCATGGTCGAACAGCACACCCGGCGAACGGTGCATCTGGCTGACGATGACACGCTCGGTGCCGTTGATGAAGAAGGTGCCGTTCTCGGTCATGAGCGGCATGTCGCCCATGTAGACGTCCTGCTCCTTGATATCGAGAACCGAACGCGTGTCGGTTTCGCTGTCGACTTCAAAGACGATCAGGCGCAGCGTGACCTTCATCGGCGCCGCATAGGTGATGCCGCGCTGACGGCATTCCTCGACGTCGTATTTCGGGTCTTCGAGTTCATAATGGACGAAGTCGAGCTCGGCGGTGCCGGCGAAGTCGCGGATCGGGAAAACGCTGCGCAGCGTCTTTTCGAGGCCGGAGACATAGCCGACCGAGGGGTCGGACCGCAGGAATTGCTCATAGGATTCGCGCTGCACCTCGATGAGGTTGGGCATTTCCACGGCTTCGTGGATGTCACCGAACAGCTTGCGGATACGCTTCTTCGCGGTAGCTTCGAGGGCCTTGCCCACCGACGTCGCCTTGGTCGCCATATGTGATTGTCTCGCCTGCTTGAATTCCGAATCGCGGGGCGCGATAGAGACGCAAAAAGGCCGCAAGCAACCGTTGCCGGTTTACCGCAGCTTCATCACGCATCTCGAAATCCCTGACGCCCCATTCATGGAACCCGCTGCGCAAAGGCGGGTCCGTCCCGGACGGAAGGGTGTGCTGGCCATATAGGATCGCGTCGGCGGAGTGTCAACGGCGGCAGCCCCCGATCCACTGCCCTTGCGACGGTTCGTCCGTCAATGACGGAAATGGGATGGGAAGCGGACATCCCGTCCGCTAGATTATACGCGTAGCGGGGGATGGTTGATGACAAAGTGCGTCGGGGTAACAATGCTAGTCGTACTGGCGGCTTGTTCGTCAAATAGCGCCGCCGTAACCACGCTGGCGATCAGGTTGGCAAACGAAGGCGGGGCGGGCATCTCCAAGGAACAGCGTGAGGATTATGTTTCTTGCGGTGTGGAGGCGCTCTCAAAAGTCCCCAGCAACCGAATCGACGCCGCCCTCAAAGCTCCGGACGCTCCTGCAATATGGGAAGTACTCGGCAGCGATACGCTTGATGCATATGTCGAAGCTTGCAAACAGATCGAGATCCGGCCGGAACCTTCACCCCAAGCATAATTGTCTACAAGGTCCGCAATCGGTCGTTCACCGCCATTCGTCATCCCGGACTTGATCCGGGATCCATTCATGCAAC
>CAZSMB010000268.1:0-2482 GCA_964607625.1 uncultured Sphingopyxis sp. | reverse complement strand
GGGATCCATAGCAGCGCCGAAGTCATGGACCCCGGATCAAGTCCGGGGTGACGATGTTGAATAAGTCCACGTCCGGTCGGAAGCAGACCTTCCTTTGCCGCCTAGCGCCCCGCGCATCGCCGCAAATGGTCGGCCAGCTCGCGGCCGTTGCGATCCCAGTTGAAGCGGCCGGAAAGGCTTGCGGCGACCGCCGCGGGTAGCGGCGGGACCGCGAGGATGTCCGATATGGCGGCCGCGATCGCTTCGGGATCGCGCGGCACGATACGGCCGGCGGTCGGCGAGGTGACGAGCTCGGCGGCGCCGCCGGCGTCGCTGATGACGATCGGCGTTCCGCAGGCTATCGCTTCCACCCACGCATTTGCGAGCCCCTCGCTCGCCGATGGCATGACGACGACGTCGGCGGCGCGGTAGAGCATCGGCAGATCGGCGTTGGCGACCGGCCCCATCAGGTGGACGCGATCGGCGACCCCCAGCCGAGTGGCCAGCGCCCGATAGCGTGCTTCTTCCTCCCCCGCGCCCGCAAGATGGTAGTGGACGCCGGGCAGGGCGGTCAGCGCTTTGATCACCAGGGCTTGCCCCTTGCGCGGAATCAGCGCGCCGACGGTCAGGATGGTGGGTGCGTCGGCGATCCCGAGCATCGCGCGCGCCTCGGCGCGGTCTCCCGGCGAGAAGCGGTCGGTATCGATGCCCGTATAATGGACGGCGATCCCGGACGGGGCGATTCCGAGCGTCGCCATGTCGCTGCGCATTGCATCCGACACGGCAAGCAGGCCGGTGGCGGCGGCGGCGGCGCGGAGGAGTTGGGGTTTGCTGGCCGGATCGTGTCCGAAATGACTGATGTCGGCCCCGCGCGCCTTGATCGAAAACGGAAGGGCCAATCGTTCGGCAACGCGCATCGCCGCGGGGCCGTCGGGATAGAAGAATTGGGCGTCGACGACATCGGGCCGGACCTCGCCCGCGATGGGCAGCACGGCGCGGGCGATCGCGGCGGGATTAAGGCGCGCTCCGATTTTCGGGACGAGCGTGAAGCGGGGCCGGTGCACCGTCAGGCCGTTCCACACGTCCTGCCGGGGCAGATGGCGCAGCGCAGCGTAGCGCGGATGCAGCGACAGCGGCCAGGGCGGGAGACCGACCGGGGCGACAATGGTCAGATCGATCGCCGGTTGCGCGGCGAGCGCGCGCAGGCTGCGCTCGACGAACAAGCCGAAGTTGGGGCGTTCCGTGTCGGGGAAGAGCGTCGCGATCGACAAGACGCGGAGCGGCGTCATCGGCTATCCCTCGTCCGGTCATATGGAGCTTGTCGAACCACCGTTCTTCCTGTGCAACCTGGTAAAAAAAGGGAGCCCTCGAGTCTTCGACGCGTTCAAGACCGCAAGCAAAATTCTATAGCGAGCGGATCAGTCGCACCGCGACCGCGGCCCACGGCGGATTGGCTACGACCTGCTGTCGCTGGCCGGTGCCGAGCGGCAGCAGGTGGAGCTTTTCGCCGTCGACGTTGAGCAGCCGGGCAAAGAAAAATCGCCCGGCAGGCCGTGGAACGAGCAGGTCGCGGTTGAGCGCCTGGCCCCAGTCGCCCTCGATCCGGCGGCACCAGATTTCGTCGCCGGCGCGATAGTCGCCGATCGACGAGGTGACGCGCATCGCCACCATATCCTCGCTCGGCCTTGCTGTAAGCGCCTGTTCGGTACGCGTAGGGGCCTGGGCGCCATCGGCGCCGAGTAGCGCGGTGATCGTGAGCTGCGTATCCTGGGGCAGTTGGACAAGTTCGGCGGCATCGACGCCGAGCGCTTTCGCGATGCGGTTCATCCAGCCGAGCGACAGGGTGCGCGTACCGGTTTCCAGGCGGCCGATCGTCTGGGCGGTCGTTGGCGGATCGCAGCGCTGCGCGACCTCGTCGAGCGTCAGGCCCTTTGCACGGCGGACCGCGCGGATGCTGTTGATCATAGCTCGTCCTCGATAACCAATTTGGTTTCTTCTTTCCTACATGATGATCCAATGTCAAGGCTGATTCGTCGAGTAGCAGGAGATCGCCGATGACCGTACGCCGCCTTGAAACCCGCCTCCACCCCGACGACCGGGTCGACCCCGGCAAGGTGGGACCGCAGGTGATGCGGCATGTGACGGTCAATACCGCCGAAAGCCCGCTGGCGTGGCTCGCGGCGCGCGGGCATTTGACCGAAGCCCAACTCGGCGCGGGCGAGCGGCTGCGCGCCGATTACGAGCGCGCGGGGCTGGCCGCGCGGGTCACGATGCGGTGGGATGCGGCGCCACCGGGCAAGAGCCGCGGCGGCGCGCGCGCAGCGGATGCGTCGCTCGCGCGCATTGACGCGCACCGGCGTTTCCATGCCGCCCTCGACGCGGCGGGACCGGGGCTGGCCGACATCTGCTGGCGGGTGATCTGTGCGGGCGAAGGGGTAGGGGGAGCGGAGAAGGCGCTTGGCTGGCCGGCGCGTTCGGGGAAACTGGTGCTGACGCTGGCGCT
>CAZSMB010000267.1:0-2489 GCA_964607625.1 uncultured Sphingopyxis sp. | reverse complement strand
GTGTGTTTCATCGGCCTCCCCTCGCCCGCGTCACGTTTCGGACCAGCGGCGGAGGAGGTTGTGATAGATGCAGGTGAGTTGGAGGACAGCATCGTCATCGGCTCCATCCTGGGTCAGTTTCTGGATCGACGTATCGAGTTCGAAGAGCATCCGTCGCGATTCCGCATCGCGCACGAGGCTTTGTATCCAGAAGAAAGAGGCGAGCCGCGCGCCGCGCGTCACCGGTTCGACGCGGTGCAGGCTGCTCGACGGATAAAGGATCGCGTCGCCGGCGGGCAAGGCGACCTCATGCTCGCCATAGGTGTCGCTGATGACCAGCCGTCCGCCGTCATAATCGCCCGGATCGTTGAGGAAGAGCGTGCAGGAGAGGTCCGAGCGCAAGTGCTGGCCGTCGGCGAGGTGCATCACCGCGCCATCGACGTGATAACCATATTCGCCGCCGCCCGCGTAGCGATTGAAGCGCGGCGGCAGGATCCGGCCCGGCAAGGCTGCGGCGAAAAAGGTCGGATTGCGCTTCAGCGCGGCGAGGACCGCAGCGCCGAGTTCGGCTTTTTCCGGGGATGCGTCGGGCAATTGCTCGTTGCGTTTGACCTTCGCGCCCTGTGCCCCGACCGTCTCGCGCCCGTCGGTCCAGTCGGCGCCGTCGAGGCGGCGGCGAAACTCCGCCGCCTCGTCGGGCGTCAGGACGTTCGGTATGTGCAACAGCATCCCGGTTTCCCCACATTCAAAATGGCGAAGGCGGGAGGCAAGCCTCCCGCCCAAGCCGCAAGCCCAGGCGCCGCCTAGAAACCGAAGTCGGCACTGAACAGGAAGGTTTGCGGCTGCCCCGGCGTGTAGCGATAGCCACTCTTGTTGATCGCCGCCACATAGTCCTTGTCGAACAGATTATAGGCGTTCACGCGCAGCTTGAAATTGTCGTTGACCGCATAACCGAGCAGCGCGTCGACGACCGTATAGCCCTGCGTGTGCGGCGGCGTGCCGGCCGCGCCGTCGGTCCCGCGCCGCATACCGCTTGTGTAGCGGACGCCGCCGGCGATTTCGAGACCGAACGGGGTGCGATAGCTGGTCCAGGACGTGAAGCTGTCGTCGGGCGCATAGGTCAAGCCGTCGCTGCCGTCGGCCGCGATGCCGTTACCGTTCGTGACCCTGGTTTTCTGATGCGCGTAGCCGGCGGAGATCGACCAGACGTCGGTGATGTTTCCGACCACCGACAGTTCGACGCCGCGCACCCGCTTTGACCCGCTCTGGATGTCCGAGGGGTCGGACGCATTGATCTCGTTCAGCACCTTGGTCTGGAAAATCGCCGCGTTGAGGGCGAGCGCGCCGTCGAGCACGTCCCACTTCACGCCGGCCTCGATCGTCTTGGCCTTTTGCGGCAGGAAGTCGGGGTTGTTGGCGCTGTTGCCGGTCGCCAGCGTGAAGGCCTCGCCGCCCGGAGGCTGCTGCGACAGTGCATAGTTCACGTAAAGGCTCAGTGGCTCGACCGGCTTGAGCACGGCGCCGAGCTTCCAGTTGAACAGCGTGTCCTTGGCCTTCAGATCGGCGGTGGTGACGATCGATCCAACGGGGGCGGTTCCGCATGGCACGGCCCCGCGGCCGGTGCCGTTGTTGCAGACGGCCGTGTTGAAATAGGTCGTCTTGTAGTGATCGAGGCGTATGCCGCCGGTCACCAGCAACAACCCATCGAAGAATTTGGCGGTATCGAAGGCATAGAAAGCGAGCGTGGTCGTCTTGCCCCGTCCGGCCGCGCCGTTGCGCGAATAGGTGTAATCGCTCGTGTCGTTCCAGTCGGGATTGTAGAGATTTGCCACCGGCAGAGTGCCCGTGGAACTATGACCGTAGATGACCTGCTTTTCGCCGGTGATCTCGGCGCCGACGCTCAGATTATGCTCGATCGCCCCGGTCGCGAAATCGGCCCGCAGGTTGAGCTGGTTCGTCAGGATGCGGTTCGTCGCTTCGCGGATCGTGGGGTTGCCGCGCGTCATCGTATAGGCCGACAGGTCATCGGGGTTCGCGGGATTGCCCGTGATGTTGGCCCCCGTCGACATGAACGCGGTCAGAAGATAGTCCTGCGTCGTCTGGCCGACGCGCGCGACGTTCGACAGCCGCACGCTATCCGAAAAATCATGTTCGATGATCAGCGTCGCCATCTTCGCCTGCACATCGTCATGATCTTTACGCGTGCCGTAGAAATTCTCCGAATCCACCGGATTCCCGACCAGCGCCTCTTGCCCGGCCTGCGGCTCCCAGCCGGGAAGCGCGATCGTCGGGACATAACCGTCGGGGATATTGTCCTGATCGACATAGAGCAGGTTCAGATAGGCGCGGGTCGGGGTGTCGAGGCCGATGCCGAGCGAGGCGGCGAGGCCGAGCCGCTGGTTATTGACATGGTCGCGGCCCGGAACGTCGCTGTCCTGCCACAGCATGTTGAACCGGAGCGCGCTGTTGCTGAGGCCGCCCAGCGTCTGGTTGACGTCGGCGGTGATCCG
>CAZSMB010000266.1:0-2504 GCA_964607625.1 uncultured Sphingopyxis sp. | reverse complement strand
TCCGCGGTGAGCAGTTGCGGAAAGAGTGCGCCGGCAAGCAAGCACAGGAGGGCCGATATCAAAGCCTTGCCGGCCGCGACCATCACGCAGGCGATACGATTCGGCGGTGACTGATCGCGCTTCGCAGGCATCTTCTGACCCCCCGCCAATCGTCATGGCGGGTCGAAAGCCCTATGGCAACCGGCGCGGGGCCCGGCGCCGGCTTTCAGACGTCCGGCAGCGTCTGGCGGGCGAAGCCCCAGCCCTTGAGCTCGGCGCTCGCGGCGCGTTCGAGCAGGTCGGCGGCGTCCGCGATGCTCCAGCGGCGCGGGCTGTCGGTGTCCGCGAGCGCGTCCCACCCGATCGGCGCGGCGACGGGGGCGCCTTCGCGGGCGCGCACCGACCAGGGCAGCACCGCGGTGCTGCCGCGCTGATTGCGCAGGTAATCGATGAAGATCCTGCCCTTGCGCTTCGCCTTGCTCATCGTCGCGGTGAAGCGGTCGGGCTCGGCGAGCGCGAGCGCTTCGGCAAAGCGTTTCGCAAAATCCTTGTGCGCGTCCCAGTCGTGTCCGGGATCGAGCGGCACGACGACGTGGACGCCCTTGCCGCCCGAGAGCATAGCGAAGCTGACGAGCCCGATGTCGGCGAGCTGGCGCTTGAGGTCGGCGGCCGCCTTTTTGACATCGCCGAAATCGAGGCCTTCGTCGGGGTCGAGATCGAAGACCATGCGGTCGGGCTGTTCGAGCGTATCGATATGGCTGCCCCAGCCGTGGAATTCGATCGTTCCCATCTGGACGCAGGCGAGGATGCCGTCGGCGTCGTCGACATAGAGATAATCCTCGACCCCGCCGTCCTTCTCGCGAATCGGGACGTGGTGGACGTGCGGGCCGAAGCTGCCCGAATCATGCTTCTGGAAAAAGCATTGCTTCGCGCGCCCCTGCGGACAGCGGACGAGGCTGACCGGGCGGCGCGCGAGGTGCGGGAGCATGACGGGGGCGAGGGCGGCATAATAGTCGGCGAGGTCGCCCTTGGTCGCCTTTGCCTCGGGGAAGATGATGCGCTCGCGGCTGCTGATCTTCACGTCGCTCGCGGGGGCGGGGGTTTTCGCCTTGGTCTCGGGTTTCACGTCCTCCGCCTCCTTGTCGGCGCGCAGGCCGACGAAGCTCGCGTGGCGGACCGAGCCGCCGGCGGTATATTCGGCGAAGGCGACCTCGGCGACAAGGTCGGGTCTTACCCAATGGACCTTGCGCGCCGCCGCCTTGTCGACGTCGACCGGTGCGGTCTTGCGCGCGCGGCTCGCGAGCTTCGCCTCCAGCATCGCCATCGTTTCGCTGTCGAAACCGGTGCCGACATTGCCCTTGTAGACCAGTGCGCCCTGCGCGTGCTGCGCGAGAAGCAGCGAGGCGAAGGGCCGCGCCTTGGCCGACGATTCCTTCCAGCCGACGATGACGAATTCCTGGCGGCGGGTGCATTTGACCTTTACCCAGTTTTTCGAGCGGCGGCCGGCATAGGGTGCGTCGGCGCGCTTGGCGATGATCCCTTCCTGCCCCGCGCCGCACATCGCGTCGTAGAGCTTTTCGCCGGCGCCGATGACATGGTCGGCGACCGCGATCGGCGGCGCGGCGCCGCGGAGCAGCGCCTCGAGACGCTCCTTGCGTTCGAGATTGCCGAGCGCGGTGAGCGATTTTCCGTCCTCTTCGAGCAGGTCGAAGGCGAAGAAGTGGAGGTCGGTCGTCTCGTCCTGCGCGCCATGGCCGCGCTTCAGGACCGCCTGGAGCGAGGAGAAGTCGGGGTTGCCGTCCTTGCCATAGGCGACGATCTCGCCGTCGATCAGGCACGGCGGCAGGTCGAGCGCGGCGATGTGGCGCGCGAGCGGCGCGAACTTGTCGGTCCAGTCGAGCCCGCTGCGCGTATAGACGACGACCCGATCGCCCGCCGCGGCGACGAGCGCGCGGTAGCCGTCGAACTTGATCTCGTGGAACCAGTCGTTTCCCGTCGGCACGCTGTCGACGAGCGTCGCGAGCTGAGGTTTGCGGAATTTCGGCGGCTTGGCGCCGGCCTTCGGCGATTTGGCGACCTTGCGGTTGTGCGCGGCGGCGGCGGCCATCTTTCTGGCGAACGCCTCGCCTTTCGCGCCCTTCAGCGATTGTTCGCCGCCGGCGTCGCCCGCGATCTCGGCCATCGGGCGGTCAGTGAGCACGCTTTTCAGATTGCGGGCGGTCAAATCGTCGCTGCCGCCGGCATAGGCGTCGTCGATCTTGCGGAGCAGCCAGTTTTCGCGCTTTTCGCCGGCGCGTGGCTTCATGCGGACGAGCAGCCATTCGCCCTTCATCCGCTCGCCGTCGAGGGTGAAGTGGAGGTGCCCCTTGTCCAGATCCTTCGCGCTCTTGCCTTTCACGGGCGTCCAGGTGCCGCGGTCCCAGAGCATCACGGTGCCGCCGCCATATTCGCCCTTCGGGATCACGCCCTCGAACTCGGCATAGGCGATCGGATGGTCTTCGGTGCGCACCGCAAGGCGCTTGTCG
>CAZSMB010000265.1:0-2506 GCA_964607625.1 uncultured Sphingopyxis sp. | reverse complement strand
ACGTGATGTTCGTGATCGACGCGAACAAGGAAGAGCTGGCGATCAAGGAAGCCAATGTCCTTGGCATCCCCGTCGTCGCGATCCTCGATTCGAACGTTTCGCCCGACGGCATCGCCTTCCCGGTCCCCGCTAATGACGACGCCGCGCGCGCGATCCGCCTCTATTGCGAAGCGGTCGCCCAGGCGGCGACCCGCGGCGGCCAGCAGGCGCGCGCCGACGCCGGCGAGGATCTGGGCGCGGCCGTCGAGCCGGTCGCCGAGCCCGCCGTCGCCACCGAAGACGAACAGGTGCCCGCCGAAGCGGCCGCCGAAGCCGAAGCCCAGCGCGACGCCTGAGGCCGACCGGCTGCAATGACGGGACGGCGCCCCGCTGCGAAGCGGGTGCCGTCCCGGTCATCGTTTTGACCTATCGCGCCGCCATGTGCGCGGCGCAGCAGCGGTTCGAAACTGCGAACCGCCCCTATGGAAAGGAATGACCCATGGCTGAGATTACGGCCGCTCTCGTCAAGGAACTGCGCGAACGCACCGGCGCGGGCATGATGGACTGCAAGAAGGCGCTGGCGGAGAACGACGGCGATATCGAGGCGTCGATCGACTGGCTGCGTACCAAGGGCCTTGCCGCCGCCGCGAAGAAGGCCGGCCGCGTCGCCGCCGAGGGCCTGGTCGGCGTGTCGACGGACGGCACCCGCGGCGCGGTGGTGGAGGTCAACAGCGAAACCGACTTCGTCGCCAAGAACGAACAGTTCCAGGACTTCGTCCGCGACGTGACCGAGGTCGCGCTCGCGAATGCGATCACGGACATCGACGCGCTGGGCGCCGCTGCCTATCCGTCGGGCGGCACCGTTGCCGAAAAGCTGACCAACAACATCGCGACGATCGGTGAAAACCAGTCGCTGCGCCGTTCGGAAGTCGTCACCGTCGAATCGGGCGTCGTCACCGGCTATGTCCACAATGCCGTCGCGCCGGGCCTCGGCAAGATCGGCGTGCTCGTTGCGCTCGAATCGGGCGCGGGCGCCGATGTCCTCGAACCGCTCGGCAAGCAGCTTGCCATGCACGTTGCGGCCGCGAACCCGCTCGCGCTCAACGGTGACGATCTCGACGCCGAACTGGTCGCGCGCGAACGCGCGATCGCCGAGGAAAAGGCCGCCCAGTCGGGCAAGCCCGCCGACATCGTCTCGAAGATGGTCGACGGCGCAATCGCCAAGTTCCGCAAAGAAAATGCACTGCTCTCGCAGCCGTTCGTGATCGACGGCAAGACCCCGGTCGCCGAAGTCGTCGCCGCCGCCGGCAAGGACGTCGGTGCGGCGATCACGCTCAAGGGCTTCGTCCGCTTCCAGCTCGGCGAAGGCATTGAGAAGGAAGAAAGCGACTTCGCGGCCGAAGTCGCCGCTGCCGCCGGCCGCTAAGACGATCGTGGATTGTCGCGCCCACGCGCGGCAGTCCGCTTGGCAATGGCGCGCACTCTGACTAGGGTGCGCGCCATTCGTTTATCGACTTGAGAATAAAGGTTCCCCGCATCATGGCATTGCCCGGCCTGAAACGCATCTTGCTCAAATTGTCGGGTGAGGCGCTGATGGGTTCCAGCCCCTTCGGGATCGACCCCGAAACCGTCGCCAGCATGGCGGCCGAAGTGAAGGCGGCGAAGGACCGCGGCCTGGAAATCTGCCTCGTTATCGGCGGCGGCAACATTTTCCGCGGCATGGCGGGGGCGGCGAAGGGCATGGATCGCGCGCAGGCCGATTATATGGGTATGCTCGCGACGGTGATGAACGCGCTCGCGATGCAGAACGCGCTGGAGCAACTCGGCGTCCAGACGCGTGTCCAGTCGGCAATCGAGATGGACAAGGTGTGCGAACCCGTGATCCGCCGCCGTGCCGAACGTCATATGGAAAAGGGACGGGTGGTCATATTCGCCGCGGGCGTGGGCGCGCCCTATTTCACCACCGACAGCGGCGCCGCGCTGCGTGCCGCCGAAATGAAATGCGATGCGCTGTTCAAGGGGACCAGCGTCGACGGCGTCTATAATGCCGATCCCAAGCAGGATCCGGATGCGGTCCGTTATGACAGCCTGGGTTACGATCGCGTCCTGGCCGACAATTTGAAGGTGATGGATGCGAGCGCGGTGGCGCTGTGCCGTGACAATAATATTCCGATCGTCGTGTTCAACATTCGCGAACCCGGCAATCTTGCGCGCGTCCTGGCGGGCGATGGGGTCGCGACCATCGTCGGCGACGCCCCCCGAAATGCCTGAGAGAGGAAAGACAGATGGCGAAATATGATAAAGCCGACCTCGAGCGCCGGATGAATGGCGCGCTCGAATCGCTGAAGCATGATCTTGCCGGCTTGCGGACGGGCCGCGCCAATTCCGCGCTGCTCGACCCGGTGACGGTCGAGGTTTATGGCGCCCACATGCCGCTCAATCAGGTGGCGTCGATCAGCGCCCCGGAGCCGCGCATGTTGTCGGTACAGGTTTGGGACAAATCGAATGTCGGGCCGGTCGACAAGGC
>CAZSMB010000264.1:0-2599 GCA_964607625.1 uncultured Sphingopyxis sp. | reverse complement strand
CGGGCGAGCGCATCAAGGCCAGCCCTCTGGCCAAGCGGCTCGCCGCCGAGCAGGGGATCGACCTGAAGGCGCTGACCGGCAGCGGTCCCGGCGGCCGCATCGTCAAGGCCGATCTTGAGGGCGCGCCGACGGGGGCAGCGGCCCCGGCGCCCGCGGCGAGTGCCGCGCCCGCCACGGCGCCCGCTCCCGCCTCGTCGCAGCCCTTCGAGACCGACATCCCGCACAGCGCGGACAAGCTCAGCAATATGCGCAAGACCATTGCGCGCCGCCTGACCGAGGCCAAACAGACCATCCCGCACATCTATCTGACGGTCGATATCCAGCTCGACAAGCTGCTGAAGCTGCGCGGCGAACTCAACGCCGCGCTCGAGCCGCAGGGCGTCAAGCTCAGCGTCAACGACCTGCTGATCAAGGCGCTCGCCAAATCGTTGATCCAGGTCCCCAAGTGCAACGTCAGCTTCGCGGGCGACCAGCTCATCAGCTACGAGCGGGCCGATATCTCGGTCGCGGTCAGCGTTCCTGCCGGTCTCATCACGCCGATCATCACCGGCGCCGATGCAAAGTCGGTGAGCAAGATTTCGACCGAAATGAAAGAACTTGCCGGCCGGGCCAAGGACGGCAAGTTGCAACCGCACGAATATCAGGGCGGTACCGCCAGCATCAGCAACATGGGGATGTTCGGTATCAAGCAGTTCGACGCGGTCATCAATCCGCCGCAGGGCATGATCATGGCGATCGGGGCAGGCGAAAAGCGCCCCTATGTCGTCGACGGCGCGCTCGCGATCGCGACCGTCATGTCGGCAACGGGCAGCTTCGACCACCGCGCGATCGACGGCGCCGACGGCGCGCAGTTGATGCAGGCATTCAAGCAGATCGTCGAAAATCCGCTGGGACTGGTGGCCTGATCGCGTGACAGCGCGAAAGGCGCCCTTCATCGTCCGGGCCCTGCGCCGCGTCCTGCTTCCGGCGGTCGTGGCGGGCGTGCTGTCGAACCTTGCCGTCTATCGCATGCTGGGCGCCGAAGGCGCGCTGACCGACTGGAAATCGACCGGGGTCATGGCGGCGATCGCGCTCGTCGGCCTGCTGACCGGCGGTTGGGCGGCGTTGCGCATTGCCGAGCGGCTGCCGCTGCCCGCGGCGGGGCGGCTCGCGCTGTTCGAGGGGGCGGCGATCGTCACCGGCGGACTGCTCGCGCTCGCGATCGCCAACATGATCGTCGACGAGGGGCAGCTGGGTTACATGAAATATGGGCTCGCCGCCGGCGCGGTCGGCGGGCTCGTGTGGATCCTGATCAATTTCGACCTGGCCGCGGCGCCGGGCAATAGGAGATATTCGTGAGCGATACCTACGACCTCATCGTCCTCGGCTCGGGACCCGGCGGCTATGTCGCGGCGATCCGCGGCGCGCAATTGGGCCTGAAGACCGCGATCGTCGAGCGCGAGAATCTGGGCGGCATCTGCCTCAACTGGGGCTGTATTCCCACGAAGGCGCTGCTGCGCTCGGCCGAAATCTATCATTATATGCAGCATGCCAAGGATTACGGCCTCGCCGCGGCGAGCATCAGCGCCGACCTCGAGGCGGTCGTGAAGCGGTCGCGCGGCGTCGCGAAGCAGCTCAACCAGGGCGTCACGCACCTGATGAAGAAGAACAAGATCGCGGTCCATATGGGTGACGGCAAGCTCGTCGCGCCCGGCAAGCTCGAGGTGAAGGGCGAGAAGGGGACGGAGACGCTGGCCGCCAAACATATCATCGTCGCGACCGGCGCGCGCGCGCGCGACCTGCCCTTCGCGCCCGCCGACGGCAAGCGCATCTGGACCTATCGCCACGCGATGACCCCGCCCGAGATGCCGAAAAAGCTGCTCGTCATCGGATCGGGGGCGATCGGGATCGAATTCGCGAGCTTCTACAACGACATGGGCGCCGAAGTGACCGTCGTTGAAATGCTCGACCGCATCGTTCCGGTCGAGGACGCCGACGTGTCGACGTTCCTCGAAAAATCCCTGAAAAAACAGGGCATGACGATCCTGACCGGTGCCGGTGTCGAGGAATTGAAAGCGACGGCGAACGGGGTATCGGCCAAGATCAAGACAAAGGACGGCAAGGTCCAGGCGGGCGAATACAGCCACGCGATCGTCGCGATCGGCATTGTCCCGAACACAGAGGGTGTCGGGCTCGACACGCTGAAGGTCAAGACCACCAAGGGGCATATCGACACCGACCCCTATTGCCGTACCAACGTCCCGGGCCTGTGGGCGATCGGCGACGTCACCGCGCCGCCCTGGCTCGCGCACAAGGCGAGTCACGAGGGGGTCATCGCGGCCGAAGCTATCGCGAAGGAACTCGGAAACAAGGACGCGCATCCGCACCCGATGGACGCGAGGAATATCCCGGGCTGCACCTATTGCCATCCCCAGATCGCGAGCGTCGGCCTGACCGAAGCGAAGGCGAAGGAAGCGGGTTATCAGGTGAAGGTCGGCAATTTCCCCTTCATCGGCAACGGCAAGGCGATCGCGCTTGGCGAGGTCGAGGGTTTCGTGAAGACGGTATTCGACGCGAAGACCGGCGAACTGCTCGGCGCGCATATGGTCGGTGCCGAAGT
>CAZSMB010000263.1:0-2637 GCA_964607625.1 uncultured Sphingopyxis sp. | reverse complement strand
GACCCGACGATCCACTTCCGAAACGCCCCGCAAGATTGCCCCCTTGAAACCTTCCCGTCCGGAGCCGATGTAAGGCGGCAGCATGGCTCGCCCGCCAGTTCTCGGCGGCGCATTTCAAGATAAAGGACGAAATTCAGATGATGGACCCGCTCGCCGCCCTGGTTCCCGTGGTCGTCGAACAGACGAGCCGCGGCGAACGCAGCTTCGATATCTTCTCGCGCCTGCTGCGCGAGCGGATCGTCTTCGTGACCGGCGAGGTCGAGGACAATATGGCGTCGCTGATCGTGGCCCAGCTGCTATTCCTCGAATCGGAAAATCCGAAGAAGGACATCTATATGTACATCAACTCGCCGGGCGGCGTCGTCACGGCGGGCATGGCGATCCACGACACGATGCAATATATCCGCCCGCGCGTCGGCACGGTGTGCATCGGGCAGGCGGCATCGATGGGCAGCTTCCTGCTCGCGGCCGGCGAACCCGGCATGCGCGTCGCGCTGACCAATGCGCGCGTCATGGTCCACCAGCCGTCGGGCGGCGCGCGCGGCATGGCGTCGGACATCGAAATCCAGGCGAAGGAAATCCTGCGCATCAAGAAGCGCATGAACGACCTGTACGTCAAATATACCGGCCGCAGCCTGAAAGAGATCGAAAAGGCGATGGACCGCGACACCTTTCTCGAGGCCGACGAGGCCAAGGAATTCGGGATCGTCGACCATGTCTACGATCGCCGCCCGGGCATGCCCGACACGGCCGAGGCGACCGGCGAACAGAGCGAGGGCCCGACGCCCTGATCGCGGTCCGCCGCCCGCTCGGCAATATCACGCTAACCGCGTTTCTTGACGGTCGATTGGCCGCGAGTCCCTAGTCGGGGCATTGCGCCGATGTCACCCAATTGCCATATTGTAATTGGAGGCACCGGGGCTAGGATATGACGAGACGCGATCAGCGGGGGTCGCGTCAGGACCGGCCGCACGACGATTCCGTGCGGTCCGAAAAGGAATTTTATGACCAAGCTCTCTGGCTCAGACAGCAAGAGCACCCTTTACTGCTCATTCTGCGGAAAATCGCAGCACGAAGTCCGCAAGCTGATTGCCGGACCGACGGTGTTCATCTGCGACGAATGCGTCGAACTGTGCAACGACATCATCCGCGAAGAGATCAAGGGCGGCGTCGCCGCGCGCAAGGACGGCGCAGTGCCGACCCCGCTCGAAATCTGCCAGCATCTCGACAATTATGTGATCGGCCAGAACACCGCCAAGCGCGTGCTGTCGGTCGCGGTGCACAACCACTACAAGCGCCTTGCCAATTCGGGACGCGGCGACGACGTCGAACTGGCGAAGTCGAACATCCTGCTCGTCGGCCCGACCGGCAGCGGCAAGACGCTGCTCGCGCAGACGCTCGCCCGCTTCCTCGACGTCCCCTTCACCATGGCCGACGCGACGACGCTGACCGAGGCGGGCTATGTCGGGGAAGATGTCGAGAATATCATCCTGAAGCTGCTGCAATCGTCCGACTATAATGTCGAAAAGGCGCAGCGCGGCATCGTCTATATCGACGAGATCGACAAGATCAGCCGCAAGGCCGAGAATCCGTCGATCACCCGCGACGTGTCGGGCGAAGGCGTGCAGCAGGCGCTGCTCAAGCTGATGGAAGGCACGACCGCGAGCGTCCCGCCGCAGGGCGGACGCAAGCATCCGCAACAGGAATTCCTGCAGGTCGACACGACCAACATCCTGTTCATCGCGGGCGGCGCCTTCGCCGGCCTCGAAAAGATCATCGGCGACCGCCTGCAGGGCAAGTCGATCGGCTTCGGCGCGCATGTCGCCGGCCCCGACGAGCGCCGCGCGGGCGAAGTGCTGAAGCAGATCGAGCCCGAGGACCTGCTCAAGTTCGGCCTCATCCCCGAATTCGTCGGCCGCCTGCCGGTCATCGCGACGCTCGAGGACCTCGACGTCGACGCGCTGGTCAAGATCCTGGGCGAGCCGAAGAATGCGCTGGTCAAGCAGTATAGGAAGCTGTTCGACCTGGAGGAGGTCGCGCTGACCTTTACCGACGACGCACTCGTCGCGGTCGCCAAGAAGGCGATCGAACGCAAGACCGGCGCGCGCGGGCTGCGGTCGATCGTCGAGGCGATCCTGCTCGACACGATGTTCGACCTGCCCGACCTGACCGACGTGGTCGAGATTGTCGTGGACAAGGACGTTGTCGAGGGCCGCAAGCAGCCGGTCCGCGTCTATGCCGACAAGGCGAAAGAGGCTGGCGACGCCGCCTGACCCGAGTCGCGGCGCGTTCCGGCGCGCCGCCCTCGCCTCCATGTTGCATTGCAGCAACAGTTGCGGGAAAAAATGACCCGCGGCGCGGCGCCGTTTTTTCGCGATCAACGGAAATCAGCCGATTTCAGGTCCGCGCGCGATCCGCACCCGGCGGTCCCCTTGCATTGTCACATTTGCTGTCACAATCGTGCCACACGCGAGCTTCAGGGGCGCTCGCAGGTGACGCGTGCCCTGAGTTGCACGCCGCCGATTGTCACACAAAGGGGACACCCAAGATGAAATTTCGCTATACTCTGGCAGCCAGCGCCGCGCTCGTTCCGGTCGCCCTGCTATCCACGCCGGCCTTCGCCCAGTCGACCGGTTC
>CAZSMB010000262.1:0-2747 GCA_964607625.1 uncultured Sphingopyxis sp. | reverse complement strand
CGTATACTCACTTTCCAGGCGAGCGCCTTCGACCACTCGGCCACCGCTCCGCATCTTGCTCTGGAAGGGGCGCCCTAATCGCTTGGCGGGGCTTTCGCAAGCGGGTTGGGCGTGGCAGACAGGCGCGATGAGACATCTGTTCCTTGCCGCGACCGCGGCCGCCGCGCTCCTGCTTCCCGTTCATGCCGAAGAGACGGCGCCGGCGCCGTCGCCGGGACAGATCGTCGACGCCGCGAAAGCGGAGGAGTGGGTGCCCATCGCGTCATCGGACCTGCTGGTGATGGACCTCGCCCCCGATGCCGCGGGCAAGCCGCGTCGCGTCGTCATTCAACTCATGCCTCCGCCGTTCAGCGAGGGCTGGATCGGCAATATCCGCAAGCTCGCCGCGGCGCATTGGTGGGACGGCACGGCGATCACGCGGGTGCAGGACAATTATGTCGCGCAATGGGGCGACCCCGATGGCGAGGACGCGGCGAAGGCGAAGCCGCTGCCCGAGGGTTTGGCGACGGTGCCGGAGAGCGAATATACGTCGGCGACCGCCCCATCGTTTTCGGACATATGGAGAATTGACGCCAGGGCCTATCGCGCCAAACATCCCGAGCGGCGTGACCTGCCGGTTCCGCCGCCGGTGATCGACAAGGATCAGGACATCTACGCCGGCCGCGTTGGCTTCGCGGAGGGCTGGCCGATCGCGAGCATCGGCCTCGACAGCTTCTGGCCCGTCCACTGCTATGGCATGGTAGGCGTCGGCCGCAACCTGTCGCCCGACACCGGCTCGGGGGCGGAACTCTACGCGGTCATCGGCCATGCGCCGCGCCATCTCGACCGCAACATCGCGCTGATCGGGCGCGTCGTGAGCGGGATCGAGTATCTGTCGAGCCTGCCGCGCGGGACTGGTCCGCTCGGCTTCTACGAGGATCCGGCGCAGCGCGTGCCGATCGCCTCGGTGCGGCTGGCGAGCGACCTGCCCCAATCCGGGCGGCCGGCCTTCGAATATCTGTCGACCGAGAGCGACAGCTTTGCCCGTTACGCCGACGCGCGGCAAAACCGCCGCGACCCCTTTTTCATCCGTCCCGCCGGCGGCGCCGATATCTGCAACATCCCGGTGCCGGTCCGGGCGGTGGCGTCGAAATAGTGGAAGAGTTCGCCGTCACCACGCCGCTGTGGCGCTGGCGCTCGGCGAGCGGACCGGCGGCATGGTATTTCCTGACCATCGCGGGGGACGCGGCGGACGGGATTCGACTCGCCGCGATCTCGGGGCAGTGGCTCGACGGACGGCGCGGCTTCGGATCGGCGCGGGTCGCGGCACGCATCGGTGATACGATATGGAAGACATCGGTGTTTCCGCACCGCGAAAGCGGGGGCTGGCTGCTTCTCGTGAAGGCGGCGGTGCGCAAGGCCGAAGGGCTGGCCGAAGGCGACCCGGTGCGCGTGATCGTCAGTCTTTAGCCGGCGTGTCGGACCGCGCCTCGCGCGCTTGCGCCTTGCGCTTGCGCAGGTTGGCGCGCAGCGCTTCGGCGAGACGGCGCTCGCGTTCGAGTTCGGCGGGGGACGGGGGCTTGCTCACCGCGTCGTCATTCTCGCGAAATCTCGGCCCCGTCAAGCCTCGCGCCTTGACAGCGGCAGGGCGCGCCGCCATAGGCCGCGCCTGCCCCGAGGCAATCCGCCTGCGGTCGGCCCGGACGCTGCTGTAGCTCAGTGGTAGAGCGCACCCTTGGTAAGGGTGAGGTCGAGAGTTCAATCCTCTCCAGCAGCACCATTATCCCCAAAGGCGACGGACTTCAGGCGGTCAGGGTGTCCTGCCGTGACCCCGAAGGCGCTGCGCCGCCGCCGCGGCGCGCTGGACCTCGATGCGCGTGTCGAGTTCGCGGCGTTCGGAATCGGAGAGGCCATCGGCGGCATAGCGGTCGGCCAGCGTGCCGATCATCCCCGCCTCGCGTTTCAATCCGCGTGCCTCGCGCTTCGATAATTCGCCGCTGTTGCGCCCCGCGCGGATGCGGTCGCGCAACGTGTCGATGTCACGGTCGACCGAGGGCGCGGTGGTCATCGTCCCGCGGTCGGAGATCCCGGGCATCGGCGCGCCGCCCGGGGCTGGCCCGGCGATGAATTGCGCGTGCGCGGTCGCCGGAAGGGCGGCCAGGATGAGGGGCAGGGTGAAAAGGCGCATCGGTCGGCTCCGGTCTGGGCTCCCAAGTTGCCGGGCGGCGCTGAACCGTCGCTGAACCCCCGTCAGATGCGTTCGGACAGCAACCAGTCGTGGAACAGCTTGACCGCCGGCTGGCGCAGCGCCCGCGGGCGGCAGACGAACCAATAGCTGTACGGGCTGTCGACGTCGAAATCGAATAGCCGCACGAGCCGCTGGTCCTGTGCGTCGTCGAAGTGATGCCCGTGCATGAAGGCGACACCGATCCCCTGCGCCGCCGCTTCTAGCATTAGCGGTCCCGAATCAAAGAAATCGATCCCCGCAGGCTCAAGATAGGGCATGCCGACGGCGTTTTTCCATTCGGCGAAGGTTTCGGGCATTTCGCGGTGGAGCAGAATGGTCATGCGCTGAATCTGCTCGGGTACCGTAATCGGCCGTTCGCCGTCGGTGAGGTCTTTCGAGGCGATCGGGAAAACCTTGTCCTGATCGAGCCGTGCGGCATAGAGTGCGGGGTCGATCGCGCGCGCGAGCGCGATCGCCGCATCGATTCCTTCGCCAAGCCGCGCTTCGCCGTGCGACAGCGTGTCGATGTCGATATGAAGTT
>CAZSMB010000261.1:0-2775 GCA_964607625.1 uncultured Sphingopyxis sp. | reverse complement strand
ATCAAGGGCAACAAGCTGCCGCAGGCGCCGAACTACAAGTTCAGCGCGGGCGTGCAGTATACGGCGCATCTGGGCGATAGCGACATGACGCTCGTCCCGCGCTTCGACCTCGCCTACACCGGCGACAGCTATGGCAGCATCTTCAACGGCAACGTCAACAAGATCAAAGGCTATGCCCAGGTGAATGCCCAGCTTCAGCTGAACGGTGCCGACAATAAATGGTTCGTGAAGGGGTTCATCCAGAACATCTTCGACGCCAACAGCGTCACCGGCCTCTACATCACCGACCAGTCGTCGGGGAACTACACCAACATCTTCACCCTCGAACCGCGCCGCTACGGCATCGCGGCGGGTGTGCGTTTCTGACGCGATCCGGCCTCGCGCCAAAAAATACCCCGGCTTCTCGATCGAGAGGCCGGGGTTTTCTTTTGCCGGAACGCAGGTTGGCTTTCCCACCGAAGATCCGTGTGCTCCCGCGAAGGCGGGAGCCCATTCTCGTCCGTTCGAAATATTATCGGCTGGAAATGGGTCCCCGCCTTCGCGGGGACACACCTATTTCAAAAGTCGGTGGGCGCTACCGCCCTGCGCCTTTCGATCAGAATTTGAAGCGGCCGGTCACGCCATAGGTGCGCGGCTGGCTGGGATAGCCCGAGATGCTGCCCGACTGCGCGACGGCGGGGAAAATCGTCGTCAGATATTGCGCGTTGGTCAGGTTGCGGCCCCACACCCCGAGTTCGAGCCCGTTGTCGAGAGCGAAGGTGAACGACGCGTTGAGCTGGTTCACTTCGCGCTTGAACTGGTCCGAGAAGCCGGCCGGGAAACCCTGGAGCCCGTCGACCAGGCGCGTCGGGCTTTCATAGAGATAGTCGACGTGGAAGATCGCACGGTTTCCGTTGCCGACCTGGGCGGTATAGGTCGCGCCCATCGACGCCGACAGGTCGGGGATCGTCGACGGCTTGGTGCCCGAAATATCGCCGAACGACGAATTGACGAAGCTGTCGTATTTCGGATCGAGCCAGGTGACGGCGAGGGTCAGGTTGAGGCCTTCGACGGGCCGCACCGACCCGTCGAATTCGACACCCCAGGTCGACTGCTTGCCCGCATTGGCGAGCGCGAAGCCGGTGCCGGTGAAGATGTTCGACTGGAATCCCTTGATCGACTGTTTGAACACCGCGACGTTCGCGGCGGCCACCGACCACTGGCCCTTCAGCCCGATTTCATAGACTTCCGATTCCTCGGGTCCGGCGAAGCGCGAGCCTGAACTCAAATTGGGCGTCGTCAGCCCCGCCGCCTCGATCGCCGGCAGGTCCGATGCGAGCGGACGGCTGTCGCGCGACAGGTTGATCGAGCTGGCCTTGAAGCCCGTCGCATAGGTCGCATAGACGTTGACCGTATCGGTCAGCTCGTACGCGAGGCGCGCGCTCCACGCGAGATCCTTGTCGTGCGTCTTGCCCGGCTCGACCGCGTTCGGGACGTTGAGGAACGGCGGCAGGAACTGGAACGCGCGCAGACCGCCGAGCGGATTGGCATCGGGGTTGTTCTGGTTCGCGTTCGCATAGGCCACGAACTGCTGATAGATCGGCGCGGTGGCCGGGTTGGTCGCGAACGCGGTGACCGCCGCGACGTTGGTCGGATCGACACCCGCCTGTTGCAACGCGCCGCCAAGCAACAGCTGGTTGCGGAACGGCGCATATTGCGGTGCGTCGAGGTCGATCGCCGAGAAGGTATCGCTGCTGACGACATCGGTCGAGAAGCGCTTGCGGTCCTGCGTATAGTTGGCGCCCGCGGTGAAGGTCAGCCGGTCGCTGATCTCGAAATCGACGGTGCCGAAGATCGACCAGCTCGTGTTCTTGAGCTTGTACGCCTCGTCGAAGCCGTCGCCGGCGCGGAAGAAGGTGCCGACATATTTGGTCGGGTCGCCTTCATAGGCGCCGAGCGCGCCTTCGAGCGTCGGCACGTCGAGCGCACCGCCGCTTGCCTGCTGGATCAGCGCGTTGCCATAGTCGCGGAAATCGTCGCCGAAGAGCAGCGCATTCTTCTGGTCGATCTTTTCGTTGAAATAATAACCGCCGATCAGGAAGTTGACCGGACCGTCGAAATCGGACGCCAGGCGCACTTCCTGCGTAAAGGTGTCGATCGCGAGGTCCTGGCTGTTCTCCCCGATCAGGTCGGCCGCGGTGAAGTCCGAATCCTGGTTGGTTTTCGCACGAACCTGACGATAGGCGGTGATCGACGTCAGCGCCATATTGCCCAGGTCATAGTCGATCTGGGCCGAACCGCCGTAATTCTCGATCTCGTTCGACGACAGGAAGTTGTTGTAGACGTCGTACGAGAAGGGATTGTTCCGGTCGACGCTGGGGCCGCCGACGAGGAAGTCGGTGATGGCGACCGTCGGCCCCGCGATGACATTGCCCGCGATGCAGCAATTTTCGTCGATCTTGTCGTAATCGCCGATCAGGCGGATCGACAGCGCATCGCTCGGTTCAAAGAGCAGCTGGCCGCGCACGCCCCAGCGGTTGCGGTCGTTGACGTCGGTGTCCAGGTTCAGGTCGCGGGCATAGCCGTCGCGGCGGTTGAAATTGCCGCCGAGCGAAAAGGCGATGGTATCGCTGATCGGCCCGGTGATGTCGCCCTTGACGACGATCGCGTCGTAATTGCCATAGCTCGCCTCGAGCGAACCGCCGAAGTCGAACTGCGGCTTTTGCGTGATGATGCTGATCACGCCCGCCGACGCATTCTTGCCGAACAGCGTCGACTGCGGCCCGCGCAGCACTT
>CAZSMB010000260.1:0-2775 GCA_964607625.1 uncultured Sphingopyxis sp. | reverse complement strand
CGGCCCAGATTCGCCTGAAAATCGCCGCCGCTTTCGCCATTCGCGTCGTCGGTGACGGCCTTCACCGCCGCCCAAGGCTTGCCGAGCCGTGTCGCGACTTGCGCCAGCGCACCGACCTCCATGTCGACGAGGACCGCGCCGACACCCGACGCCAGATCCGCGGCGGCGTCGGGGCACGCCATGAAGCTGTCGCCGCTCGCGATCCGCGCGTGCTGCAGGCCAAGCCCGGGATCGGGCAAGGCCGTGAAATGCGTTTCGCCCGCGTCGCCCATCGGCCATTCGCCAGCCCGATAGCGACGAAACACCCTTGGATGCGCCGCGCCATAATCATGTTGCACGGCTTCGGCGAGCCAATAGGCGCCCGGCGCCGCTCCGCCGAGAGCGCCGCACGTGCCGCTCATCAGGAACAGGTCGGCACCGGCACCCAACATGCCCGCGCACAGCGCCGCGTTGACCTTGCCGAGCCCGCAGCTGGCGATCGCGATGTCGTGGCCATGCGCCGCCAGGCGGCGGACGGCGAAGGCGCCGCCGTCGCGGTGCCCGCTACCGGGGAAGAGCGCGTCGCCCTCTTCGGGCAGCGCGGCGAGGATCAGGATATCGGCCATGCTGCCTGTCTATCGCGGGATCGCCGCTTGCCAAGCGGCAATGCGGACGCCATCGCTCGGCGCCATGCTTTCGCGCATCTTTCCCGACCGCTTCGTGCCGGTCCTGCTCGCCACGATCCTCCTCGCCAGCCTGCTGCCGGTGCGCGGCGACGCCGTTCCCGTCGCGCAAGCGGTTTCTACCGCTGCGATCGTGCTGCTCTTCTTCCTCAACGGCGTGCGACTGCCCCGCGACGAAGTGCTCCACGGCATCCGCAACTGGAAACTGCAAGGCGCCGCCTTCGGTTTCTGCTTCGGCGCGATGGCCCTGCTCGGATTCGGCGCGCACCTGATCACCGCTCCGTTTCTGCCGGCGACGCTGGCGCTCGGATTCCTCTTCCTCGGCATCCTGCCTTCGACGGTCCAATCGGCAACCGCTGCAAGTTCGATGGCCGGCGGCAACGTCGCGGCCAGCGTCGTCGCGGCGGCCCTGCTCAACCTTTCGGGCGTGTTCCTCTCGCCCCTGCTCTTCGCGCTGCTCGCGGGCAATGCGGGCGAAATCCACGGCGCCGCGGCATTGCGCATCGTCGCGATCCTGCTGCTCCCCTTTCTGGCCGGGCAGGTGGCGCAGCACTGGCTACGCCCGATTGTGTTGCAGCATCGCGGGCTCGCGACCCTGATGGATCGCACCGCGATCGCAACTGCGGTATATGTCGCCTTTTCGGCTGCGGTCGTCGGCGGTATCTGGAGCCGGCTCGACACGCGCGAGATTGCGATCGTGGTCGGCATGGCCGCGCTCCTCCTCGCGTGCGCTTTCGGAGGGACATGGTTTCTCGGACGCCTGCTTTCGCTCGCGCGGGCCGATCGCATCACCCTGCTCTTCTCGGGCGCCCAGAAAAGCCTTGCGGTCGGCGCGCCGCTCGCCGCGACACTCTTTCCGCCCGCGACGGCCGGCATGGTGCTGTTGCCAATCCTCGTCTATCATATGAGCCAGCTGATCGTTTCGGCGTGGATCGCACCGGCGCTGAATCGATCTGCCTCAGTGTGATGCTTGAATAACACAGTCGCGCATGCCATATTGGCAAGTGGCTTGGGGTTGGAAGGAAAGACATGAGCGAAGAGACCGCGACGGCGACCGAAAGTGCAGAACTGACGCTGACCCCGCCCGAGCCGCTGAACCCCCTCGCCCCCGAAAAGGCGGCGGGCCTCGTGCCGCTGTCGGCCGAGCAGAAATCGAAACTCGAAGACCGCGTCGACGGATTCATCGACGACCTGGTGGCGCAGGACGAAAATTCTCCCGAATTCGGCAAGCGGGTCGACCAGATCACCAATATGGGCCGCAAGGAAATGCTCGATGCGGCGAACCATTCGAACCGATTCCTCGACCGCCCGATCAAGGCGATGGAACGCGACAACGACATCGGCCAGAATCTGATCGAACTGCGCAGCACCGTCGAACGGCTCGATCCCTCGGCAAACGGCAAGCTGCTGTCGAAACGCGGCTTCCTCGACAAGATCTTCGGCAGCAAGATCAGCAATTATTTCGCGCAGTACCGCAGCGCCCAGACGCATATCGGCGGCATCCTGACCGCGCTCGCCAATGGCAAGGACGAGCTGCTGATGGACAATGCCGCGATCGATGTCGAGCGGCGCAAGATGTGGGAATCGATGGGCAAGCTCGAGCAGATGGTGCACATCGCCAAGACGCTCGACGAACGGCTCGAGGCGAAGGCGATCGAGCTCGACGGCACCGATCCGGCAAAGGCGAAGATCCTGCGCGAGAATGCGCTCTTCTATGCGCGACAGCGTACGCAGGATCTGCTCACCCAAATGGCGGTGACGGTGCAGGGCTATCTGGCGCTCGATCTCGTCAAAAAGAACAATGTCGAGCTCGTTAAGGGCGTCGACCGCGCCTCGACCACGACCGTGGGCGCGCTCAAGACCGCAATCACCGTCGCGCAGGCGATGACCAACCAGAAACTGGTGCTCGAACAGATCACCGCGCTGAACACCACGACCGCGAACATCATCGACGGCACGTCGAAGATGCTCAAGGACAATACCGCGCGCATCCACGAACAGGCCGCGTCGAGCACGATCCCGATGGAGACGCTGAGCCGCGCCTTCCAGAATATCTATGACACGATGGACGCGATCGACACCTTCAAGCTGAAGGCGCTCGACACGATGAAGA
>CAZSMB010000259.1:0-2790 GCA_964607625.1 uncultured Sphingopyxis sp. | reverse complement strand
GCCGCGCCCGGGGTCGGCAAAACCTATGCGATGCTCACCGAGGGCGCGGCGCTCGCGCGCGAGGGCGCCGACGTCGTTGTGGCGGTCGCCGAAACGCACGGCCGCGCCGAGACCGAGGCGCTGATGCAAGGGCTGGAGGTTGTTCCGCGGCACGAGATCGCCTATCGCGGCCACCGGCTCGCCGAAATGAACCTCGATGCCGTGCTGCGGCGCAAGCCCGCGCTCGCGCTGGTCGACGAATATGCCCACAGCAATGTCGAGGGCAGCCGGCATCCCAAGCGCTGGCAGGACGTCGACGAACTGCTGGGGGCCGGGATCGACGTCTATACGACGCTCAACATCCAGCATGTCGAGAGCCTCAACGACGTCGTTGCGAGCTTCACGCGCGTGCGCGTGCGCGAAACCGTCCCCGACAGCGTGTTCGAAGGCGCCGAGATCAAGCTCGTTGACCTGCCCCCCGACGAGCTGATCGCGCGGCTCAAGGACGGCAAGGTCTATGTGCCCCAGGAGGCGAGCCGCGCGCTCGGCCATTTCTTTTCGAAACCCAATCTTTCGGCGCTGCGCGAAATGGCGCTGCGCCGCGCCGCGCTCAGCGTCGATCGGCAGATGCTGCACGATCTCGACGCGACCGGGCTGGCCGGAACCTATGCCGCCGGCGAGCGCATCCTCGTCGCGATCAGCGAGCAGCCGGGCACCGACGCGCTGGTGCGCACGGCGAAGCGCCTTGCCGACGGGCTCAATGCGCCGTGGACCGCGGTGCACATCGAAACCCCACGCAGCGAGGGGTTCGACGACGAGGCGCAGCGCCGCGTCGCCGCCTCGCTGGCCCTCGCCGCGACGCTCGGTGCGACGATCGCCACCGTTCCGTCCGAAAATGTCATCTCCGGGCTACGCGGGCAGATCGAGGCGCTGCGCGCGACGCAGCTCGTCATCGGCCGGTCGCAGCGCAGCTGGTGGTTCGAACTGCGCCACGGGTCGATCGTCGAGGCGCTGATCCGCGAGGGGGAGGGACTCGCGGTGCATGTCATCCCGTCCCCCGACGCCGCGACGACGACGCACCGTCGTGGCGGCTGGATGCGCGGTTGGGGCCGGCCGGGAAGCTATGGCGTCGCGCTGTCGCTGATCGCCGCGACGACGGGCCTCGCCAAGCTCGCCGAGCCGTGGATCGGCACCGGCGCGGTCGATCTGCTCTATCTCGTGCCCGTCATCGTCGCGGCGACGCTTTATGGCCTGCGCCCGGGGCTGTTCGCGAGCATCGCGGCGGCGCTCGCGTTCAATTTCTTCTTCCTGCATCCGCTCTACACCTTCACGATCGCCGAACCGCAGAGCGTGCTGACGGTGCTGATCCTCACCGGGGTCGCCGCGGTGACGAGCAACCTCGCCGGGCGGCTGCGGACGCGCGCGCGGATCGGGGTACGTAGCGCGCAAGAAAATGCGTCGCTCGCCGCCTTTGCGCAGACGCTTGCGCGCGCCTCGGACCGCGAAACCACGGCCACTGCCACCTGCGAGGAAGTCTCGCGCCTGCTGGGGGTGCGCAGCGTCGTGCTCGGCGACCGCGACGGCCTGCTGCTCGCCATCGTCGCGCGGCCGGCCGACGCGCGCATTTCGCCGATCGACCAGGCGGCCGCCGAGTGGGCGTGGACGAGCGGCGAGCCCGCCGGACGCGGCACGAGCACGCTCGTCGCCTCCGACTGGCAATTCCATCCGCTGAAGACCGGGCTCGGCGTCCTCGCGGTGCTCGGCATCGCGAGCGAGGATGGCGGCGATCCGATCGCGCCCGACCGCGCGGCGCTGTTGTCGGCGCTCGTCGGCCAGGCCGCGCTCGCGCACGAGAGGCTGCACCTCGAGGACGAGATGCGCAGCCTTTCGATGCTCGAAGAGCGTGACCGGCTCCGCGCGGCGCTGCTGTCGTCGATCGGCCACGATCTGCGCACGCCGCTCACGGGCGTGACCGCGGCGATCGAAGCGATCGCCGACGAGCATCCCGCCGCCGCCGCCTTGCCCGACGCGCGTGCCGAAGTGGCGCGATTGCGCCGCTTTCTCGACAATCTCGTCGAACTGGTCCGGCTCGACGCCGGCGGCGTCCGGCTCGATCTGACGCCGGTCGACCTGACCGACGTCGTCGCCGCGGTCGTCCACGACCTCAAGGAACCGCTGCGCGGGCATCATGTCGATTTTCAGGTTCCCGCCGGTCTGCCGCTCGTCCGCGTCGACGAACGGCTGCTCCATCATATCCTGCTCAACCTGCTGGCGAACGCGATCCAGCACGGGGGGAACGCCGGCCCTGTCGGCATCATCGGCCGGCGAACATCCGATGCCGTCACGCTGACGGTCCGCGACCGGGGCGGCGGGCTGGAGCCGGGAGCGGAACTGACGATTTTCGACACCTTTGCGCAAGGCAAGGGCGGGGACCGGCACGGAGGCAGCGGACTGGGCCTCGCGATCGCAAAGGGCTTTTCGGATGCGCTCGGCATCGACATCGCCGCGGCCAATCATCCCGAAGGCGGCGCCGCCTTTACGCTCAGCTTTCCCGACCGATTGATTGCCGCAGCGACGGGTTAGGCGGTGGCCTGCCAGCGGTCGATTGGGTCGATGCATCGGTCGGGGCATATCTTCGGACAGGAACGATCGCCGACATCGATAGGCGCACAGCTGCTTATGACTAATCTGCAACGCCTTAGCGAACCGGTCAGCAGCTCAACCCCTTCTCTCGGCCGGACGGGCGCGAGACGAAGAGCTGCACTTCTTGAAGAAAGAGCCCTCCACGGTCGCACGGCGTGGACAACTTCA
>CAZSMB010000258.1:0-2793 GCA_964607625.1 uncultured Sphingopyxis sp. | reverse complement strand
CGAAGGCCGCGGCCGATGCGCGCGGCCTGCCCCTCTATCGCTATGTCGGCGGGGTGTCGGCGCGCACGCTCCCGGTGCCGATGATGAACATCATCAACGGCGGCGAGCATGCCGACAATCCGATCGATGTCCAGGAATTCATGATCATGCCGGTCGGCGCCGGCAGCATCGCAGAGGCGGTGCGCTGGGGCAGCGAGATTTTCCACACGCTGAAAAAGGGGCTCGCGCAAAAGGGCCTCGCCACCGCAGTCGGCGACGAGGGCGGCTTTGCGCCCAACCTTGCCTCGACGCGCGACGCGCTGGACTTCATCGCCGCTTCGGTCGACCAGGCGGGGTTCAAGCTGGGCAGCGACGTGGTGCTGGCCCTCGATTGCGCCGCGACCGAATTCTTCAAGAACGGCAAATATGAAATCAGCGGCGAAAACCTGTCGCTCAGCCCGGAGCAAATGGCCGAATATCTCGCCGCGCTCGTCGCCGACTATCCGATCAAATCGATCGAGGACGGGATGAGCGAGGATGATTTCGCCGGCTGGAAGGCACTGACCGACCTGATCGGCGACAAATGCCAGCTCGTCGGCGACGATTTGTTCGTCACCAACCCGGCGCGTCTGGGCCAGGGGATCAAGGACGGCCTCGCCAATTCGCTGCTCGTCAAGGTCAATCAGATCGGGACGCTGTCCGAAACGCTCGATGCGGTCGATATGGCGCACCGCGCCCGCTACACCGCCGTGATGTCGCACCGTTCGGGCGAGACCGAGGATGCGACGATCGCCGACCTCGCGGTCGCGACCAACTGCGGCCAGATCAAGACCGGCAGCCTGGCACGATCGGACCGGCTGGCGAAATACAACCAGCTCATCCGTATCGAGGAGGAGCTGGGGGACATGGCGCGCTATCCGGGAATGGCGACTTTCGGATAAGACGACCCGCGTCGGGCGCTATCCGACCTCGAATAGCGCGACGTCGATCGTGAACGAGCCGTCGGGTTCGATCGCAAAGTGACGCGCGGTTTCGGCGCTCGCCTGTTGCTGAAGCGCGCGGATCGCGGCCATGTGCGCGGCGGGCGTCCGCATTCGCGCGGTCCAGTCGGCAAAATCCATGCGCAGCCGCGACCGGGACATGCCGCCAACGTCGAAGCCGGCGCGTGTCAGCATCGCGGTCCACTCGTCGATGCGGTAATCGCGGACGTGCGATCCGTCGCGCAGCAGTTCGACCGCCTGCAAATGGGTGTCGAGGGCGGGTGCGGCGAGCGCTACCACGTCGACGAAGATGGCGGGCGCGCCGACCGCCAGCACGCGCCGCGCCTCGCGCAGTCCCGCCTCGGCATCGTGCCAGTGATGGGTCGAAAAGCGGCAGGCCAGAAAATCGAAATGACCATCGGGGAAGGGCAGGTCCGCGGCCGGCGCGACCTGCGTTGCGATCGTGCCGATCCCGCGGCGCCCGGCCTCCTCCGCCACGGCGGACAGCATATCGGGGGCAAGGTCGCAGGCGACGACGGTGCCCGCATGCGGGGCGAGTGCATAGGCGACATGGCCGCCCCCACAGCCAAGGTCGAGGGCGCGCTTCGGCGCCGCGGCGGCCGCGCGCGCGGCGATCGTTTCGAGGTCGGCGCCCGACGCGTGGACGGCGCTGGCGACATAGGCGTTGGCGGTCGGACCGAATTGGCCGCGGACCAGGTCGTTGTGCGAGGCAGTCATCTTCTTCTCCTTCGGGTCCGCGATCCAGCCGATGATTTACCCTGTTACAATGGATAAAGTTATCCTGTTATAAAACCCATCATGCAGACCGAGGAACAGCGCAGGCTTTTGGGGGCCTTCCTTAAGGGGCGGCGCGAAGCGATGACGCCGTCGTCGCCGCCGCGTCGTCGCCGGACACCGGGGCTGCGCCGCGAGGATCTGGCCGACCTGGCCGGTATCGGCACGACCTGGCTTGCATGGGTCGAGCAGGGGCGCGACGTGCGGCCGTCGGCGGCGACGCTCGCGCGACTTGCCGATGCGCTGCATCTGTCGGGCGCCGAACGCGACTATATGTTCACGCTGGCGGGGCGGCGCGATCCCGACGCCCCCGTTCATCCCGCAGCGGCTCCGGCGCCGCCGGCGATCGCGGCGGCGGTCGCCGCGCTCGACTGGCCGGCTTATGGCCTCGACCCGGCCTGGTATGTCTGCTGTGCCAACGCCGCGGCGCGCCGGCTGTTCGTCGGGTTGTTCGAGGTCGATGGCCCGCCCAACCTGCTCGACTATGTCTTCACCCATCCCGCGGCGCGGACGCTGCTGCCCGACTGGCGGGCGCGCGCCGCGCGCATCCTGTCCGAATTCCGCCGCGATTTCGGGCGCGGGGTCACCGATCC
The DNA here is from genome assembly GCA_964607625.1 of uncultured Sphingopyxis sp. Lineage (GTDB taxonomy): Bacteria > Pseudomonadota > Alphaproteobacteria > Sphingomonadales > Sphingomonadaceae > Sphingopyxis. The sequence continues at coordinate 446 of CAZSMB010000258.1, read as the reverse complement.
GCGCGTTCACCTGGTCGTCGACCGCTTGTGCGCGGTCAGCCCCGAATTCGCCGCCGAATGGGATCGGCAGGCGGTGTTGCCGCACGAGGGCGGCGAACGGCAATTCGATCATCCGGAGCTGGGCCGCCTTGCGTTCGACCAGCGGACGCTGGCCGAGGTCGAGCGCGGCGATTTTCGTCTGGTCTTCCTTGAACCCGCCACGGTGGAAAACCGTCGCAAGGCGCCTTGACGGCGCGAATCACTTGTGATTCAAGGCCGTATGACGCAGCGCCACAAAGTTCGGAAATCGGTGAACCGGGCCATCGGTCCCACCGTCGCGCTGCTCGCGGTGCTCGCGATGATCGGCTATATCATTTTCGGGCCGACCGGCCTCTATGCCTGGGGCGATTACAGCCAGTCGGTCGAGAAGAAGCGGGTCGTGCTTTCGAAGCTGACCAAGCGTGAAA
>CAZSMB010000257.1:0-2799 GCA_964607625.1 uncultured Sphingopyxis sp. | reverse complement strand
CGCTTCGCCGAACTACACGGGCGCGATGCCGTGCCCGACGCACTCGCGCATGCCTAGGGTCAGGGCCCTAGCTTTTCTCGTTCCGGACGAGTTTTCCTAATTTCGAGCTTTGCCACCGGCCGATAGCGGACGTATTTGCAAGCTGGCAGCAGGAGGTAGGCGCGATGAGCATAACTTCCATAGACGCAATGCTGATAGGCGCCACCGGCCTGGTCGGAGGGGCGGTAGTGGCACATGCGGGCGACCGGCCGCTGATTCTTATCGCGCGGCGGCTCGTCGCGAACCTGCCCCCGCACTATGTCCAGCATGTCGCGCCGCCCGGGGATTGGCCCGCGATCATCGCGACCGCGCGTCCCGCGACCCTGATCTGCTGCCTCGGTACGACGATCAGGCAGGCGGGCTCGCAAGCGGCGTTCAGGGCGGTCGACCATGATCTCGTGCTGGCGGCGGCGGGCGCGGCGCGGAGGGCGGGCACTGCGCATATGATCGTGGTCAGCGCGGTCGGCGCATCGGCGAAAAGCCGCAATTTCTACCTGCGCACCAAGGGTGAGGCCGAGGACGATCTCGCAGCGCTCGGCTTCGACCGGCTCGATATTCTGCGCCCGGGCCTGCTCATGGGCGAGCGCCAGGGGCCGCCGCGGCTGGGCGAGGGGATTGCGATGGCCGCGGCGCCGTTCACCGACGCGCTGCTCCACGGATCGCTACGGCGCTATCGTTCGATTCCCGCCGATGTCGTCGCAAAGGCGATAGTCGCGCTCATCGATGCCGACGCTGCGGGAGTTTATGTCCACGAAAATGACGCGATGCGGCGGCTCGCCAATTGACTCTGTGCAGCGCCCCCGCCAAGGCTCGGTCGTCTGCCGGAGCCCGCAGGGGATTCGGACGGCCGCGCGGGAGAGCGCGAGGAGCGGAGCGATCCGCGCCTCGCCACCGAAGGAGCAACCGCCCCGGAAACTCTCAGGTCAGCAGGACCGCGCGCCGGATTGGACACTCTGGAAAGCGTCGCGGCTTCATGTTGCGACCACCGAAGGGGTAACTCCATGATATCATGGAGGAAAACTCTCAGGTTCCCGTGACAGAGGGGGCGTGGCAAAGCGGTGGCATCGGGCCGCCGCGCGCCATGTCAACGACGGGAGGCCGCATTGAGCGAAACCGAGGAAATGGGCGAAGAGGTGGCGATCGAAACGCTGCCGCTCGATGCCTGGCACCGCGCCCACGGCGCGCGGATGGTCGAATTCGCCGGCTATCACATGCCGATCCAGTATGACGGCATCATGGCCGAACATCTGTGGACGCGCGACAATGCGGGTCTGTTCGACGTCAGCCACATGGGGCAGCTCGTGTTCAGCGGCGAAGGCGCCGCCGAAGCGCTCGAGGCGCTGGTTCCGGGCGATATTTCGGCGCTGAAGCCCGGCCGGATGCGCTATTCGCTGTTGCTTGCCGATGACGGCGGCATCCTCGACGACCTGATGATCACGAACACCGGGCGCGGCCTCTATATGGTCGTCAACGGCGCAGTGAAGTGGGACGATATCGCGCACCTGCGCGAGCATCTGCCCGACGAAATCGAGATGAACCTGCTCGACGACCATGCGCTGCTCGCGCTGCAAGGGCCGAAGGCGGTCGAGGCGCTCGTCGCGCTCGGCATCGCACCCGAATTCGCCGATATTCTTCCCGTCGACCGCCTCGTCTTCATGCAGGCCGGCCCCTATCTGTGGAGCGACGTCCGGCTCGGGATCAGCCGCTCGGGCTACACCGGTGAAGACGGATTCGAGATTTCGGTGCCGGCCGAACACGCCGAAGCACTCGCCAATGCGCTTTGCGCGCTCGCGACTGTGAAGCCGATCGGGCTCGGTGCGCGCGATTCGCTACGGCTGGAGGCGGGGCTGCCGCTCTATGGCCACGACCTCGACGACGGCATCGACCCGGTCGAGGGCGATTTGTCTTTCGCGATTTCCAAGCGCCGCCGCGAAGCGGGCGGCTTCCCCGGCGCCGCGCGCATCCTGGGCCATCTTGCCGACGGAAGCCCCCGCAAGCGCGTCGGCCTGAGCGTCGAGGGCAAGCTGCCGGTCCGCGAAGGCGCCAAGCTGTTCGACGGCAACACCGAAATCGGCGTCGTTACCTCGGGCGGCTTCGCCCCGAGCGTCGGCGCGCCGATCGCGATGGGCTATGTGCCCCGCGACCATGCCGCGCCCGGCACCGCGCTCGCCGCCGAAGTGCGGGGCAAGCGCATCCCGGTTGCGGTGGCCGACATGCCGTTTGTTCCGCACCGCTATGTTCGTAAAACAGGAGCCTGACGATGCCGCGTTACTATACCGAAGAGCATGAATGGATCGACGTCGATGGCGATGTCGCAACGGTCGGCATCACCGACTATGCGCAGGGCCAGCTCGGCGACATCGTGTTCGTCGAAGTTCCCGATACCGGCGCCGAGCTGTCAAAGGGCGGCGACGCGGCGGTGGTCGAATCGGTGAAGGCGGCGAGCGACGTCTATGCCCCCGTCGACGGCACCGTGACCGAAGGCAACGCCCAGCTCGAGGAAGACCCCGCGCTCGTCAACAGCGACCCCGAGGGCGAAGGCTGGTTCTTTCGCATGACGCTCGGCGACAAGGGCCAGCTCGAGGGGTTGATGAACGCCGCGGCGTATAAATCCTACTGCGACGATCTGTAATTCGTCTCCCCCTCCCGCTTGCGGGAGGGGCCGGGGGTGGGCGACTGGCAAGCCCGGCTCCGGACCATGCCCCCCCCCCCCAGCCCCACCCGCCCGCGGGAGGGGGGCGCGTCGGCGGTGTCGCGTCG
>CAZSMB010000256.1:0-2840 GCA_964607625.1 uncultured Sphingopyxis sp. | reverse complement strand
GCACGCGGCATCGCGACATGGACCGCCTCCATATGGGGTCCGCGCAGCAGGCCCGCCGCATTTACGATACAGGTCACGCCGTCCAGATACGCACGCCACCGCGACGGATCGGTAGCCTGCGCGAGATCGATCGCGACGAACCGCGCGTCGGGAAACGCCTGTTCGAGGCCCTCCGCGCGCCGGACCACCGCAACGACGTCATGCCCGGCCGCGAGCAAGTCCGCGAGGATATGGCGTCCGATAAAACCGCCGGCCCCCAACAACATGACCCGCATGGCCGCTCCCTTCCAGACCGCCCATAGCGGCGTGGGAAAGGTCGGTCACCCCCGGGGGCGGATTCCGCGCTCGATGGACGGGATCGGCGCCCCCCCCCCGCGCGATGGCGCATATGCCGCGCGCACGAAAAAGGGCGGCGCGGCGCCGCCCTTCTGGATCCCGGATCGAGCCCGAAATGGCGCGTTTTCAGTCCGCGCGGCGATGCCGCGCAGGACAAGGCGTCACTTGATCTTGGCTTCCTTGAACTCGACGTGCTTGCGCGCACGCGGGTCATATTTGCGCACCGACATCTTCTCGGTCATCGTGCGCGGGTTCTTCTTGGTGACATAGAAAAAGCCCGTGTCGGCGGTGCTCACCAGCTTGATCTTGACGGTCGTCGGCTTGGCCATGGCCCTATCCTTAGAATATCTGGCACATCCGCCGGGGGCCCGACCGATGCGGCGGGGCGTTGGCGGCCCCGGCGGTTGGTGTGAAAAACGAAGAGGGCCGCGCGCCGGGCGCCGCCCCCATTTATCCGGGCGCCCTTGGCGGGATTCGCCGCTTCTGTCAAGCGAAAGCCGCGAAAAGTCCCTTGCGGGCGAGGCGGTGTGTGCGCCTCGCCCACAGCGGCTCTACGCGTCGCGGATGACGAAGCTGACCGTCATTTCGCGCCAGCTTTCTTCGGCCACGCCGCCGCGGGTCGCGGGCTTGAAGCGCCATTTGGCCAGTGCGCGCTTCTTCGTTGCTTCGAAAAAGGCCGGATCGGCGGCGCTGACCAGTTCGACCGCCTTCACGCGCCCGTCGGTGCCGATCAGTACGCGCACGACGACGCTGCCCTCGACGCCCGCGCGTTGCTGGCGCAGCGGGTAATCCGGCTGGAACTGCCCGGCATAGCGCGGATCGACCTGGGCTGTAACCAGCTTCGGCGGCGCGGGCCGCTCGACCCTGATTTCGGGCCCGGGAGGCAGCGGCGGCGGATCGAGGACCGCCGGCCCGTCGGCGGCCCGATTCGTGTCGTCGAACGGAAGCTTGAAGACCTTTTCGACCGTTTCGGTGGCCGCATCGGTCCTGGGCTGCGGCCTGACATCGGGTCGGGGTTCGGGGTCGGGTGGCGGCGGCTTCGGCAATTCGATCAGCGTTCCGATGAGCGGAGTCGTGCGCGGCGCCTGGTCGACGATCATCGGCGACAGCGCGACGGCGACAACCAGCGCCGCAGGCAGCCCGATCGCGATCGCCGCCGCGATGGGGCGATGCCGCGCACCCGGGTCATAGCCGTAGCGGGCATTCGCGGACGCCGGCGCGCGCTCGGGCGCGGCGGCGAGGGCGGACATCAGGGGTATCAGCGTCATGGCCTCTCTCCTTGCCAGTAACGACCGGGCCCCGCCGCATCTTGGACCGCAGCTGTTGGCCAGGCCGAATGACGAGATAATATAACGTGACACAAATTGTCAATCGGAGAAGTCGGCAAAGCGTGACGCGGGTGGATGCGCTCTCAAACCCGAGTGCTCCCGCGAAGGCGGAGCCCATCTCCCGACCGCGCGATCCTGCACTGGTCGGCGATGGGTTCCCGCCTTCGCGGGAACACACGAGCCTGCGGAAACGATTCATCCGGAAAGGATCAGCGCGCCGAAAGCCGCGCCAGCGCTTCGTCCTTCGCGATCAGCGGCAGAAGTTCGCGCATATCGGGGCCATGATCGCGCGCCGTGAGGGCGCGGCGCAGCGGCAGGAATAGTGCGCGGCCCTTCGCCCCCGTCGCTGCCTTCACCGCATCGGTGAGCGCGGGCCAGGGGTCGGCATCCCAGTCGAGCGCCGGCGCGGCGGCCGCAGCGGCGTCGAGCACCGGCAGGTCGGCGGCATCGGGCGCGGGCGGCGCGAACGGCCCGTCGAAGACCGCGACCCAGTCGCGCGCCTCGGCGACGGTCATCAGGTTCGGACGAATCGCCTGCCAGCGCGCGTCGTCGATCGCCGCGGGCAGGCGGGGCGCCACCGCGGCATAGTCGGTATGATGCAAGATCTTCTGGTTGAGCAGCGCAAGCTCGGCCTCGTCGAAGCGCGCGGGCGCACGGCCGAAGCGTGCGAAGTCGATCCCCGCGATCAGCGGCGCGAGGCTCGTCACCGGCTCGACCGGGTCGCTCGTCCCGAGCCGCGCGAGCAGTGCCGCGAGCGCGATCGGCTCGATTCCAGCCTCGCGCAGATCGGCCATGCCGAGCGAGCCGAGGCGCTTCGACAGCTTGCCTTCGGTCCCGACGAGCAATGCCTCGTGTGCAAACGCCGGGGGCAGCGCGCCGAGTGCGTCGAACATCTGGATCTGCGCCGCGGTGTTCGACACATGGTCCTCGCCGCGCACGACATGGCTGATCCCCATCGCGATATCGTCGATCACGCTGGGGAGCAGGTAGAGCCAGCTTCCGTCAGCGCGGCGCACGACGGGGTCAGACAGCGTCTTCGGCTCGAAATGCTGCGGCCCCCGGACCAGGTCGGTCCATATGATCGCCGCGTCATGGTCAAGCCGGAAACGCCAGTGCGGCGTCACGCCCGCGGGTTCCGGCGCATCGGCGGGCCTGCGCTCATAGACCGGCGGCAGC
>CAZSMB010000255.1:0-2852 GCA_964607625.1 uncultured Sphingopyxis sp. | reverse complement strand
TTCGATCTTGCCAAGGGAGGCGCAAAATGAAGGGCGGCCTGCGCTGGTGCGTGATCGGCCTGATCGGCCTCGCCACCGTCATCAACTATATCGACCGCAACGCGCTCGCGGTGATGTGGCCCGAAGTGTCAAAAGACATCGGCGCCACCAAGGAAGATTATGCGCTGCTCGTGACGATCTTCATGATCGCCTATGCCTTCGGTCAGTCGCTGTTCGGGCGCGTGTTCGACGCGATCGGGACAAGGATGGGCTTCACCATTTCGATCCTCTTCTGGTCGCTGTCGATCGCGGCGCATGCGCTCGTTCGATCGATGCCGTTGCTCGGTGTACTGCGCGCGACTTTGGGGGTCAGCGAAGCGGGGAACTGGCCGGGCGCGGCCAAGGCCAATGCGCTCTGGTTTCCTTCGCGCGAACGCGCGCTCGCGCAGGGCATATTCAACGCCGGAGCATCGCTGGGCGGGATCGTCTCGGCCCCGCTCGTCGCATTGCTTTTCGTCCAGTTCGGCTGGCACGGCACCTTCCTGATCGTCGGTATCTTGGGCTTTGTCTGGCTGGTTCCGTGGCTATGGTTCTACAAGGGCGACCCTGAAAATCATCCGTGGCTCAGTGACGCGGAGCGTCAGCATATTCTGACCGGCTGCGCCGACGCGGGACCGGGCGATAGTCGCCGCGTGCCGCTCGGCGAACTTCTCCGCCATCGGCAGAGCTGGGGCGTGATCCTGTCGCGCTTCTTCCTCGATCCGGTGTGGTGGCTGTTCGTATCGTGGCTGCCGATCTACCTTGCGGAGACCTTTGGCTTCGACGTGAAACAGATCGGACTGTTCGCCTGGGTGCCCTTCGTCGGCGCGATGCTGGGCAGCTTGTTCGGTGGGTGGCTGGCGGGGCGGATCATCGCCGCCGGCGGGAGCGTCCACAAAGCGCGCACGCTGACGATCGGCATTGGCTGCGCGATCATGCTCCCCGCGCTGCTCGCGACGATCGGCGCCGACGATCCGCTCAGCGCCGTTCTGCTGATCGCGGGTATCCTGTTCGGTTTCCAGATGGCGATCGGCAATATCCAGACGCTACCGAGCGACTATTTCGGCGGCGGCGCGGTCGGCAGTCTTGCCGGGATCAGCGGCACCGCCGCAGTTGCGGGGACGCTGATCACCACCTGGCTCGTGCCGGTGCTCACGAAGAATGGCTATGCGCCGATCTTTGCGCTTTCGGCGGCGATCGTTCCGCTCTCCTTCCTCGCATTCCGACTGATCGGCGGCCGCGTCGAACCCGTCGCGACTGCGCCTCGCAACACCCCAGAATAAGGAAAAGAATTCGATGAATCTCCAAGGAAAAACTGCGCTCGTCACCGGCGGTGGCCGGGACATCGGCCGATCGGTATCGATCGCGCTCGCACGCGCCGGCGCGCGCGTCGCGATCAACTACAACAGCGGTCGCGAAGCGGCGGAAGCGACCTTGCAGGCGATCCACGATGCGGGCGGCGACGCCTTTCTGGTGCAGGCCGATGTGACCGACGGCAGTGCTGTGCGCGCGATGCTCGACGAGGTCGGCGTCGCCTTCAGCGGCCGGCTCGACATTCTGGTCAACCTTGCCGGTGGAATGGTCGCCCGCAAGACGCTCGGCGAGATGGACGAAGCCTTCTTCGACCATGTCATGACACTCAACATCAAATCGGCCTTCCTCGTCCTCCAGGCGGCCCTACCTTTCCTTGGCGAGGGGGCGGCGGTCGTCAACGTCTCGAGCCAGGCGGGACGCGACGGGGGCGGCCCCGGAGCGTCGGTTTACGCCACTGCAAAGGGCGCATTGATGACCTACACGCGGTCGATGGCGAAAGAGCTCGGGCCGCAGGGAATCCGCGTCAATGCGGTCTGCCCCGGGCTGATCGGGACCAGTTTCCACGACATTTTCTCGAAACCGGAGGGCCGCGCGGCTACCGCCGGAAACACTCCGCTCCGCCGTGAAGGCCATCCCGACGAGGTCGCCGATACTATCGCCTATCTCGCATCCCCCGCGGCGAGCTTCCTCGCCGGCGTCTGTCTCGACGTGAACGGCGGCCTCTATTTTTCGTGACGATGTAATCCATAAAAGAAGGGAACGGGACATGCGCTGGTTAGCCATTCCGCTGTTCGCCGCTGCTCTTGCCGGCGGCGCGCAGGCCAAGGAGCGCGAGCGGGCCGATGCCGAGCCGCTTTCGCCCTACAAGATTGTACTCGTCGGGGACTCGACCATGGCGCCGCACAGCGGATGGGGCGGCGCCTTCTGTGCCGGCCATGTCAAATCGTCGGTGGCGTGCGTCAATGCCGGGCGCGGCGGTCGCAGTACGCGCAGCTACCGCCAGGAGGGCAGTTGGGATATCGCGCTCGGTGAAGCGAAGGTGCCGGGTTATCGCGCGACCTATGTGCTTATTCAGTTCGCGCACAATGACCAGTCCAGCAAAGCCGAGCGCTGGACCGAAGAGACGACCGAGTTTCCGACCAATTTACGACGCTTTGTCGAGGAGGTGCGCGCAGCGGGGGCGGTCCCGGTGCTCGTGACGCCGCTGACGCGGCGCGATTTTCGCGACGGTCAGCTTCGCAATACGCTTGCGAGTTGGTCGGACCGGGTGCGCAGCGTCGCCAAGGCGATGGATGTGCCGCTGGTCGACCTCAATGCGTTGAGCGCGGCGCAGGTGCAGAAGATGGGAGCCGAGACGGCGACGCAGCTTGCGCAGGAGCCGCCGAGCGACGAGGAGCTTGCCGCGGCCAGAGCCGGGACCACGCTCGCCGCACGTCCCGCGCCGCCATCGCCGCCGCCGATCACCGGCAAGGGCGCGCGGGGACAGGTTACGCGCAAGTTCGATTATACCCATCTGGGCA
>CAZSMB010000254.1:0-2853 GCA_964607625.1 uncultured Sphingopyxis sp. | reverse complement strand
CTATGAAGAGAAATATTATTTCCGCCCCGGCAACACGGGGTTCAAGGTGTGGGACATGTTCGGGACGCGGATCGGCGTCGGCGTCTGCTGGGACCAATGGTATCCCGAATGCGCGCGCGCGATGGCGCTGATGGGCGCCGAACTGCTGTTCTATCCGACCGCGATCGGTAGCGAACCCTATGACGCCGACCTCGACACCAGCCGCATGTGGCGGCGCGCGATGCAGGGCCACGCCGTGTCCAACTGCATGCCGGTGATCGCCGCGAACCGGATCGGGACAGAGGGCGACGCCGACTTTTACGGCCACAGTTTCATCAGCGACGAATGGGGCGACCTGACGCAGGAGTTCGGCGCCGGGGAGACGGGTGTGCTGATCGAAACGATCGACCTCGACCGCGCGGCAAAGCACCGGGCGGGCATGGGCTTTTTCCGCGATCGCCGCCCGCAACTCTATGGCCGGCTGGTCGAGGATATCTGATTGAGGAAGCGGGGGGCCACGCGATGAATATACCGGACGACATTTTCACCGAACCCGACGATATCGACCCCGAAACGCTGGGCCGGCTGGGGCCGCTCCGGCGCCTTGCCGGTATCTGGGAAGGCCAGCATGGCGTCGATATCAATCCCAAGGCCGACGGGCCGGAAACGCGCGATTATTATGAGCGGATCGAGATGCAGCCGATCGACGCGCAACCGAACGGGCCGCAGCTCTTTTACGGTCTGCGCTATCACCTGCATGTCAACACGCGTGAAGAGCAAATCACCTTTCACGACCAGGTGGGCTATTGGCTCTACGAACCCGCCACCGGCCTGATCCTCCAGACGCTCGCCATCCCGCGCGGCCAGATCGCGATCGCATCGGGGCATGCCGAACCCGACGCGCGGCGACTGGAGTTGAAGGCCGACCGCGGACAAACCGAATATGGCATCTGCTCGACGAGCTTTCTCGACCTCGCCTTTCGGACCGACAGCTATCGGATTACCGTCGATTTCCACGATGATGGAACATGGAGCTATGTTTCCGACACGACCCTGGTGGTGAAGGGACAGGCCGAACCTTTCCTGCACCGCGACCGCAACCGGTTGACCAAGGTTGCCGAACCCGACCTCAATCCCTGGGCCAGGATCGTCCGCGGAACAGCCTCGACGCAAGGCGGCATTTGACAGTGCCCCGCCGATACACTTAAGCTCCTAAGCACCGACGCGCAGATACGACCGGTCGACTGGACCGGCGCCGCGCCCGGGTGGTGAGGGAGACGGATTATGAGCAATATGGAGCAGCGCGCGGCCGGCGCGCGCGAATTGCACCGCACAATCGATTTTCTGGGCCTGCGCGCGCATGCGACGACCGTAGGTCTGATCCAGCTTTGCGAAGAACTGCTGAAGGTCGGGATATTGGACGCGCCCGCGCTCGAACGGATCAAGGATTCGATCCGCATGGAGTTGACGCTGTCGCAGGCGCGCATTTCGAACCAGACGCTGTTCGACGAAACGCTGCGCCGCCGGCTCGACGCGATCTTCCCGCATTGCGGCAGCCCCAAGGAACCGGTCGGCGAAATCCACGACCTCGAAGAGGCCTTCGACGCCGACGCCGCCCATTGACCGCCGCGCCGCGCGCGCCGGTCAATCCCCCGCTGCGCGGTCGACCATATCCATGAAATCGCGCGCCGCATCGCGCGTCGCCGCATCCTTGAACGCAACGTCCAGATCGGGCGCGACGCCGAGCATGTACATCAGCGTCCACAGCGCGAAACGCCGGCTGGGGTTCGATTCGAGCCCGAAGTCGACGAGCATCCGCTCGGTCCCCGCTTCGAAAGCCGTAGCGGGGACCGCGCCGATGTCGGCCGTACCGAAATAGCGAAAGAGCTGGTCGTCGAAGTTCATGCGCGCGCCGTAGACGATATGAGGGCGCACGGCAAAGCGCCTCGCCGACGGCCTGTCGCCAATGGTCTTCCGGTTGTCAGCGCCGCGCGGCGTCGATAGGTGCGGAGGGGTGAATCACAGCATCGAAATCGGAACCGACACCGCGGGCAAGGCGGTCCATGTCGACATCCAGGAACTGCTCGCGACGCGTCTGCTGGTCCAGGGCAATTCGGGGTCGGGCAAGTCGCACCTGTTGCGCCGCCTGCTCGAACAGAGCGCGGGGCTGGTCCAGCAGGTCGTGATCGATCCCGAGGGCGATTTCGTTACGCTGGCCGATGCCTATAACCATGTCGTCATCAGCGCGGGCGACTATAATGAGCGCGAAATCGCGACGATGGCCGCGCGCATCCGCGAACATCGCGCTTCGGTGATCCTGAGCCTCGACACGCTCGAGATCGAAGCGCAGATGACCTGTGCGGCCGCCTTCCTGAACGCCCTGTTCGACGCGCCGCGCGAGCATTGGTTTCCGGCGCTCGTCGTCGTCGACGAAGCCCAGATGTTCGCTCCGACCACCTCCGGCGACGTTGCCGATGCGGTCCGGCGCGCGAGCCTTTCGGCGATGACCAACCTGATGTGCCGCGGCCGGAAGCGCGGACTTGCGGGCGCGATCGCGACGCAGCGCCTGGCGAAGCTGGCAAAGAATGTCGCGGCAGAGGCGAGCAACTTCCTCATGGGGCGGACCTTCTTAGACATCGACATGGCGCGCGCTGCCGACCTGTTGGGCATGGAACGGCGGCAGGCGGAACAGATCCGCGACCTCGAGCGCGGCTGTTTTCTGGGCCTGGGGCCAGCGATCGCGCGGCGGCCGGTCGCGGTGCGCATCGGTTCGACGAGCACCCATTCGCGCGGCGGTACCCACAGCCTGTTGCCGCTTCCCGATGCCGAGCCCGAGGATATGCAGTCGATGCTGTTCGCGACGCTCGACGAGGC
>CAZSMB010000253.1:0-2867 GCA_964607625.1 uncultured Sphingopyxis sp. | reverse complement strand
AGCAGCGCGCCGTGCAAGGGGGGGATCGCCTTGCCGACGTCGCGGTTCTGGAGCACCTCGAGCGGCATGTCCTCGGCCAGCAGCAGCTTCAGCCAGTCGATCAGTTCGCTCGTCGACGGCTTTTTCTTCAGCCCCGGCACGTCGCGGACGTCGTAGAAAATGTCCATTGCGCGGCTGACGAGCGTCTTCTGGATGCCGGGGAAGTGGACCTCGACGATTTCTGCCATCGTGTCGCGGTCGGGGAATTTGATATAGTGGAAGAAGCAGCGGCGCAGGAAGGCGTCGGGCAGTTCCTTTTCATTGTTCGAGGTGATGACGACGATCGGGCGTTCTTTCGCGGTGATCGTTTCGTCGGTTTCATAGACGTGGAACGCCATGCGATCGAGTTCCTGAAGCAGGTCGTTCGGAAATTCGATGTCGGCCTTGTCGATCTCGTCGATCAGGAGGACGGGGAGCTTTGGCGCGGTGAACGCCTCCCACAGCTTGCCCTTCCTGATATAGTTGCGGATGTCGTGGACGCGCTCTTCGCCGAGCTGGCCGTCGCGCAGGCGCGCGACCGCATCATATTCATAGAGTCCCTGCTGCGCCTTCGTCGTCGATTTGATGTTCCAGGTGATCAGCGGCGCGTCGAAGGCCTTGGCCACCTCTTCGGCGAGGACGGTCTTGCCGGTTCCGGGCTCGCCCTTCACGAGCAGCGGGCGACGCAGCATCGTCGCGGCGTTGACCGCGACCTTCAGATCCTCGGTCGCGATATAGGCGCTGGTACCTTCGAAACGCATGGCGTCGCTGCCTTTCCCTTAACGTGAACGTCAACTCGGGATCGGCATAGCGGGGGCAGGGGAAGGGTGCAAGCCACGGCCGTCGCCCCCGCGAAGGCGGGGGCCGTTGTCGTCACCACCTCGAGGATGGAGCGAGGCACCCGGCGGTCCCCGCCGTCGCGGGGGCGACGGTTTAGGGTCAGGACCCTAGCTATGCGCGCGGGCCGCGGCGCGCGCCGAGAGCAGGTCCCAGAGCCCGCTGTGCTGGGCAATGAGTTGCTGCGCGCCGAAGCTCATCGCGCGTTCGGTCGCGGGACCGTCGGCGACCGCCGCCGCGAGCCGGGCGGTGCCCGGCAGGTCGGGCAGCGTGCAGCGCGGCGGCGTCATGTCGAGCCGCTGCGCGCTGATGTCGAGCAGGACGCGGATCGTCCGCCAGTCGAGCGTCAGGGCTATCGCGGCGCCGAGCGCGCAGCCGTTGCGATCGGATTCGGCGAGCATGTCGAGCGCCTTGCACTGCGCGGCGACCGCGGCTTCGCACTGGTCCTGGCCGGGGGTGCTCGGCACCGGGCCGACCGCCGCCGCGATCTTGGACAGAAAGGCGCGTTCCTGTGCGAAGGCCTGCGCCGCTTCGTCGAGCCAGCGGCGCGCGGTGCCGTCGACCGCCTTGCGTGCGGCGCCGTCGATCACGCCGGGGTGGCGGCCGTGGAGAAGGCAGAGGAAATGGACGGCATCGGCAAGGTTGCGCATCGCATCGGGGCTGTTCGAGAGCGCGCCGCCCTTAACGTGCGGATGCGCGCCGGTGCCTTCGCCGGCCACCAGCGCATCGAGCAGTTCGGCGACGCTGCGCGTCTCGGTCCGGGGCTGGGTCGACTGGCTCAAACGCTTTGTCCTCACACGTCGCGGCGGGACAGGCGCCCCCGCGCGATTTCATGGCAAGGAACGGCCATAGGCCATCGTCGTAAACGTCGCGTTTATAAGCGCCCCGGAAATATCGGGCCGATGTCCCGGTTGGGGACGGGCGGTGGCCTTTTCACGACAAAGGACCGGCAAGCCGTCTGGAAGGCATGCCGGTCCTTTCGGGTGCGGCCCGTGGATGGTCGGGCCGCGGGCGCCGGAGCGGGCAAGGCGGGGAGAGGGAAGGCCCGCCGGCCCCGGCGATCGGGTCAGGCCGCGAGCGCAAGCTCCTCGCGCTTGCCGGCCGCGGGCGCTTCGCCCTCGATCGCGGTGAGCGCGGCGGCCGCGTTGCCGGCCTTGCGGGCCGGGAAGATCAGGCGCGAGGCGAGCACGACGCCGCCGAGCAGGAAATAGGCGATGAAGCTCTGCATCGGGAAGAAGAAGAGCGGCGCGATGAAGGCAAGGCGCAGCCACAGCGGGTTGAAGCCGAAGTCCTGGCCCACGGCCTCGCAGATCCCGAAGAAGGTGTCGCGGCGGCGGAAGAGATTGGTGGTTTCGCTGTCCATTTTTTCGTCTTTCATCCTGGCGGCGGGCCTCCCCCGCGCTCATGCCCCATGCTTCGCAAGGGGTGTGCCAAATTCACCTATGCCCCGATTTCCGGGGCTTTTGTCGTGCCGCCCATAGGGTGATGCGCGATCAAGGCTGGAAAATTTCCCATCAATCGGCAAATGTTGCCATCGATCCCGGTCTTGGTCCTGTCGTCACGCGTCGGTCGGGGCGGGGCGCCGTCGCCGGCGACGCCGCGGCCCTATCCCGCCCGCATGACAAAGCGGTGGCCGGTTAGACCGGCCACCGTTGATATTCGATGAATGGGCGGGCGGCGGGCGGCCGCGCCGCCTTACTGGTCGAGGAAGCTGCGCATCTTGCGGCTGCGCGACGGGTGCTTCAGCTTGCGGAGCGCCTTCGCCTCGATCTGGCGAATGCGCTCGCGGGTGACGCTGAACTGCTGTCCGACCTCTTCGAGCGTATGGTCGGTGTTCATCCCGATGCCGAAGCGCATCCGCAGCACGCGCTCCTCGCGCGGGGTCAGCGAGGCGAGGACCCGCGTCACCGTTTCCTTGAGGTTCGACTGCACCGCGGCATCGACCGGGATGATCGCATTCTTGTCCTCGATGAAATCGCCGAGGTGGCTGTCTTCCTCGTCGCCGATCGGCG
>CAZSMB010000252.1:0-2871 GCA_964607625.1 uncultured Sphingopyxis sp. | reverse complement strand
TAGGCGAGGTCATATTCGCTCGCCTCGACTTCGGCCGGGTCTTCCTCGGTCAGGTCGCGCAGTTCGGCGATGTCCTTGTGGCGGAACATCGCGTTTCCGTCGAAGCCGAGCTTGGCATCGAGAACGAGCAGTTCGTCGCCATTCGCGCCTTCGCAGACCGCGAGCGGGTTAATCTCGATCTGCTCCGCGTCGGTCGCGAGGAACGCGCTGTAAAGACCTGCGAGAACCTTTGCCGCCTGCTTGGCAAGGTCGCCCTCCAGCTCGAGCGCCGCAGCAACGCTGCGCCCATGGTGCGGCATCAACCCGGTGGCGGGATCGATCACGATCGTGTGGATCTTGTCGGGCGTGTTGTGCGCCACGGTCTCGATATCCATCCCGCCTTCGGTCGAGGCGACCACCGCGATGCGGCTGGTGGCACGGTCGACGAGGAGCGCGAGATAATATTCCTTTTTGATGTCCGCGCCGTCGGTGATGTAGAGGCGGTTGACCTGCTTGCCCGCCTCACCGGTCTGAATCGTCACCAGCGTGTTGCCGAGCATGTCCTTTGCGGCAGCTTCGACTTCCTCGATCGACTTGGCGAGGCGCACGCCGCCCTTTGCATCGGGTCCGAGTTCCTTGAACTTGCCCTTGCCGCGGCCGCCCGCGTGGATCTGCGCCTTGACGACATAGAGCGGTCCGGGAAGCTGCTTCGCGGCGGCAACCGCCTCTTCGACGCTCATCGCGGCAATGCCCTTGGGCACCGCGACGCCATGTTTCGCGAGCAATTCTTTCGCCTGATATTCGTGGATGTTCATGAGCTCTGCCGGGCCTTTCGACTCTGGAAACGGGAGATATGCGGCGCCGCATAAGCATAAGTTGGGCGGCAACGCCACCCCTGCCGCCGCAAGAGAATCTGTTATGCGGGCTAGTTTGAACTTTCCGCGCGATGCCGCGGGGTCCCGTCATCGCCCAGGCTCGTTTCGCGTCTTCACGCGACGGCGCGGTACCACCAGACGCCGTCGCGATCCTCTTTGGTCACCCGCCCCTCGACCTCGAGCCGCTTGAGATGCGCGAGCGCCTCCCCGGTCGCGAGCCCCTGATTATGCGCGCCGATCGGCCGGTTGAAAAGCAACGGAAAGGTGTCGACGGCGCGCATCGGCGCCTCGCTCGCCGCTTCGGCGAGCTTGTAGAGGCGCATGCGATGCTCGTCGCGCAGCGCGGTCAGGCGGACGTGCAGCCCCCTGAAGGGTTCGCCGTGCGCCGGACAGGTCAGCACGTCGGCGGGCACGGTGGCGAGCAACTTGTCGATCGACGCCAGCCATTCGCCCAGCGGATCGGCGTCGGGTTCGGTGATGTTGACCGACACGTTCGAACTGATCCGCGGCAGCACCTGATCGCCCGACACCAGCACGCCCGTGCGCTCGTTCCACAGGCACGCATGTTCGGGACTGTGCCCCGATCCGGTAACGACGCGCCATTTATGCGCCCCCATGTCGAGCACGTCGCCGTCCTTGATCCGCACGTAGCTGCGCGGCAAAGCGAAAATCATCGCCGCGAAGCGGCCCCAGCCCTCGCCGCGCTGGCGCTCGATCGCCTCCTCGCTCCATCCGGCGGCGCGCGACTGAACCAATACCTCCTCGGGCACCGTCTCGCTGGTGTCGCCGACGATCGTGCGCGCGGTGAGCATCTCGCCGCGCGTCATCCACAGCTTGACCCCGCGCTTCTTCGCGATCCAGCCGGCGAGCCCGATATGGTCGGGATGGAGATGGGTCCCGATCACCCGGGTGATGCGCGCATCCGACAGCGCGCCGGCATACAGGGCCTTCCACGCGTCCGAACAGAGCGTCAGGCATACCCCGGTGTCGACGACCGCGACGCCGCGCGCGTCCGCGCCATCGTCGTCGAGCAGCCAGCTGTTGATGTGACCAAGCGATCCGGGCATCGGGATGCGCGCCCAGCTGATTCCGTCGGCGATCCGAAACGTCTCGCCCGCGCCGGGCGCGGAGTCACCCCAGGGGTAGGTCAGGCCGGCATGGCTCGTCGCGGTAAAGCTGTCGTCCTGGGTCAGCGAAGCGTCGGGCGAGCCCGAACCGGCCGGAATGCCATCGTCTTCGCCGTCCCCCGCCATGCGTCAATCCTCGTCGCCGCTTGCGGCTTCCTCGGCGGCACGGGCTTCGGCCGCCGCGGTGCGCTCGGCACGCAGCTCTTCGAGCAGCGCCTCGCGATCACCCTCGAGGCGACTGTCCTCGGGCGCCTTGATCCCGGCCTTCTTCGCCGCCTTGGCCACGATCGCGTCGAGCTCGCGCTGCGAACAGAGGCCGAGCGTCACCGGATCCTTGGGCACGATATTCGCACTGTTCCAGTGGCTGCGGTCGCGGATCGCGCCGATCGTGTTGCGCGTGGTGCCGATCAGCTTGCCGATCGCGCCGTCCGACACTTCGGGATGGTTCTTCAGGATCCAGGCGATGCCGTCGGGCTTGTCCTGGCGCTTGCTGACCGGCGTGTAGCGCGGGCCGCGGGTGCGGCGGATCGTATCCTGCGCCTGCACGCTCATCTTGAGCTTGTAGTTCGGATCCTTCTGGCCCTTCTCGATTTCTTCGAGCGACAGTTCGTGCGCGCGGACCGGATCGCGGCCCGTATATTTGGTCGCCGCGGTCTCGTCGGCGATCGCCTGCACTTCCAGAATGTGGATACCGCAATAATCGGCGATCTGGACAAAGGTTAGTCCGGTGTTGTCGACCAGCCAGGCGGCGGTCGCATGCGGCATCAGCGGGGTCGGATTGGCATTGGCCATGACGCTATCTCCATGGGCGGAAAAAATAAGGGCCGCCCCTCGCGGGGCGGCCGGATATCGGTGGCGGCTATATGCCGGTTTGGCGAACGGGGCAAGAG
>CAZSMB010000251.1:0-2882 GCA_964607625.1 uncultured Sphingopyxis sp. | reverse complement strand
GCGTAGGACCAGCCATAGGGATATTTGCTGACGATCAGCCGGTCGCCGTTGCGCAAGCCGGGCATCATCGAATCCGAGGGGATGTAAAAGGGCTTGGCGACGCAGCTGTGGATGACGAGTACGAGCAGCAGGATCACGGCAATGTCGCGGATCAACTTGCCCCAACTCCCGTCGTCGGCCGTTTTGGTCTTCTTTGCCATCATTGGTCCTTGATCGCTTCGATGATGACGAAGGCCTGTGCCCAGGGGTGATCATCGGTAAGCGTGAGATGGATATGGGCGCTGTGGCCCGCGGGGACCATCTGTGCGAGCCGTTCGGCGGCGCCGCCGGTCAACGCCAGCGTCGGCGCCCCCGAGGGAGCGTTGACGACGCCGATGTCCTTCATGAACACGCCGCGTTTGAAGCCGGTGCCCACAGCCTTGGAAAAGGCCTCCTTGGCGGCGAAACGCTTGGCATAGGTGCCGGCGCGGGTGAAGGGACGGCGCGCGGCCTTGGCACGCTCGATGTCGGTGAAAACGCGCTTTTCGAACCGCTCGCCGAAGCGGTCGAGCGAATTCTGTATCCGCTCGATATTGCACAGGTCGGAACCGAGGCCGATGATCATGCCGGACCCGGCAGAACGTCATAGCGAGGAGCCGAAGGCGAAGAGGCGATCCAGAGCGGCGCAAGGCCGCCCCTGGATTGTTCGGCTCGCGCCACGCGCGAGTTTATCCTGAGCGCCTGCAAGGCGGTCGAAGGGCTCGCAATGACGAAATTGCTGTTCATCCCCGCGCCTCGTCCATCAGGTCGCGCATTCGGCGTACGGCGTCTTCGAGGCCGGTGAAGATCGCCTCGCCGATCAGATAATGGCCGATGTTGAGTTCGGCGAGCTGGGGGATCGCGGCGACGGGAATGACGTTCTCATATGTCAGGCCGTGGCCGGCATGCGGTTCGATGCCGTTCTTCGCCGCGAGCGCCGCCGCGTCGGCGAGGCGGCGCAGCTCGGCGGCGCGTTCCTCGCCCTCGGCATGGGCGTAGCGGCCGGTATGGAATTCGACGACCGGCGCCTTCAGGCGCATTGCCGCCTCTATCTGGCGCGCGTCGGGTTCGATGAACAGGCTGACACGGATGCCGGCATCGGAAAGGTGCGCGACGATCGGCGCGAGATGATTGTGCTGCCCTGCGGCGTCGAGCCCGCCCTCTGTCGTCCGTTCCTCGCGCTTTTCGGGGACGATGCACGCCGCGTGCGGGGCGTGGCGCAGCGCGATCGCGAGCATTTCCTCGGTCGCCGCCATTTCGAGATTGAGCGGCAGGTCGGTCGCGGCCTGGATCCGCGCGAGGTCGTCGTCGCGGATATGGCGCCGATCCTCGCGCAGATGCGCGGTGATGCCATCGCCGCCGACCGCCGCGACGATTTCGGCCGCGCGCACCGGGTCGGGATGTTCGCCGCCGCGCGCGTTTCGGATCGTCGCGACATGGTCGATGTTGACGCCAAGGCGCAGGCGGCGGGGGGCGGGGGCTGCCGTCATGCCGCCGCGCGGCTTCCCGGCTTGACCGCCGACGAGTCCGCGAGATGCGCGGGCAACTCGTCCGGCGCATAGGTCGGAAAGTTGATGGCGACGAGCGGGTAGAATGGGACGCCAAGGTCGACGCTGCCGCCCGACCGGTCGACGAGCGAGGCTTCGGCCACGACTTCGCCTCCCGCGGCGCGCACCGCCTCCATCGCTTCGCGCGACGACAGGCCGGTGGTCACGACATCCTCGACCATCAGCACCCTGGCGCCCCTGTCGATCTCGAAGCCGCGGCGAAGCTCGAAGGTGCCGGTGGGACGTTCGACGAAGATCGCCGGCTTGCCGAGAGCGCGGCCCATTTCGTGACCGATGATAACCCCGCCCATCGCCGGCGAAACGACGAGGTCGATCGCGTGGCGCAGTTCGCGCGGCAGCTTGCCCGCCAGCGCGACCGCGAGCCGCCCGGCGCGCTCGGTATCCATCAGCACGCGCGCGCACTGCAGATAATATTCGCTGTGGCGGCCGGAGGAGAGCAGGAAATGGCCGTGCAACAGCGCGTCGGCGGCACGGAACTCGGCCAGGATTTCATCGTCGGTCATGGGAGAAGCTTCTTTATATCCATTGCATCGCCGTCGGCGGCGACAGGGAGCTGGCAGGGCGAATTTGCCTGCTGCAAAATAGTGTTAGAGATGCTTGAGGCAAGCGGCAAGCGGGTCTATAGCCCCCGCGAGATTCAGCCCGTCCGCGAGCTGCCGTGACCTGTGTCCGGCGTTCGGCGGGGTGGGCCAGGGGATCGATAAAGACAACAGGCAACGGGCGGCACAATTCTTATGAAGAGCTTGAAAACCCTTGTAATTGCGGCAGCTTTGTCGCTGGGCGCGGTGGGCGCGGGCCACGCGCAGACCCCGGCGGAAGCGCCGGCGGCGACGACCGCGGCGACTCCGGCCGCTGCCGGAGATGCCGCAGCGACGCCCGCGGGCGACGCGGCCGCCGCCCCGGCGGGCGATGCGACCTATGTTCCGATGAAGCCGACCGACGGCGTCGGGCAGCCGGTCGATGCGGGGATCAATTTCCAGACGCAGGAAAGCCCGATCGGCGAGCAGGCCTATTGGTTCAGCCACTATATGCTGCTGCCGATCATCACGGTGATTTCGCTCTTCGTTCTCGGCCTGCTGCTGTGGGTGATCGTGCGCTACCGCGCGAGCGCCAACCCCGTGCCGTCGAAGACGACCCACAACACTTTCATCGAGATCATCTGGACCGCCATTCCGGTGCTAATCCTTGCGGTGATCGCGGTCCCGTCGATCCGCCTGCTTGCGGCGCAATATGAACCGCCCAAGAAGGATGCGCTGACGATCAAGGTCACCGGCTATCAATGGTATTGGGGCTATG
>CAZSMB010000250.1:0-2889 GCA_964607625.1 uncultured Sphingopyxis sp. | reverse complement strand
GTGCGTCGGCGGGTTCGAACAGGTCGCTCGACGCCGGAACCTGCCAGCGTGCGCCGCGCCGGCGGTCGCGGTGGAGCGGCAGCAGCGCGGTCAGCCGCGCGCCGCGCGCGACCGCCAGCAATCGTCGTTCGCGATCCGCGACGAGCGGTTCCAGCGCGCCCGAAAAGTCCCGACACCCGGTTGGCCAGCGCCCCTTCGCGGCGAGCGCGGCCCATTCGCCGTCGATCCAGTCGCGCCGCGGATCGCGCGCAAGGTCGAGCGCGCGCGCCGAAGGCGGCGACGCCGGCTGCGCATCGCGCAGCGCATCCTTGTCGAACCGGGCGTGATACAAGGCCTGCCTCCCGCGGGCGGGAGTAGCGCCGAAATCCTAATAAAACTCTGTCGTACTTCGCCGCCGCCGGGCCTCAGCGGCGACGATAACGGAAATACCAGACCTCGTGACCCTGCGCGCGCGCCTTCGCTTCGTAGCGTGTTTCAGGCCAGCCGCCCGGGCGGACGAGGAAATCGCGCGCGCTGCCGGCGAGCCATTCAAACTGGTGGCGGTGGCGGCGCATCACCATCAGCGCGTGGGCGAGGTAGACCGGATGGTCGGTGCCGAAACGGAACTCGCCACCGGGTTTCAGCTTGGCCGCGATCAGGTCGAGCGGCCCGTCGTTCATCATCCGCCGCTTTGCATGGCGCGCCTTCGGCCACGGGTCGGGATGGAGCAGATAGGAGAAGGACAGCGCGCCGTCGGGGATGCGCCGCAGCACCTCTAGCGCGTCGCCGTGATGGATGCGAACATTGCCGATCGGCGGGTGCTCCCCGTGATCGCCGGCGACATGAACGAGCGCCTGCGCGACGCCGTTGACGAAGGGTTCGGCCCCGATGAAGCCGTGATCGGGCAGCATGTCGGCGCGCGCCGCCATATGCTCGCCGCCGCCGAAGCCGATCTCGAAATGCAGCGCACAGGGCTGTCCGAACAATCGTTCCGCCGTCACCGGCCCGTCGGCGGGCACGGCGATCCGCGGCAGCAGCGTGTCGATCAACTCCTGCTGGCCGGCGCGCAGCGGTTTGCCCTTGGCGCGGCCATAGAGGCGGTTGAGAGTGGTCGGATCGCCCGACTTGAAAGCGGTCATGCCGCGCGCCCTAGCGACGATGCACCGGGGCGGCAAGCGCCCCGGTCATCCCGTCATTTCCCGAATGCAGCCTTCAGCTTGTCGGTGAGATCGGTGCGCTCCCACGGAAAGGCCTCTCCCGCCGCCTGACGTCCGAAGTGGCCATAGGCCGCGGTCTGGCGATAGATCGGCTTGTTGAGGCCGAGATGGGTGCGGATGCCCTTGGGCGTCAGGCGGACGAGCTGCGGCAGCAGCTGCTCGAGCGCGGCCTCGGTCACGCCTTCGGCGGCGGTGCCGTGCAGGTCGACATAGACCGACAGCGGTTCGGCGACGCCGATCGCATAGGACAGCTGGATCGTGCAGCGGCGCGCGAGGCCGGCGGCGACGATATTCTTGGCAAGGTAGCGGGTCACATAGGCCGCCGAACGGTCGACCTTGGTCGGGTCCTTGCCGCTGAATGCGCCGCCGCCGTGCGGGCTCGCGCCGCCATAGGTGTCGACGATGATCTTGCGGCCCGTAAGCCCGGCATCGCCGTCGGGGCCGCCGATCTCGAATCGCCCCGTCGGGTTGATGTGATAGACCGTGTTGTCGGACAGCAGTTCGGCGGGCAGGATGTCGGCGATCACGCCCTTCACATAGCTGCGCAGCTCTTCATATTTCGCCTGATCGCCTTCGCCGCCGTGGAAATAATAGCCCGGCGCATGCTGGGTCGACACGACGATCGCGGTCGCCTCGACCGGGCGTTCGTTGGCGTAGCGCAGCGTGACCTGGCTCTTTGCGTCGGGTTCGAGGAAGGGCGCCTTGCCCGATTTGCGATCCTCGGCCATGCGCTGGAGGATCTTGTGGCTGTAATCGAGCGTCGCGGGCATCAGGTCGGGGGTCTCGTCGGCGGCATAGCCGAACATGATCCCCTGGTCGCCCGCGCCTTCGTCCTTGCCCTCATTCTCGTCCACGCCCTGCGCGATATGCGCCGACTGGGCATGAAGGTTGTTTTCAAGGCGCAGCGTTTCCCAATGGAAACCGTCCTGTTCGTATCCGATTTCCTTCACCGTCCGGCGCACGACCCGTTCGATTTCCTCGAGCGCCCCGTCGGCCCACTCGCCATTTTCATAGACGCCCTTGCAGCGGATCTCGCCCGCCAGCACGACGAGCTGGGTGGTGGTCAGCGTTTCACAGGCGACGCGCGCTTCGGGGTCTTTCGACAGGAACAGGTCGACGATCGCGTCGGAAATCTGGTCCGACACCTTGTCGGGATGCCCTTCGGACACGCTCTCGGAGGTGAAGAGGAAGCTGTTGCGCATGGGAGGCCTTCTGAATCGAATATAAAGGAAACTTTATGTGCGTGCCGCTGTTACCGCCCGCGACGCCGAAACGCAATGGCGACCAGGAGCAGCAGCAGCGCAAAGCCGACGGGAAGCACATTGCCGTACCGCGCGAACGGCGTCGGGGCATGCGCGCGCGGCAACACCGTGTCGATGCGTCCGGCGCGGTGCATCGGGATCGATTCGAGCACGCGTCCGTCGGCGTCGATCACCGCGCTGATCCCGGTCGGGGTCGCGCGCACGATCGGCAGCCCTTCCTCGATCGCGCGCAGCCGCGCCTGCGCCAGATGCTGCGGCGGCCCCCACGCGCCGAACCACGCATCGTTCGACGGGTTGAAGATGAAGTCGGGGCGGTGGGCGCGGTCGACGACCTGGCCCGAAAAGATGATTTCGTAGCAGACTTGCAGGCCCGCCTTGCCAAAGGCGCCGAGATCGATCGTGCGCGGCCCCGGTCCCGGCCAGAAGTCGAT
>CAZSMB010000249.1:0-2910 GCA_964607625.1 uncultured Sphingopyxis sp. | reverse complement strand
TGGTGCGGTCGAGAAGACTCGAACTTCCACGGCCTTTCGGCCACAACGACCTCAACGTTGCGCGTCTACCAGTTCCGCCACGACCGCACATCATGATGAGCCGAAACGGGTCCGGCACCGGGTAGGAGCGGGCGCTTAGCAAAGCGCCTCGGGCGATGCAAGCGAGCTTCGCCACATTTATTTTTTGCGGCCATTCCGGCGCGAGCGAGCGTTCCCGCCGCTTGTCACCGATGTGACGCAAAGGAGTCTTCGAACTGTCATCGCTCTACCGTCAGAGCGTCATCGAATCACCCTAGTGGCGGCGTCACCGGGGGTGAGGGGCGAATCCCGTTCTCGCTCGCGGCCTATTTTTCATCAGGGGCGCCGTTGCGCGCACACCGGGAACGGAGAATTTCATGGCGGCTTTCGCACGCGTTCGTTTGGTCATGCTCAGCGGCGTGGCCTGTTCCATCCTTGCGGCCTGCGGCGCCGACGGCGTCGCGTCGCCGGGCGAGGGCGTGATCGTCATCCCGACGCCGACCCCCACGCCGACGCCGACCCCCACCCCGACCCCGACGCCGACCCCCACCCCGACGGGCGTGACGCCGGCGGCCGACTGCCCGACGATCGGCGGCAGCGACCAGCTCACCGACCTCGGCACGATCGGCGACGGCAACAACTCGTGGCGCAACTGCGGTTTCCCGGCGCGCTTCAACTCGACCACGGCAATCCCGAAGGTCGATGGCGTCGTCTACTCGCTCCCCGGCCGTGTCGACGTCGGCACCGACCAGGGGGCTGCGAGCACCAATAACGTCGTCACGCTGACGATCGATCCGGGCGTGATCGTCTTTGGTTCGACCGGCGTTTCCTATCTCGCCGTCAACCGCGGCAATCGCATCGACGCGGTCGGCACCCCGACCCAGCCGATTATTTTCACCGGTCGCGGCAACGTCACGGGTTCGGCTGGTGACAACACATCGCAGCTGTGGGGCGGCATCGTGCTGCTTGGCCGGGCACCGATCACCGACTGCCTTGCGCCGTCTGCCGAAGAGGGGACGGTCGAGTGCGAACGCGACACCGAAGGCACGTCGAACGCGCTCTATGGCGGCGCGCAGCCGGCCGATAATTCGGGTCGCCTGTCCTATGTGCAGATCCGCTACTCGGGCTTCGTTCTCAGCGCCGACAAGGAATTGCAGGGGCTGACCCCTTCGGGCGTCGGATCGGGTACCCAGATCGACCATATCCAGGTCCACAACAGCTCGGACGACGGGATGGAAGTCTTTGGCGGCCGGCCGAACTTCAAATATATGATCATGACCGGCGCGGAGGATGACAGCTTCGACACCGACGTCGGGACCAAGGCGAATATTCAATATGCGATTGCGGTCCAGCGCGCGGGCGGAACGGTCGGCGACTCGATCATGGAAATCGATTCGGACGGCAATGAGCAGGCGGTTCCGCGCCAGAATGTGAACATTTCGAACTTCACCTTCATCCACCGCAACGCGGCGGCGGGCAACGGCGCCGCGATCCGCATCCGTGGCGGCGCGGACTATACGTTCGCGAATGGACTGATCACGACCGACACGTCGTGCATCCGGATCGACAGCACGTCGACGACGCAGGAAACGGGAGAGGACGAGCAGGGACCGCCGCGCTTCTTCTCGGTCTCGCTGAAGTGCGGCAGTCGTCCGTTCCGCGGCGGCGGCGACCCGGCGGTGACCGATGCCGAGGTCCAGGCGATCTTCGAGGCCGGGACCAACAACCGCTTCGACTATGCGCCCAGCCTGACCAACCTGTTCGTCAACGGCGCCACCGAAACGGGCTACGAGCCTTTCGATGCCAAGACGCTGAACAGCTTCTTCGACACGACCGCCTATGTCGGCGCCGTCGCCGACGCGAACGACACCTGGTACGCGGGCTGGACCTGTAATTCGTCGACGGCAGATTTCGGCAGCGACAGCGGGAGCTGCTCGAGCTTGCCGGTCACCTGATCGCTCGCAAGCCACTTCGGGGAGCGGGCGGGCCTGACGGCTGGCCCGCTCCCTTCCCACATATTCCTCGGGGACGATTTACCATGACCAAGCGGCCGATTCTCGCCAGCCTGCTCCTCCTCAGCACCGCCCTTGTCGCGCCTTCGGCGCTAGCGCAGGACGCGGGCAGCGCGCCTGCTGCCGATACCCCCGGCGACCAGCCCGCCGCCGCGGCGCAGGACGAGCAGCCCGAGGAGGATGTCGACGTTTCGATCCCCGGTGGCAGCGATCAGGAGATCGTCGTCACCGGCCGCTACGTCCCCAACGTGGTCCGCGCGACCCCCGAAGTCGTGTCGGTGCTTTCGTCGGCCGACATCGCGCGCACCGGCGAGGGCGATATTTCGGGCTCGCTCCAGCGCGTGACCGGTCTGTCGGTCGTCGGCGGCGGCTTCGTCTATGTCCGCGGCCTCGGCGATCGCTATTCGCTGGCGCTCCTCAACGGCTCGCCGCTGCCGAGTCCCGAGCCGCTCAAGCGCGTCGTCCCGCTCGACATCTTCCCCACCAATGTCATCGATTCGACGCTGGTCCAGAAAAGCTATTCGGTGAACTTCCCCGGCGAATTCGGCGGTGGCGTGATCAACCTGACGACCAAGTCGACCCCGCGCGAACCCTTTCTGACCTTCAGCGGCGGGATCGGTTGGGACAGCGAGACGACAAACGAGCTCGGCTATACCTATTATGGCGGCGACGCCGACTGGACCGGCTTCGACGACGGCACCCGCGACATCCCGCCGCTGCTCGCCGCGGCGCTGAAGAGCGGCAAGCCAATCCTCGAGGGAGCCGACTTCACGCAGGACGATCTCGAAGCGATGGAGATGCAGCTGGTCAACGCGCCGACCACGCTGCTCCAGCAGAATAATCACATCCCGATCAACTGGTCGGCCGGAATTACCGGCGG
>CAZSMB010000248.1:0-3013 GCA_964607625.1 uncultured Sphingopyxis sp. | reverse complement strand
GCGCGCCCGACCTCAATCCTCGTAGAGGAACTCGTGATAGGCATCCATCAGCGCCGCCCAGGTGTTGAAGGTTTCGCTGATATTCTCCTTCGGGATTCCGTTGAAATCGACGTCGACGTCCATTTCGAGCACGGGGTCCCCGGCCTCGTCGCGATAGGCGCGGGCGAAGCGTTTTTCCTTGTTCCACTGGTTCAGCTTTTCGAGCGTCGTGTCCTTCGCGTCGCTGAAGCCCATGTAATATTGCAGCGTCCGGCAATTCTTGTTCTCGGTGCAGTTCATGAACAGCACGAGGAATTTCAGCCCGTTGCGATTGCTCTCGATATAGGGGTCCTCGCCGGTTTTCTGGACGAGCGTTGCCGGCCAGTCGTGCGACTCGACGATCTGTTTGATCGCCTGTGGATTGGTCGCGTTGACGAGTTGCGCCTGCGCCGGAGTCGCTGCGACGGCGAGAGCGGCGCCCGCGGCGAGCGCGGTTCTAAGGATGACACGATACATAAGGACTCCCCATCTCGATCGGGCGCTGGCTGACCCGGTACATCGACCCCATTTCGCGCGATCTAACATAGCGATAGGGGGACTCGCCAGCCACCTTTGCGCTTTTGAGGGGGCGAGCGGACAATTTCCTGCCCGCGGTGCTTGCGAGGCGCGGCCCGCTGGCCTAAAGCGCCCCCCATAACGGGTGCGCAGACACCCAGAAACAACCAGACTGCGAGCTCTCATGGTCGATCTGACTCAATATCTGCCGATTCTGATTTTCCTGGCCATTGCGGTCGGGCTTTCGACGGCGTTCGTGTTCCTGCCGATGGGCGTTGCCCGCCTGACCGGCGCGCACCAGCCCGATCCGGCGAAGCTGACCGAGTATGAATGCGGTTTCCCCGCATTTGAAGACGCCCGCAGCCAATTCGACGTGCGATTCTACCTCGTCGCCATTTTGTTCATCATCTTCGACCTCGAAGCCGCCTTCCTCTTTCCCTGGGCGGTCAGCCTGAAGGAAATCGGCTGGGCCGGCTGGGCGACGATGATGGTGTTTCTGGCCGAGCTTGCGCTTGGCCTTGTCTATGCGTGGAAGAAAGGGGCGCTGGATTGGGAATGAGCAATACCGGCCTCATCATGCCCGGCGCGATGCCGGTCCCCGCGGGGACCGATCCGGACCAGGGATTTTTCGACGACCTGAACGCCGAAGTTGGCGACAAGGGCTTCCTCGTCACCTCGACCGAGGATCTGTTCAACTGGGCGCGGACCGGGTCGCTGTGGTGGATGACCTTCGGTCTCGCCTGCTGCGCGGTCGAAATGATCCACGTCAACATGCCGCGCTATGACATGGAGCGGTTCGGCGTCGCACCGCGCGCCAGTCCGCGCCAGAGCGATGTGATGATCGTCGCGGGAACGCTGTGCAACAAGATGGCACCGGCGCTGCGTCGTGTGTACGACCAGATGTCGAACCCCAAATATGTGATCTCCATGGGAAGCTGCGCCAACGGTGGCGGCTATTATCACTACAGCTATTCGGTGGTGCGCGGCTGCGACCGGATCGTTCCCGTCGACATCTATGTCCCCGGCTGCCCGCCGACCGCGGAGGCGCTGCTTTATGGCGTGATGCAGTTGCAGCGCAAGATCCGCCGCGTCGGGACGATCGAACGATGAGTCTCGTTCTCGCCCTTACGTCCGTTCGCCCTGAGCTTGTCGAAGGGCTGTTTTTCTTTCTGTGCCGTGAGATCAAGGACGGGGCTTCGACAAGCTCAGCCCGAACGGAGGTCGGGAATGGCTAGTCCCGCTCCCCTGATCGCGCCGCGCGCCGACCTTTCGGATGCGCTGGCAAAGGCGCTCGGCAAGGACATGCTCGCGCACGTCTTCACCGTCGGTGAGGACAGCATCACGGTGCGCCGCGAGGCGGTGGCCGGCGTGATGGTCCAGCTGCGCGATGCGCTGGGCTATCAGCAGTTGATGGAAATCGCGGGGGTCGACTATCCCGACCGGGCCGAGCGGTTCGAAGTCGTCTATCACCTGCTCAGCGTGACCAAGAACCACCGGCTGCGCGTCCGGGTGTCGACCGACGAAGCGACGCCGGTACCGACGGTCGTGCCGGTGTGGCCGAATGCCGGCTGGCTCGAGCGTGAAGTGTTCGACATGTATGGGGTCCTGTTCGCGGGCAACCCAGACCTGCGCCGTATCCTGACCGATTATGGCTTCCAGGGCTTTCCGCAGCGCAAGGACTTCCCGCTTACGGGTTACACCGAGCTGCGCTATAGCGAAGAAGACAAGCGCGTCGTTTACGAACCGGTGCGGCTGGCGCAGGATTTCCGCAACTTCGACTTCATGAGCCCGTGGGAAGGCGCCGACTATATCCTGCCCGGCGACGAAAAGGCCGGCGGGACCGGCGAGGCGCCGGGCAAGGGCGCGCCCTCGCCCATGACGGCGTCGGAGGTAAAAAAGGCGGACGAGGCAAAGGCCGCGCCGCCGCCGACTCCGAAGACGACCGAGAAGCCCGAACAGACCGGCGCCGGGAAGAAGGCCGACAAGGAAGCGACGAAGAAGAGCAAGGACGGCAAGACCGCGAAGCCCGACGCCGCGGCCGAATCCGGGACGCGCGCCAAGGCGAAAGGCGCGTCGACTCCGAAGGCCGCGACCAAGGCGAAAGCACCCGGGAAGCCGCGTGCCCCGCGCAAGCCCAAAGCGGCCAAGAGCGATGGAGGTGACGCATGACCGACTCTCCTTATGTGAAGCACCACGGTAGCGACATGTTCGAAGGCTATCCGGTCGACACCGCCGACACCGCGGGCGACCAGACGGTCACCAACTATACGATCAACTTCGGTCCGCAGCATCCGGCGGCGCACGGCGTTTTGCGCATGGTGATGGAGCTCGACGGCGAGATCATCGAGCGCGTCGATCCGCACGTCGGCCTGCTCCATCGCGGCACCGAAAAGCTGATCGAATACAAGACCTATCTGCAGGCGCTGCCCTATTTCGACCGGCTCGACTATTGCTCGCCGCTCGGCATGGAGCATAGCTA
>CAZSMB010000247.1:0-3023 GCA_964607625.1 uncultured Sphingopyxis sp. | reverse complement strand
TACGGCATCGGCTGGGGCGCGATGGGCGCGGCCGAATTCTGTTACGAGGCGGCGCGCACCTATACGCTCGAAAGGAAACAGTTCGGGCGTCCGCTCGCAGCGAACCAGATCGTCCAGCTCAAACTTGCGAACATGCTCACCGAAATCGCCCTCGGGACCGAGGCGGCGCTGCGCGTCGGGCGGCTGATCGACGAAGGCCGCCTCGCGCCCGACCGCATCAGCCTGCTGAAGCGCAACAATTGCGGCAAGGCGCTCGACATCGCCCGCGTCGCGCGCGACATGCACGGCGGCAACGGCATTTCGGCCGAATATCATGTCATCCGCCACGCCGTGAACCTCGAGACCGTGAACACCTATGAAGGCACGCACGACGTCCACGCGCTGATCCTCGGCCGCGCGATCACCGGCATCAGCGCCTTTTCCTGACGGTGAGCACCGCGCTTCCAAAGCCGCTCGCAGGCCTGCGCGTCGTCGAACTGGCGCGCGTGCTCGCGGGGCCGTGGTGCGGGCAATTGCTCGCTGATCTCGGCGCCGAGGTGGTCAAAGTCGAGCGGCCGGGGGTCGGCGACGATACGCGCCAATGGGGGCCGCCCTTCGTGACCGGGCCCGCCGGCGAGGATCTGGGCGCGGCCTATTATCACAGCTGCAACCGCGGCAAGCGCAGCGTCGCGATCGACATCGCGAGCGCCGACGGGCGGGCCGCGCTCCGCGACCTCCTCGCCGAAGCCGATGTCGTGATCGAGAATTACAAGGTCGGCGGCCTCGCCAAATATGGCCTGTCGCCCGAAAGCATGCGCAAGGATTTCCCGCGGCTGGTCGTCTGTTCGGTCACCGGATTCGGCCAGACCGGCCCCTATGCCCACCGCGCCGGCTACGACTTCATCATCCAGGCGATGAGCGGCTTCATGTCGCTGACCGGCGAGCCCGACGGGCCGCCGCAAAAGGCGGGCATCGCCTATGCCGACATCTTCACCGGCATGTATTCGGCGGTCGCCATCCTCGCGGCGTTAAGGCGCCGTGACGTCACCGGCGCGGGCGCGCATATCGACATGGCGCTGCTCGACAGCCAGGTCGCGGTGCTCGCGAACCAGGCGGCGAACTATCTCGCCGGCGGCGCGGTTCCGAAGCGGATGGGCAATGGCCACGCCAATGTCGTCCCCTATCAGGCCTTCGCCACCGCCGACGGCGAACTGGTGATCGCGGTCGGCAACGACGGCCAGTTCCGCAAATTGTGCAGGATTCTGGACGAGCCTGGCTGGGCCGACGACGCGCGCTTCGCAACCAATGCCGCGCGACTCGCGAACCGCAAGGCGCTGATCCCCCTGCTCGCGGCCCGGATCGCCGGCTGGGACGCCCAGCCGCTCTCGCTCGCGCTCGAGGCCGAGGGAGTCCCCGCCGGACCGATCAACGACATGGCCGGGGTGTTCGCCGACCCGCAGGTGACCGCGCGCGGCCTGCGCTTCCGCCCCGACGGCGCCTCGATCGACGGCGTCGCCAGCCCGATCGTCATCGACGGCGACCGCATGGTCGCACCCACCGGCGCCCCGCCGCTCGGCGCCTGAACGCATCGCTCTCTTGCCGAGACAAGCACCGGCTTGATTCGGGGTGATCCTTGGCGCCGCTCCGCCGGGGCTCGCACGCAAAAATAGGCACGCCGGACGCCGCCCCACCCCGCCGTTGACAAAGCTGTAAACAGTGGCATTCTGCAACCGAACAAGGCCGCGCCAGACGGCCCGCTGAGAGGAGCTGCCCGATGGCCACCCAATATCGCGTTTCCCCTGAAAATCCCGACCCCCTGGACGTTACCCGCGCCGAACTGTGGAGCGAAGACCGCTGGCAGGCGCCGATGGCGCGGCTGCGCGCCGAGTCGCCGATCCACTATTGCGAGGGGTCGAAATTCGGACCCTATTGGTCGCTGACGACCTACAAGCCGATCCAGCATGTCGAGGCGCTGCCCAAGATCTTCTCCTCCTCGTGGGAAGTCGGCGGGATCACGGTCGCGGGCGACGGCGTCGAACATCTGCAGGAGGGCGAGATCCCGATGCCGATGTTCATCGCGATGGACCCGCCGCAGCACACCGCGCAGCGCCGCACCGTCGCGCCCGCCTTCGGCCCTTCGGAAATCGAGCGGATGCGCGCCGACACGATCGCCCGCACAGCGGCGGTCCTCGACACGCTGCCGGTCGGCGAGACGTTCGACTGGGTCGAGAAGGTGTCGATCGAATTGACGACGCAGATGCTCGCGATCCTCTTCGATTTCCCCTGGGAGGACCGCCACAAGCTGACTGCCTGGTCCGACGCGCTCGGTGATATAGAGAGTTTCAACACGATCGAGGAACGGCAGGCGCGGCTCGCCATCGCCTATGAAATGGGCGGCGCCTTCCAGGAGCTCTGGACGCGCAAGGCGAAAAATCCTGGGCAGCACGACCTGATCTCGATCATGCTCCAGTCCGACGCGATGAGCCACATGAGCGAGAATGAGTTCATGGGGAACCTGATCCTGCTGATCGTCGGCGGCAACGACACGACGCGGAACTCGATGTCGGCCTATGCCTATGGCTTGTCGCAATTTCCGGGGGAGCGCGCGAAGCTCGAGGCCAATCACGATCCCGAACTCGCGGTCAACGCGATGCACGAGATCATCCGCTGGCAGACCCCGCTCGCGCACATGCGGCGCACCGCGCTCGAAGACACCGAACTCTTCGGCCACCAGATCAAGAAGCGCGACAAGCTGGCCCTGTGGTATGTTTCGGCCAATCGCGACGAAAGCATCTTCCCCGACGGCGACCGGATCATCGTCGATCGCGACAATGCGCGGCGGCACCTGTCCTTCGGCTATGGCATCCACCGCTGCGTCGGTGCGCGCGTCGCCGAAATGCAGCTCACCGCGCTGATCGCCGAAATGCAGCGGCGCCGGTTGCGCGTCAATGTGGTGGGTGAGCCCGAACGCGTCCACGCCTGCTTCGTCCACGGCTATCGTCACATGAACGTCCAGTTGGAGAAATATTGACGCGCGCTGAAAC
>CAZSMB010000246.1:1305-3039 GCA_964607625.1 uncultured Sphingopyxis sp. | reverse complement strand
AGGGGCGCCATATCGACGTGATCGAGATGGACGCCGCGTCGAACACCGGCGTCGACGACGTGCGCGAGATCATCGAGGCGGTGCGATATGCCGCCGTGTCGGCGCGTTACAAGATCTACATCATCGACGAAGTGCACATGTTGTCGCGCAATGCCTTCAACGCGCTGCTGAAAACGCTCGAAGAGCCGCCGCCGCACGTTAAATTCCTGTTTGCGACGACCGAGGTCAACAAGGTGCCGGTGACGGTGCTCTCGCGCTGCCAGCGCTTCGATCTGCGCCGCATCACCCCCGACATGCTGTTCGCCCATTTCAGTGCGATCCTGCAAAAGGAAGGCGTCGAGGCCGAGGCGCCCGCGGTGTGGTTGATCGCCAGCGCCGCCGAAGGGTCGGTGCGCGACGGTCTGTCGATTCTCGACCAGGCGATTGCGCACGCCGATCTCGAATCGGGCGACGCCGGAAAAAGCCGCATCACCTCTGAACAGGTGCGCGCGATGCTCGGTCTTTCGGATCGATCGTCGATCGCGCAGCTTATGGCGGCGATCCTGGAGGGGGACGCGGGCGGAGCGATCGACCTTGCCCGTGCGCAATATGCGTTGGGCATCGAACCCGTCGCGATGGTACGGGGGCTGATGGACCTGACCCACGCGATCACCCTCGCCAAGGTGTCGCGGCACGAGGATCCGGCGCTGGCCGAGGCCGATCGCGAGCGGATCGGGGACTGGGCACAGAAACTGGGCTTCGCTCCCCTCAACCGGCTCTGGCAATTGCTGCTCAAAGGCCATGAAGAGGTCCTGCGAGCGAATAATCCGCTCGAGCATCTCGAAATGCTCTTGCTGCGCGTGATCTATGCCGCCTCCATGCCCGATCCCGGCGAACTGGCGAAGCTGCTCGCGACGGGCGCCGTTTCCGCGGCACCTCACGCCGCGCCGGCCTCGCCGCCGGCATCGGGTTCGCCCGACGCTGCGCTGCCGGCGGACGGCCCCGCGCCAGCTGCGCAGGCCGCGCCCGTCGAAGCCGTGGCGCAGCCGCCGGCGTCCGCGCTGACCGTCGCGCAAATCCACCAGCTTCTTGAATCGACAGGCAACCACAGGCTTGCGGTCGACCTCCATGACCATCTTCGCGTGATCGAACTCGAGCCGGGAATCCTTGCCTTCGCGGCCATCCCGGCGCTGTCCGGTGGTTTCGCGCGCGACCTTTCCGATGCGTTGTTCGCCGCGACGGGCAATCGCTGGCAGGTGCGGGCCGAGGAGGGCGAGGGACGCCCCAGCCTGGGCCAGATTCGCGCTGCGAAGGTCGCCGACAACGACGCGCGCATCCGCGAATTGCCGGTCGTAAAGGCCGCTTTGGCGGCTTTTCCCGACGCCGAGCTTGAACCGCCCGGCGACAATCGCCATAGATCGAACCCATGAAATCGATCGAAGACATGATGAAAGCGGCGCAGGAAGCCGCGGCGAGCGTCCAGGCCCAGATGCAGGAGGCGCAGGCAAAGCTCGACAGCGTCGAGGTCGAAGGTGTCTCGGGTGGCGGGCTCGTGAAGATACGCGCGACCGCAAAGGGGCGCATCAAGGCGATCGCCATCGACGACAGCCTGATCGTTCCGGCCGAAAAGCAGATGCTCGAGGATTTGCTTGCCGCGGCGTTCAACGACGCGCGCGAAAAGGCCGATGCCGCGAGCCAGGAAGAAATGGGCAAGATGACCAGCGGCTTGCCGCTGCCCCCGGGCTTCAAGCTGCC
>CAZSMB010000246.1:0-1205 GCA_964607625.1 uncultured Sphingopyxis sp. | reverse complement strand
TCATTGAATGCGCGGCAAGTTACGCCATATTAGCATGGAAGACCCTATAACAGGGGTGGCGCGCCCGTGCCGGTCGCCCGCCCAGGAGCCATGATGACGCAATCCTTTCCCCTTCTGCCCCTGCGGGACATCGTCGTTTTCCCGCACATGATCGTTCCCCTTTTCGTTGGCCGCGACCGCTCGGTTGCCGCGCTGGAAGCCGCCATGGAAGCCGACAAGGAGATTTTCCTCGTCGCGCAGCTCGATCCCGGCGAGGACGATCCGCAGCGCGACGACCTGTACGACGTCGGCGTGATTGCGACCGTGCTGCAACTGCTCAAGCTGCCCGATGGTACCGTCCGCGTGCTGGTGGAGGGCAAGACGCGCGCAAAACTGATGGGCCTCGATAGCGAGGACAAGGCGGTGATGGCGCGTGTGGAGCCGGTCGCCGATGCCGTCGACGACAGCGTCGACACCGCGGCCTTGATGCGGTCGGTGGTCGATCAGTTCGAGAGCTATGCCAAGCTCAACAAGAAGATGCCTGCCGAAACTGCGGTGCAATTGTCGCAGATCGACGACGCCTCGCGCCTCGCCGACTCGGTTGCCGGCAATCTCAATATCAAGGTCTCCGACAAGCAGGCGCTGCTGGTCGAGGACGCGCCCGCCAAGCGGCTCGAGATGGTATTCGCCTTCATGGAGGGCGAACTCGGCGTGCTCCAGGTCGAAAAGAAGATCCGCGGCCGCGTGAAGCGGCAGATGGAGAAGAGCCAGCGCGAATATTATCTCAACGAGCAGTTGAAGGCGATCCAGCGCGAGCTCGGCAATGACGGCGGCGAGGGCGGGGACGACCTTGGCGAATTGCAGGCAAAGATCGACAAGCTGAAATTGTCGAAGGAAGCCAAGGCAAAGGCCGAGGCCGAACTCAAGAAGCTGCGGGCGATGGCGCCGATGTCGGCCGAAGCCACGGTCGTGCGCAACTATCTCGACACGCTGCTCGGCCTGCCGTGGGGCAAGAAGTCGAAGCTCAAGAAGGATATCGCCAAGGCCCAGTCGGTCCTCGACGACGATCATTATGCGCTGGAAAAGGTCAAGGACCGCATTGTCGAATATCTCGCGGTGCAGGCGCGCACAAACAAGTTGAAGGGGCCAATCCTGTGCCTGGTCGGCCCTCCGGGCGTCGGCAAGACCTCGCTCGGCCGCTCGATCGCGAAGGCGACGGGCCGCGA
>CAZSMB010000245.1:0-3077 GCA_964607625.1 uncultured Sphingopyxis sp. | reverse complement strand
TCCCTCCTCCGCTACCAACCTTCCAGACATCGATCGCCTGCATGCACCCGTCATTCGTCCGGCGACGCCGGTTCGTGCGCGATCGCATCGACCAAGACGTCGGGTTCAACCGAGCATGTCGCGCCACGCCTGCGACAGATACTCCCGCTCGTCCACGATTGCGCATGCGGCGAGGCCATGCTCGTCCGCGCATCGCATCGCCGCGTCGGCGCCCATCACCGTCAGCGCGGTCGCCCACGCATCGGCCAGCATGCAGCTGCGATGGACGACCGTGACCGAGCGGACGCCGTGGACGATCGGCCAGCCCGTTCGCGGGTCGAGGCTGTGCGAAAAATGTCGTCCATCGACCGCAAAGCCGCGCCGATAGCTGCCCGATGTCGCAATCGACAGGTCGTGGAGCGCGACCCGATAGGGTTGCCGGGTGACATCGGGGGGCGTTTCGACATCGACCCACCAGGGCTGGCCGTCCGGCCGCAGGCCCTCGCCGCGCAATTCGCCGCCGACCTCGATCAGGAAGTGGCGCACGCCCGCCGCGAGAAGCCACTCGGCGGCATGATCGACGCCGAAGCCCTTGGCGATCCCCGAAAGATCGAGCATCGCACCGGCCGATCGGCGCGCGCGCCGGGTGTCCGGGTCATAGTCGATGACGCGGTCGTCACGCCGCGCGGCATCGAGCGGGCCGGCGCCGGGGACCGCCGCGACGGCGCCCGCGGCGCCGAATCCCCATAATTCGGTCAGGCGGCCGAGGCAGGGATCGAACGCGCCGCCGCTCGCCCGGGCGACGTCGAGCGCCGCGCCGAGTACCGTTGCGAATTCGTGCGGCAAGGCCCGCCACGCGCCGGGCGCGGCCCGGTTGAAGCGCGACAGGTCCGAATGTGGTTCCCATTGGCTCATCTGGGCGACGACGCGGTCGAGCGCCGCCTGGACGCCGTGCGCGGCATGCGGCGGCGGCGCGACCGCTTGCAGCGACCAGCTCGTGCCCATGGTCTCGCCGCCAAATTGCTGCACCGGCGCCGCCGCATCGCGCGTGGCGAAGGCGGCGGGCGTCAGCGCGAGCGGGATCAGAACGCGGTCGTTCAGGGCGCGAGCACTTCGAGCGTGGTCATATAGCTCGCGCGGCGCGACGGCGCGGCATCGTCGTCGCCTTCGCCGCGCGGCCCGCGCGGGGTCGACACGTTGAGCCAGTACATGCCGGGCTCGGGCCAGGTGATCGAAACCTTGCCCTCGGCATCGGTGGTCAGGTCGATCTGGCCGAGCTGGTCGCGATAGCGGATGCCGCCGGGAATGACCGTGACGGGCAGGGCCGACGCGGGCTTGCCGTCGAGCAGGAACTGGAAGCTGGCGCTTTCGCCGGCATAAAGATCGTTCGGATGGGTGATCGGGACAAGCTCGATCCCCTTGCCGGTCGGCTTGAACAGCGTGGTGGTCGGTTCGCCGACCGTCACGAAGAATTCGTTGCGGCTGCTCGCCTCTGCGGTCTGGACGTTGGTTGCGCCGGCGGGAAGCTTCTCGGCAAGGTTGGCGGCGTCGGTGCCGCGCGGCAGGCGCTCGCGCTTGCCGTTCAGTTCATAGCTGCCGGTCAGCGAGTCCGACACCGATGCGATTCGCCACGTGCCCTTCTGTGTCAGGTGGACGTCGAACGTGCTGCGATAGCGTCCTGTCGCCGCATTTTCGATCGGCGCCTCGCTGCCATCGGGCGCCCAGGCTTTCACATGGTCGAGGCGGAGCGGGAAATGCTCGAAATAGAAGAGGTCGTTCGACACCGCGGCGTCGACCGTGACCCAGACGTCGTCGCCGGACAGAACCGTCGCGGACGGCAGCATCCACTGCCGATGCGCCTGGGCCGGAACCGCGGCGAGGATGGCGAGGGCCGCGGTCGCGGCGATACCCAGGATATGCTTCTTCATCGTCTTGCCCCTTCGTTGGTTAGCGGAATGCAATCGAAACGGTGCCGAGTTCGCTTGAACCCGCGGCCTTGCCGCCCGCGCCCGGCGCGCCGGGCCAGGTGAACGGGATACGCAGCAGTTCGCGTCCGCCGACTTCGCGCGCGGCCTCGATCACCAGCGTATATTGGCCGGGCGCCACCGCACCGAGCTGGGCGCGGGAGAAGCTCACCTTGTGCGCGCCCGGCGCACGCGTTGCGCCGGTGACGCCATTGGCGGGAAAGCGCATCGACCGGCCCGAGGCACGCCACCACTGGCGCACGTCGCGGAGCCATTTCGTGCCCTCGCCATTCTTCATGTCATGGTCGTACCAGACCGCCACGGTCTTCGCCTTGCCGCCATCCTTTTCGACCCAGATCGCCACATAGGGGCGGTGATATTCGGCCACCTTCAAGCGCGGGATCGTGACGGTGACGTCCATCGTCCCCGGCGCGGCGGCAAGCGCCGGCGCGGCGACCAGCGCGCCAAGGCCGGCGGCGCAGGCGCCAAGGGAAACAATATGGGGATCGGGCATCGGAGTCCTCCTTAATGAATGAAGAAAATCGCCAGGGCGGCGGGCAGGATCAACCCGGCGCCGACGATCGGCCAGGTGCTCTTGCGCTTTGCCGCGTGCAGTTGGAGCAGGAACAGGCCGGTTATCGCGAAAACCAGGCACGCGGCGGCGAACACATCGATGAACAGGCTCCATACGGCGCCCGAGTTGCGCCCCTTGTGGAGGTCGTTGAGATAGGAGATCCAGCCGCGGTCGGTGACTTCGCCGGTCGCTTCGCCGGTTGCGCGGTCGATCGCGACCCACGCATCGCCGCCCGGACGCGGCGCCGCGAGATAGGCCTCGTCGGTCGACCATTCGGCGTCGGCGGCGGCGCTCACGGGAAAATGATCCTCCACCCACGCCGCGACGGGGGCGGGAAGGGGCGCGTTGCCGCTATCCGGTGCGCCCTGCATCGCGCGCATCAGCGCGGGCGGCAACTGCGCCTTATGCTCGGCGCTGACCGGCGCCGCTTCGATATCGGCGGCGTGGTTGAGGGTGAAGCCCGTCACGGCAAAGAGCAGCAGCCCGACGAGGCTGAGCGCGGAACTCATCCAGTGCCACATATGCAGCTGCTTCAGCCAAAAGGCTTTACGGCTCTTGCG
>CAZSMB010000244.1:0-3092 GCA_964607625.1 uncultured Sphingopyxis sp. | reverse complement strand
CCCCCAACGGCACGGAGCAATTCTCATATGCCACGCACGCGCTTTCTTCTGGGCGCCGCCGCCTTTGCGCTGACCCTGTCCACTGCCTACGCACAGGACGACGCATCGGCCTGTCCCATCGGCGACAGGCTTTGCGAAGGGGACGCCGGCCCGATCGTCGTGACCGGGTCCCGCATCGCGCGTCCGCGCTTCGAAACGGTCGAGCCGGCGCTGATCGTCGCCGCCGACCGGATCGAGGCGCGCGGGTTCGATTCGCTTGGCCGGGCGTTGAAGGATCAACCGGCTTTCGGCACGCCGGGTGCGACGCCGATCGGTGAACAATCGCCGCTCGGCCAAGGGCAAAGTTTCGTCAATTTCCTGGGCCTCGGATCGCAGCGAACGCTGACGCTCGTCGACGGCCGCCGGTTCGTTTCGTCGAACACCGCCTCGATTTTCGGTCCGACCGGCGCAGGCAGCCAGGTCGACCTCAACCTTATCCCCACCAAGCTTGTCGAGCGGGTCGAAACGATCGCGGTCGGTGGCGCCCCGGTGTATGGCGCCGACGCGATCGCCGGCACGGTGAACATCATCCTCAAGCACGACTTCGACGGGCTGGAAATAGACGGTCAGACAGGCCTTTCGAGCCGCGGCGACGGGGCAAGCCAGCGCGTACGCCTGCTCGCCGGACGCACTTTCGCGGGCGGACGCGGCAACCTCACCCTGGCCGCCGACTACAACCGTGCCGAGGGGCTGACCGGTAACGATCGCCGCGCATTTTCACGCGGCCTCTTCTTCGGCGCGGCCAGCGACCCTGCCTCGCCCTTTCTTCAGGAACTGTACCGCGACCGTCGCCTGCCCGCCGTGTCCGAGACCGGCATCCCGCTCGTCGGCGACGGGATTCCGCTCAGCGTCGAACAGCAGATCGCGACCTTTGGCTTTCCGGGTCTGAATTTCGGCGTGACCGATGCAAGCGGCAACCAGCTTCGCTTCGACACGGCCGGCGGGCTGACGGCCATCGATTTCGGCCGCTACGCCGGCGCGCCCGGAAGTTTCGGGGTCGATTTCGAAGGCGGCGACGGATTCAGCGCCGCGCCGGCCACCAACCTGCTCGCCGCGACGCGCCGTTACAGTGCCGTCGCCCTCGCCCATTACGACCTCGACGACGACCTTCGCCTGTTCGGCGAAGCATGGTACGCGAACAGCAAGGGACGCAACCTGCGCAGCCAGCCACTGTTCAACACCGGTCTCGCCGGACCCGGCGGGTCGCCCGACGGCAATATCCGGGTCAGCATCGACAACCCCTTTCTGTCGCCGCAGGCGCGGGCCGCGATCGTCGGCGCCATCGCGACAAACCCGCTGTCCGACCAGAATCTCGGCGGTTTTTCGCAGGATTATTTCTACCTCGCGCGCGCCAACACCGACCTCTCGACCGGTGAGTCCACCGGCGAAGTCGACCTGATGCGTTTCGTCGGCGGACTGTCGGGCGATCTCGATTTCGCCGCAGGGCGCTGGGACTGGAGCGTCGCCGCCAACCACGGCCGTTCGCGAACGACCAGCCGCTCGCGCGAACTGGTCGAGCAGAATTTCCTTAATGCGATCGACGCGGTGCGCGACGATGGCGGCGATATCGTTTGTCGCCCCGGTGCGACGAATGCCCCGATCGCGACGGTCAGCAGCACCTGCGCGCCGCTGAACCTGTTCGGCACCGGCCGGGTATCGCAGACCGCGCTGGACTATGTGACGACGATTGCGACACCCGTGTCTCTCAACCGGCAGACGCAGTTTACCGCGTCGCTTTCCGGGCCCCTTTTTCAATTGCCCGGCGGCGATTTCGCCGTCGCGTTCGGCTATGAACATCGCATCGAATTGCAGGACTTCGACCCCGGCGTTTTCTTTTACGGCGCCGGGGATCCCGACCCGGCAACCGATAGCAGCGGCGATGGCGACCCCGCGAACGACCGGATCGGCTATGGTCGTGCGACGCCGGTCTTGCCGGTCCACGGCAAGTTCAACACCGACGAGGTTTCGGCCGAATTCCTCGCACTGCTGATCTCTCCG
This sequence comes from uncultured Sphingopyxis sp., assembly GCA_964607625.1. Classification (GTDB taxonomy): domain Bacteria; phylum Pseudomonadota; class Alphaproteobacteria; order Sphingomonadales; family Sphingomonadaceae; genus Sphingopyxis. Next base: position 1,055 of record CAZSMB010000244.1, on the reverse strand, counting down.
AATACCGGGGCACCGATCGCGTTGCTGGAAGTGAAGGGCGCCGCGCGCTACGTCGACCACAGCCTGGCCGGCGGCGACTGGACATGGACGCTCGGAGGCCGCTTCGGCATCGTCCAGGACATTGTCGTCCGCGGCAATTTCACCCGCGCGATCCGTGCGCCCGCCGTTACGGAACTGTTCAACCCGTCGAGCAGCTATTTTGGCACCGCCACCGACCCATGCGATGTGCTCCAGCGCGGCAACGGCCCCGACCCGACGACGCGCGCGGCCAATTGTGCCACCGCCGGCCTGCCCGCCGACTTTGCGTCGTTGTCGAACAGCCGCACCTTCATGCAGGCGATCGAAGGCAATCCCGATCTGTCCAACGAAAAGGCGAATAGCTGGACGCTCGGCCTGGTGCTCGAACCGCGTTTCGCGCCGCGTTTGCGTGCGAGTGTCGACTATGTCGATATTCACCTGAAAGACGCGATCAGCAATGGCGGCGCAAGCAGCATCGTTGCGGCCTGTTATGACTCGGCGGACTATCCGAACGCTGCCGATTGCGGACGGTTCACACGCGGTCCCGACAACCAGCTAGACTTCGTCCGGGTCCAGTATCTGAACCTGGCCGACCAGCGCTACAAGGGCTATCTTGGCGCGCTCGATTATCGCGTGCCGCTCGGCAGGTCCGCGCAGTCGATCGGGCTCAACCTGAGCTATCAATATATCGACGAACTCAGCACGCGCGCCGACGCCGCATCGCAGCGGGTCCGGCTCGACGGGATGATAGGCTATGCAAAGCACCAGGCGCTCGCGACGCTCGACTATCGCGGTGACAAGCTCGGAACGTTCGTACAGCTCCAATTTATCGGCAAGGCGCGCATCGACCCTCAGTCGGCGAGCAATTTCTATCCGGACAGGCTCGACCGCGTCTCCGCGATCGCGTTTGTAAATCTGGGCGGCAACGTGCGCGTGGCGGACCGTTTCACGCTTCGCTTTGCGGTCGACAACCTCTTCGATCGGCAACCGCCCTACCCCTATCCGGCGACGGGCGGCGGCACGACCTATTTCAGCGG
>CAZSMB010000243.1:0-3099 GCA_964607625.1 uncultured Sphingopyxis sp. | reverse complement strand
AGCTGTGGCGGGAATCCGATTGGATCCCCGCCATTTTTTCGTCATCCGTCGATAAACTTGCCCAGCAGGGGACCCACCACATCGGGGGCCTCGACGGTGGGCAGATGCCCTGCCCCCGGCACAACCTCCAGCCGGGCTCCGGGGATCGCCGCCGCTATCTCGTCATGGTGCGCGCGGCTGGTGATACCGTCCTTCTCGCCCCAGATCAGCAACGTGGGCACAGCGATTTCGCCGAGCCGCGGACGGCTGTCGATTCGCGCCATGATCGCCCGCTGCTGGGCAAGAAAGGTTTCGGCGCCGGTGTCCGCCGCCATCCGCCGTGCGAGGCCCAGCAGTTGCGCGTCGTCCCGCTTTTCTTCGGGAAACAGGATCGGGATGCGCTCTTCGACCACCTGCTCGAACTTGCCGCTCTCGACCAGGTCGATATAACCCTGTCGCCGTGCGGTCTGCGCCGGGCCGTCCGCCGACGCGAGGGTCGAAATCAGCGCAAGCCTCGCGACCCGGTCGGGGGCCCGGCGCATAACCTCGAACGCGACGAAACCGCCCATCGCGTGCGCGACGAGCGCGAATTTCGGCGGCGCATCGTCGAGCAGGCGCTGCGCGAAGCCTTCGATCGTGTCGTCGCTGCGATTGTCGGCGACGATAACCTCTCGGTCGCTCCACGCGTCGAGCAGCGGTTGCCATACGGCGTCGGTCAAAAGCTGGCCGGTGATGAGAACAATGGGAAGGGTCATGGGTTCATTCCTTCTATCCGTTCGTCCTGAGGAGGGACTGAGCCTCGGCGAAGGCCCTTCTCGAAGGACCAAGCGCCGCGCCCAAGTCCTTCGAGACGCCATTTCGGCAAGCTCAGTGGCTCCTCGGGACGAACGGGGCTTTCATGCTCAGACGACGCGATGCAGCAAGGCTTCGCCCGCGTCGAGCCGCCGACAATTTTCGTGCGCGACCGTCAGGCTGCGCACGAGCGTTTCGGGGGTCAGCCATGCGATATGCGGCGCGAGCACGACATTCGGCAGGCCGAGCAGCGGATTGCCGCGCGGCAGCGGCTCCTCGGCGAAGACGTCGAGCCCCGCGCCGCGCAGATGCCCCGTCGAGAGCGCCTGCACGAGCGCGGCCTCGTCGACCAGCTCGCCGCGCGCGGTATTCACCAGCACCGCGCCCCTCTTCATCGCGAACGGATCGATCGCGCCGCGCGTGCCGTCGGTGAGCGGCATATGGAGCGACACGATGTCGCTCTCCGCAAGCAGCCGGTCGAGCGGCAGATAATCATAGGGCAGCGCCTTTTTGCTGCGCGCCGTATAGACGACCGTCGCCCCCAGCGCCTCGAGCACCGGGGCGAGCCGCTGCGCCGAATGGCCGAAACCGACGAGCCCGACGGTGCGTCCCGCAATCTCCCCGACCGCATCGAGTTCGGACGGATCGGCGGTCCACCCCTCGCCGGCGCGGGTGCGCGCGTCGAAGAAGCAGGTGCGGCGCAGCACCGCCATCATCAGCGACAGCGCCATCTCGGCGACCGCCTGGCTGTTGGTGCCGGGCATGTTGCACACCGCGACGCTATGCTCGCGCGCCGCGTCGAGCGCGATCGTGTTGACCCCCACGCCAAGCTTCTGGATCAACTTGAGCCCGGGCGCCGAAGCGATAAAGTCGGCCGTCACGGGGGTCAGAACATGCAGCAACGCGGTGATCTCGCCCGCCACCGCGTCGAGCGGGGCTGCCTCGTCGACATGGACGACCGTGCCGGCGCCGAAGATCGCATCGACGGCCTCGCGAAAGCCGGGGCTTGGCCGGGCGTGGAGGACGATCATGCCGCCACCCGCCCGATCGATCCGGCAAAGGCCGAGAAGCCCGCGAACTCCGCGTCGGCGCCCATCGCCTCCTCGATCCGCAACATCTCGTTCCACTTCGCCATGCGTTCCGAACGCGTGAAACTGCCGACCTTCAATTGCCCCGCGTCCCAGCCGGTCGCGAGATGCGCGATCGTGACATCCTCGCTCTCGCCCGAACGCGCCGAAACGATCGTTCCCCAGCCGCGCTGCGCGGCGGCGTCGAGCGCGGCCTTCGCCTCGGTCACCGTGCCGACCTGGTTCACCTTGATCAGCGCCGCGTTGCACACCGCCGCTTCGCCGGCACGCGCGACCCGCGCCGCATTGGTCACGAGCACATCGTCGCCGATGATCTGGACGCGCTCGCCGATCGCCGCGGTGACCGCCGCCATCGTGGTCCAGTCGTCCTGCCCCGCCGGATCCTCGATCGACAATATCGGATAACGCCCCGCCCATTCGACGATCCGTGCCGCCATCGCTTCACCCGACAAACGCCCGTCGTCGAGCGCGAGGGTGTAGCCGTCGGCGTCGCCCAGTTCGTTCGCCGCAATGTCGAGAGAGATGAACACCTCTTCGCCGGCGCGGTGCCCGCTCGCCTCGATCGCGCGGGTCAGCGTGTCGAGCGCATCCTCGTTCGACGCGAAATTGGGCCACCAGCCGCCTTCGTCGGCGACCCCCGACAGCGGCCCCTTTTCTTCCATCAGCTTGCCCGCGGCGCGATAGACGTCGTCGGTGATCTCCAGCGCGCGGCGGAAGCTGCCAGCGTTCGGACACATGACCATGAAGTCCTGCACATCGGTGCGCCGCCCGGCGTGGGCGCCGCCGCCGAAAATCTGGATTTCAGGGAGCGGGATGCGCACCGGCCTTCCGCTGGCCAGATAGCGCCACAGGGGCTCGCGCGCGTCGGCCGCCGCGGCATGGAGCACCGCCATCGACACCGCGACGACGGCGTTGGCGCCGAGCCGCGCCTTGTTCGCGGTCCCGTCGAGGTCGCACAGCGCCGTGTCGACCGCCGCCTGGTCGCGCGCGTCCATTCCGGCGATCGCGCCGGCGATCTCGGCACCGATGCCCGCGACCGCGCCATTGACGCCGAAGCCGCCAAAGGCCGCCCCTCCGTCGCGCAGGTCGATCGCTTCGTGCGCGCCGCGCGACGCGCCCGCCGGCGCGATGGCGCGGCCGACCGCCCCCGATTCGAGCGTCACTTCGGCCTCGACCGTCGGGCGTCCGCGCGAATCCCAAAGCTGGCGGCCGGTGACGGAGGCGATACGCGAAGTCATGT
>CAZSMB010000242.1:0-3157 GCA_964607625.1 uncultured Sphingopyxis sp. | reverse complement strand
GCGTTACAAAAATGCTGCGCAACAAATCCAAGTTGCTAATGCCGGACTTATCCACAAGCGCGCAGGCCCCCGCGCGCTTTTTTGTTGGCGGTCAAGGCGCGCCGTGTCAGCTTCCAATCATCGGACGACAGAGGCGTCGGACCGCCGGGAAAACAAGGGTGGTTGCAAGACCAGCCGGACGAGAACGGACCGGATCGACGAGCGATGTGGACCGATGACCGATCACGGAAGACTGCGATTCCCACGAGTTGAAGTCGACCCGATCGGATGAAAGGCAGTCCATCGCTTTTGATGACTATCGGCTTCGGCAGATTTTCGGACAAGATGATGAAGGGCTTTTCAGGTGCGGCCGGCCCCCGGAAGGGGGCCGACCAAACCGTCGCCGGACTGCATGCGTGCTACCGCGACGGATCATTTTGCGGACCGCCGAACGCAAGCGAAGCGGGCCGGGACGATCCGAAGCCGGACGGCCGGATGCAAATTCCGGATAGTGGGGGTTGGCAGCGATGCCGGCCCCCATTTCGTATGCGCGGCGCCGGCCTGGCCGGCCGCGGACCGACCCGGCGCCCGCCGGAGATCAAGCCCCTGTGACCGCCATCACATCGGACCCCGACCCCTCACCCTATGGCTGCTAACGCGACCCGGACCAGTTCCCCGACCGGAACTGATCCCACTATCCCGGCCGGAGGCGTCCGCGCACCGGCCGGGAACCTTTTGCCCCTTCCTGGCATTCTGCTGACATCGGTAAAACGATGGTCGTCCGCGACGAGGCGTGAGAGAAAGCGCCTGCGGTTCGCCCGTCGCCCCGGTCCAATAAAGGGAGCAATTACATGGGTATCATCATCACGCTTATCGTCGGCGGCATCATCGGCTGGCTGGCGAGCATCGTCATGCGTACCGACGCGCAGCAGGGGATCATCCTGAACGTCGTTGTCGGCATCGTAGGGGCCTTCATCGGCAACGTTCTGGGCGGCATGTTCGGCATGGGGGCGTCGCTCAGCACCTTCAGCCCGATCGGTCTGCTCTGGGCCTTCATCGGCGCGGTGGTGCTGCTCGGCATCATCAACCTCGTCCGCCGCGGCAGCGTGCGCTGAACAAGCGAATGGCGGCGTCCTTGGCAGGGGCGCCGCCATTCCGGCTGGCTGAAACCGGATATTCGCGTTATCATCGCCCGGCCCGCAACGTCGGGCGGCAACATGCACCGTAGGGGGTCATCACATGACTTGGATTATTGCGATCATCATGGGCGGTATTATCGGCTGGCTGGCGAGCATCGTCATGCGCACCGACGCTCAGCAAGGCATTTTCCTGAACATCGTCGTCGGCTGTATCGGGTCGATCCTTGGTCGTTTCCTGTTCGGGAGCTTCCTGGGAGGCGGCCATCTTCGCGGCGACGCGTTCGACTGGCGGACGTTGCTCACCGCCTTCATCGGTGCCGTCATCCTGCTCGGCGTGGTCAATCTGGTCCGGCGCGGGCGCGTGCGATAATCGTACCAGCATAGGCGATCCGGAAGGGTCGTTTCGCAAAGAGGCGGCCGGCGCAAGCCGGCCGCCTCTTTCCGTTCGCGGGAACTGGAAGCCGGCGGGCGGTTGGCGTATGAGCGCGCCCGGCCGAGGGAGAGGCGGCCCATCGCCTTTTTCCTTGCTAGTAGTGATTTAATACGGTAACACACCTTCGACGGATTTTCGAAGTCCTGTCGTGCGGACTTGGGGGCGGGATCGCTGTGCGATCGTAGGTCCCGCTGCCGCGCGCGGCAGAAAGGGATTCGACGTGAACTACGAGCGGAAAGTGGATTCGATGGACAGCCTGTCGGGCTCGACACAGAGCTTTTACGAAGAAGCGGACAATCGCCGCAAACGGACGTTGCTGATCGGTGCGCTGGTCCTGATCGCGCTTGTCGTTGCGGGGGCATGGTATGCCTTTTCCGCGGGCAAGGACGACGGGGCGGCGACGGCCGCCGGCGCCGCGGGCGGCCACGACGGTGCAAGCGTCCCGACGATCACCGTGATGATCCCCGGCCAGCAATCGGTGCAGGCCGCAATCGCAGCCAACGGGTCGATCGCCGCACGGCGCGAAATGCCCGTGGGCGTCGCGGGAGAGGGCGGCCAGGTGGTCAGCGTTCTCGTCGAGCCGGGTCAGTGGGTCGGGGCGGGGCAACCGCTTGCCGTGATCGACCGTGCCGTCCAGACGCAGCAGGCGGCCAGCCTGGCGGCCTCGATCCGCGTTGCCCAGGCCGACGCCGATCTTGCCCAGTCCGAACTCGATCGCGCCGAAGCACTCGTTTCGCGCGGCTTTGTGTCGAAGGCGGACATCGATCGCAAGCTTGCCACCCGCGATGCCGCCAACGCGCGCGTCCGCGTCGCGCAGGCGCAGTATAAGGAAGCGGTCGCACGCAACGGACGGCTCAACATCGTCGCGCCCGCCGCCGGTCTGGTGCTGACGCGCCAGGTGGAGCCCGGGCAGGTTGTCGGTGCCGGCAGCGGCGTCCTGTTCCGCATGGCGAAGGGCGGCGAGATGGAAATGCTCGCCCAGCTTGCCGACGCCGATCTTCAGCGTATTGCCGTTGGAACCCGCGCGGTCGTGACGCCGGTCGGTACCAATCTGCAGATCGCGGGTCAGGTCTGGCAGGTGTCCCCTGTCATCAATCCCGACACGCGACAGGGCACCGTGCGTATCTCGGTGCCGTACAGCAAGGCGCTGCGTCCCGGCGGTTTCGCCGACGCGCGGCTGATCGCGGGCTCCGATCAGGCGCCGTTGCTCCCCGAAAGCGCCGTGCAGAGCGGACCCGAGGGCAATTATGTTCTCGTCGTGAACAAGGACAACAAGATCGAACGCAAGCCGGTGAAGGTCGGCACCGTTACCGACGGAGGCGTGTCGATCGCATCGGGGCTGACGGGCCAGGAAAAGGTCGTCGTGCTCGCGGGCGCCTTCCTGAACCCCGGCGACACGGTGAAGCCCGTCGTCCAGAAAGCGTCGCAATAATCGCACCGGCACCGCACAGAGGCGTTTGAACCATGAATTTCCGTAACATCTCCGCGTGGTGCATCCGCAATCCGGTGCCGCCGATCGTGTTGTTCATCCTGTTGCTGCTGGCGGGAGTGGTCAGCTTCAACCGGATGGACGTCAACGACAATCCCGACGTCGAATTCCCGGCGG
>CAZSMB010000241.1:0-3195 GCA_964607625.1 uncultured Sphingopyxis sp. | reverse complement strand
TTCCCCGCGATCGACCTGAAGGGCGGGCAGGTGGTGCGGCTCGCCGAGGGCGATATGGCGCGCGCCACCGTCTATGGCGACGACCCCGCCGCGCAGGCCCGCCTGTTCGCGGGTGCCGGCGCGACGCACCTGCATGTCGTCGATCTCGACGGCGCGTTCGCGGGGGAAAGCGTCAATGGCGCGGCGGTCGAATCCATCGTCGCGGCCTTTCCGGGCAAGGTTCAGGTCGGCGGCGGTATCCGCGACCGCGCCGGGGTCGACCGCTGGCTCGCGCTCGGCGCCTGCCGCGTCGTCATCGGTACCGCGGCCTTGAAAGACCCGGACTTCGTCAAATCGGCGGCGCGCGACATGCCGGGGCGGATCGTCGTCGGGGTCGACGCGCGCGACGGGATGGTCGCGACCGAGGGCTGGGCGGATGTTTCCGACGTGCGGGTCGAGGATCTGGCGCGCCGCTTCGAGGATGCGGGCGTCGCGGCGCTGCTTTTCACCGACGTCGGTCGCGACGGGCTGCTGAAAGGATGCAATGTCGAGGCCACGGTCGCGCTCGCGCGGGCGGTCGATATTCCGGTGATCGCGAGCGGCGGCGTCGCCGATATCGGGGATATTCACGCGCTGCGGCCGCACGTCGCCGACGGCATCGAAGGCGTGATTACCGGCCGCGCGCTCTATGACGGCCGCCTCGGCCTGGCCGAAGCGATTGCGGCGGGGCGGGCGTGAGGGTGGGCGCCATCCTTTTTTCCGTTTGCCCTGAGCCTGTCGAAAGGCCGTCCTTCTTTGACATCGAAGAGGAGAAGGGTGCTTCGACAAGCTCAGCACAAACGGATTTTGGATATATTTTTCCATGACCGTCCGCGTCCGCGTCATCCCCTGCCTCGACGTCGCCGACGGGCGCGTCGTCAAGGGCGTCAATTTCGTCGACCTGCGCGACGCGGGGGACCCGGTCGAGGCCGCGCGCGCCTATGACGCTGCGGGCGCCGACGAGCTGTGCTTCCTCGACATCAGCGCCAGCCACCAGGGGCGCGGCACCCTGCTCGAGATGGTGAGCCGCACCGCCGAAGTGTGCTTCATGCCGCTGACCGTCGGCGGCGGCGTGCGCAGCGCCGAGGATGCGCGCGCGCTGCTGCTCGCAGGCGCCGACAAGGTCGCGGTCAACAGCGCCGCGGTTGCGCGGCCCGAGCTGGTCGCCGACATCGCCGACCGCTTCGGCAGCCAGTGCGCGGTCGGCAGCATCGACGCGCGCCGCGTTGGCGAGGGTCGCTGGGAAATCTTCACCCACGGCGGGCGGACGCCGACCGGGGTCGATGCGCTGGATCATGCCGTCCGCCTTGCCGAACTCGGCGCCGGCGAACTGCTCGTCACCAGCATGGACCGCGACGGGACCAGGGATGGCTACGACCTTGCGCTGACCCGCGCGATCGCCGATGCGGTGAGCGTGCCGGTGATCGCCAGCGGTGGGGTCGGCAATCTCGACCATCTCGTCGCCGGCGTCCTCGAAGGCGGGGCGAGCGCGGTGCTCGCCGCCAGCATCTTCCATTTCGGCGAGGCAAGGATCGCCGACGCGCACGCCCGCCTCGCCGCGGCCGGACTTCCCGTCCGCGCGCATTGATTGCGGGGCTGGCGCTCCGGCAGGGCGGCTGCAATAAGCGGCGCATGACGAGCCCGATCCGCCGCTATGCCCCCGAAGCCTTTCCCATCCTGGGTTTCGTGGCGGCGCTCGCGAGCTTCGCGATGCCGCTCAATCTCTTTCTGGTCGGGCTGGTTCTGGCCGGCGCGGTCGTCGCGGCGGTCCATCATGCCGAGGTTATCGCGCACCGGGTCGGCGAGCCGTTCGGCACGCTGATCCTCGCGCTTGCGGTGACGGTGATCGAGGTCGGGCTGATCCTGACGCTGATGCAGGCCGAACCCGGCAAGGCGGCGACGCTGGCGCGCGATACGGTGTTCGCGGCGGTGATGGTGATCCTCAACCTGCTGATGGGACTCTGCCTGCTCAGCGGCGCGATCCGCCACCACGAACAGCGGTTTCAGCGTACCGGCATCGGCGCGGCGCTCGCGACGCTGACCGTGCTGACGGTCGTCACGCTGGTGCTGCCCAATTTCACCTCGAGCGCCGCCGGACCGCGCTATTCGGACGCACAGCTCGCCTTTGTCGCGGCGGTGTCGCTGATCCTCTATGCGACCTTTGCGCTCGTACAGACGGTGCGGCACCGCGATTATTTCCTGCCCGATGGCGAGGCACAGGACGAACCCGACGCGCACGCCGCGCCGCCGGACAACCGGCGCACGGCCTTGTCGGGCGCACTGTTGCTCGCCAGCCTGTTCGCGGTGGTGATGCTCGCCAAAAACCTCTCGCCGGTGATCGGGGAGCTGCTCGCGGCGGCCGGCGCGCCGCCGGCGGTGCTCGGCGTGCTGATCGCGGCGTTGATTCTCGCGCCCGAGGGGCTAGCGGCGGTGCGCGCGGCGAAGGCGGACCGGTTGCAGACCAGCCTCAACCTCGCGCTGGGATCGGCGCTCGCGACGATCGGACTGACGATCCCGGCGGTCGCGATCCTGTCGATCGTCGCCGACATGCCGATCAGCCTGGGCCTCGACGCCAAATCGACGGTGCTGCTGTTCCTGTCGCTGATCGTCGCGTCGCAGACGCTGGCGAATGGGCGGACGACGGTGCTGCAGGGCACGATCCACCTGATGCTGTTCGCGATCTATTTGTTCACGACCTTCGTGCCGTAACGCATCGATCCTGCTTGGCGTGCGTCCCCACGAAGGCGGGGACCCCTCTCCCGCCGGTCCAAAATGGCGCCGACTGGAGATGGACCCCCGCCTTCGCGGGGGTACACAATGTGGTTTTAAGTTCTCCGCACGAACACCGTCCCCGCGCTATACCCCGCGCCGAACGAGCAGATCAGCCCGGTGTCGCCCGCCGCCATATCCTCGTGGTTCAGGTGAAAGGCGATGATCGATCCCGCGCTCGACGTGTTGCCATAGGTGTCGAGCACCGTCGGGCTCTCGTCCTCGCTCGCTTCGTGGCCCAGCACGCGCTGGGCGATCAGCCGGTTCATGTTGGTGTTCGCCTGGTGCAGCCACAGGCGGCGCATGTCGGCGCCCGCGAGTCCCAGCGTCTCCATCTCCTCGGCGATCATCGCCGCGACCATCGGCACGACTTCCTTGAACACCTTGCGCCCTTCCTGGACGAACAGC
>CAZSMB010000240.1:0-3204 GCA_964607625.1 uncultured Sphingopyxis sp. | reverse complement strand
GTGCCGTGCAGCCAGCCGTGCCATTCGGGCGGGACGCGGCTCGCGTCGTTCGACCCCTTGTACAGCACCCAGCGGCGCTTGCCGTCGCGCGAGCGGAAATAGCGATTGCCCAGACCGTCTTCGCCGACCTGTTCGCCATTCTTCCAGCTGCTGAGCAGCGTTCCGACGGTCGCGCCGTCCCACCAGGTGAAAATCTTGCCAAGGATGCTCATGGCCGCCGCGTTTACCCGCAAGGCGCCGCGCTTCGCAAGCGGGAAACGGCGACAGGGTCTTCGAATGAAGCGCCCGTTGGGGCTCGTGTGCCCCCGCGAAGGCGGGGACCCGTCACCGACGGGTTCAAAAATCGCGCCGTCGGGAGATGGGCTCCCGCCTTCGCGGGAGCACGCAGGCCTATTCGGGGCAAAGAGGCGTGCTTCAACGCTCCCCGTTCGTCCACGTCACCTTCGCATCTTCGTCGAGACCCAGATCCGCCGCCGTCCCCCCGGCAACCTCGAGCACCGCCGCGACCTCGCCCCCGCTCACCACGGGTTCGAGCGTTTCGGGCAGCATGTTTTCGGCGATGCGGTCGATGCTGCCGTCGCTGCGAATGAAGATCATGTCGAGCGGGATCAGCGTGTCCTTCATCCAGAAACTCGCGATTCTCGGTTTGGGAAAGGGAAAGAGCATCCCCGTTCCCGCAGGCAGCTCGGTCCGGAACATCAGGCCCTTGCGCTGTTCTTCCTCGCTGCGCGCGACCTCGACGGCAAAACGATGCACCGTCCCGTCGGCGGCGGCGATGGTCAGCGGGATGGTCGGCGCGCTGTCGGCGGCGGCATCCGCGCCGCCCGAACAGGCGGCAAGCGGCATCGCCAGCGACAGGGCCAAAGCGGTGAACAGGGCGCGCATGATCGATCCCTCGAATAAAAGCCTGGGCGTGCTCCCGCAAAAGCCGGGACACATGCTGCCCGAGGTCCTAATCGCCCCCCATCTCGGCGTCCAGCGCCGCGAGCGCATCCTCGTCGCCCGGCGCGATGGCCAGAATCCGCCGCGCGAGCCCCGGCGCGTGTCCCGCGCGCACGAAGGCCGCGACCTGCTTTTCGCGCGTCGCGGGGTCGGCGACCACCGCAGCGGCGTAGGGACCCAGCCGCCGGCGCCGCGCAAAACCGAGCGCCGAATGCGCTGCCGCCAGGGCGGCGTTGTCCATCGCGTCGCCCGCATCGTCCTCGGCGATCCCGTCCACCCGCAATTGCGCCCGGACCCGCCGGGCGCCGAGCCCCCGCCGCGTCATCGCGGCCCCGCGCATCGCCGCATATTGGCGGTCGTCGACGAAACCCAGCCGCTCCATCCTGGCGGCCACCGCCTCGCACGACGTCATGGGGTCTTCATCGCCAACCCATTCGGATTCGCGGATTTTCCGCGTCAGATACCGCATCAGCTTGGCCCGGCTCGTCGCGAATCGCGCGACGTAGGCCAGCGCGAGATCGCCAAGCCGCACCGCGTCGAGCGGCTTCGGGGACCGGATGGATCGAGGGCGACGATTGGACATGTGCCATGTTTGTGCCACAGTCGGGCCCGATTGAGAACGACCAGCGCCGCCATATTGGGCAGAAGAGCCCGAAAAAGGGCGATTTGTTCCAACTGGCAAGGGATCGCGCAGCGCCATCATGACCCGTAAAGATGACATGCTTGTTGCCGCGCGGCCTGTTTCACGGGACCAAGCACCCCTTATGACCGAAAAAAACAACGTCGCACCGGACGAACTCGTCCCCACGCCCACCGAATGCGCGCAGCCGCGCCGCTTTTCGGATTTCGCCACCGTCGGCGAAGCCCTCGAATATGCCGCACAGGGCAGTCGCGGGCTCAATTTCCATGATCCGCGCGGACGTCTGGTGCGCGCCTACAGCTATGCGGAGCTCCAGGCCGACGCGCTCGTCGCCGCCTACCGGCTGATCGCCGCGGGCGTGGCGCCGGGCGAACGCATCGCGCTGGTGGCCGAAACCGGGCCCGAATTCGCCGCATTGTTCTTCGGAACGATCTACGCCGGCGCCTGGCCGGTGCCGTTGCCGCTGCCGACCAGCTTCGGCGGGCGCGAATCCTATGTCGGCCAGCTCAGCGTCCAGCTCGAAAGCTGCGACCCGGTCATGCTCTTCTTCCCGCCCGAAATCGCCGCGATGGCCAGCGAGGCGGCCGAAGCGAAGGGCGTGACGCCCGTCGACTGGAGCGCGTTCGCGAACCGCGCGGCCCCGGTCGCCGAGTTGCCGGTCCAGAAATCGGACGAAACCTGCTATCTGCAATACAGCAGCGGTTCGACGCGCTTCCCGCACGGGGTCGCCGTCACCCATGCCGCGCTGCTCAACAACCTCTCGGCGCATTCGCACGGCATGGAACTGCGCGACAGCGACCGCTGCGTGTCGTGGCTGCCCTGGTACCATGACATGGGGCTCGTCGGCTGCCTGCTCTCGCCGGTCGCGAACCAGGTGTCGGTCGATTACCTCAAGACAGAGGATTTCGCGCGGCGTCCGCTCGCGTGGCTCGACCTGATCAGCCGCAACCAGGGCACCACGCTCAGCTATTCGCCGACCTTCGGCTACGACATCTGCGCCCGCCGCATCTCGAGCCAGACCGCGGTCGCCGAGCGGTTCGACCTGTCGCGCTGGCGCGTCGCGGGCAATGGCGCCGACATGATCCGCCCCGACGTGATGCAGAGCTTCGTCGACGCCTTTGCCGATGCCGGGTTCCAGGCCAGCGCTTTCCTGCCGAGCTACGGCCTCGCCGAAGCGACGCTTGCGGTCAGCATCATGCCGCCGGGCGAAGGCATCGTGGTCGAACTGGTCGAGGAAACCGAGCTGTCGGGGGCCGCGGGCGATGCCGACCGCCCGACCCGCTATCGCGCGATCGTCAACTGCGGCCGTCCGGTCAAGGACATGACCGTCGAGATCCGCGACGAAAACGGCGACGTCCTGCCCGACCAGACCGTCGGCAAGGTCTGGTGCACCGGCCCGTCGCTGATGACCGGATACTACCGCGACCCCGAAGCGACCGCGGCGTGCATGGCGGGCGGCTGGCTCGACACCGGCGACATGGGCTATATGTCGGGCGGCTATGTCTATATCGTCGGCCGCGCCAAGGACATGATCATCATCAACGGCAAGAACCACTGGCCGCAGGATATCGAATGGGCGGTCGAGCAGCTCCCCGGCTTCAAGTCGGGCGACATCGCCGCCT
>CAZSMB010000239.1:0-3243 GCA_964607625.1 uncultured Sphingopyxis sp. | reverse complement strand
GAGCCGCCATAGTCTTTCTCCTTCCGGTTAGTCCTCTGAAAGGCAAGAACCGAGCTATCCTCAAAGGACGATCCCGGCACCGGTATGTGCGCCTTCCATGTGGAATGGGCGGGCCGTTAGCGCCCGAGGCCAGCAAATGCAAGGGGTAAAGCTTTTCCGCAGACAGCGGTTCGGCGCATTTCACCGATGACCCGATTTCAACTCACCGACAAAAAATCTCGTTTTGTCGCAGGATCGTTGAGAACAAAAAGTGAACATGGAACAAAGAACATAGCAAAAACGTCGTTCCGGCGACGGTGTCGCACAAAGCCGTCGAAAGGACAAGATAATGGTTCAGGTCGCCGCCGCTCTCCTTTTTGCCCTTGCCGCCGGGCTTGGCCTGATGGTGATCTTCGCCATGATCCGCAGCAATGGCGAAGCGATCCTGTCGGCGCTGGTCGGCGAGGGCGCGTTCCCGATGACGGCAGGGCCCAGCCCCTCGCCCGCTCCGCAAGTCGTCGATGTCCGTCGAGCCGGCCGGCACCGCAGTGCGCCGCGCCCCGGTCGCGTCGCTAGCGATCGGCGCCCGCTGCTGAACCGCGCCGCCTGACCTTCCCATAGCTGGCGATGCCGAAAGGCAGCAGCCCGACATAGATGACGCAGACGGCGAGCAGGGTGTGCCACGGCGCCGTCACCAGTGCGGCGCCGAGCAGCCCGACGCCGGCGAGCGCGAACAGCCGCCACGATCGCCGCAGCCGGATCGACGACCAGCTGTAGGTCGGAATCGCCGAAATCATCAGCATCGCGATTGCGAGGGCCCAGGGCATTACGACATACCATTCGCGAAACAGCGCGCTGCCCGTCGTCAGCCACAGATAGACGGGAACGAAAGCGAGCCCCGCCCCGGCGGGTGCCGGAATTCCCGTCATGAAGCCGGCCGACTTGTGCGGCTGGACATCGACATCGAGGCGCGAATTGAAGCGCGCGAGGCGCAAGGCGCAGCAGACGGCAAGCGCAAGGGCCGCTGTCCAGCCGAACTTGGGCGCGTCGGCGAGCGACCAGAGGAAGAGGATCATTGCCGGCGCGACACCGAAGGCGATGACGTCGGAAAGCGAATCGAGCTCGGCGCCGAACTTGCTTTGCGCCCGCAAAAGCCGCGCGATGCGTCCGTCCATGCCGTCGAGGACACCGGCGAAGATGATTGCCGCCAGCGCCTTTTCCCATTCGCCCCCGATTGCGAAACGCACCCCGGTCAGCCCGAAGCACAGCGCAAGCGCGGTAATCGCATTGGGAACAAACGCACGCAACGGAATGCTGCCAATACGGCGTCCCGGATCGCGGGGGATGGTCTCGCCCGGTTCGGTCATCCTATTGCCCGACGCCGTCGATAGTGTCACTCGTCCCGATACGCGCCACGATCGTCTCGCCGGCCAGCGTGCGCTGACCAAGCAGGACCTGCGGCGTCGTACCCGCGGGCAGATAGACATCGACGCGACTGCCAAAGCGGATCAGCCCGACACGCTGTCCTGTTTCGACCTGGCTTCCCATACTCACGAACGGCATGATGCGCCGCGCGACGAGGCCCGCGATCTGGGTAAAGCCGATCCGCAGGCCGTCGGCGCGCTCGACGACGAAATGCTGGCGCTCATTGTCCTCGCTTGCCTTGTCGAGATCGGCGTTCAGGAACTTGCCGGGAATATAGGCAAGCTTGCGCAGCGTCCCCGCCATCGGCGTACGATTGATATGAACGTCGAAGACGCTCATGAAAATCGAGACGCGCAGCATCGGCGCGTCGCCGAGGCCGTCGGGGCCAGCGATTTCAGGCGGCGGCGGGACTTCCGCAATCTGCGTGACCAGGCCGTCGGCCGGCGCGATCACCAAGTCCGCGCCCACCGGCGTGATCCGTACCGGGTCGCGAAAGAAAGCGCCCACCCAGATAGTAAGACCCAGCATCAACCAACCGACGATTTCCCAGCCGAGCAGCCAGAAGCACAGGGTGATAATCGCCGCGATCAGCAGGAATTTGCGCCCCTCGGGATGGATCGAGGGCCAGCGCCATTTGATGCCGCCG
Organism: uncultured Sphingopyxis sp.; assembly: GCA_964607625.1. Lineage (GTDB taxonomy): Bacteria > Pseudomonadota > Alphaproteobacteria > Sphingomonadales > Sphingomonadaceae > Sphingopyxis. The sequence continues at coordinate 1,193 of CAZSMB010000239.1, read as the reverse complement.
CCAGGGCGGTTGGAGGAAATCGTCGTGGACATGTCGGTCTTCTACGGTGGACACCCGATACTGACAACGGAAATAGGCGGGTGCCAGACCAACCCGGCGCGCGGCGTGCGGTTCCGTCAGGAGAGTTGATCAATCGGGCGGCATTGCCTAAGGCCCGCTCAACTCAACTCCCCGCAGGAAAAGGCACGCACATGGGCAAGATCAAGGTAGTGAACCCGGTCGTCGAACTCGACGGCGACGAAATGACCCGGATCATCTGGCAATGGATCCGCGAACGCCTGATCCTTCCCTATCTCGACATCGACCTTCACTATTACGACCTCGGCATCGAGGAGCGCGACCGCACCGACGACAAGATCACCGTCGACGCGGCCAATGCGATCAAGAAGCACGGCGTTGGCGTCAAATGCGCCACGATCACGCCCGACGAAGCCCGCGTCGAGGAGTTCGGCCTGAAGAAGATGTGGAAGTCGCCGAACGGCACGATCCGCAACATCCTGGGCGGCGTCGTCTTCCGCGAACCGATCGTGATCAAGAACGTCCCGCGGCTCGTCCCCGGCTGGACCGACCCGATCGTCGTCGGCCGCCATGCCTTCGGCGACCAGTATCGCGCGACCGACTATCGGGTCCCCGGCCCCGGCAAGCTGCGCCTGGTGTTCGAGGGCGAGGACGGCACGATCATCGACGAGGAAGTCTTTCAATTCCCTTCCTCCGGCGTCGCGATGGCGATGTACAACCTCGACGATTCCATCCGCGATTTCGCGCGCGCCAGCATGAACTATGGCCTTGCGCGCGGCTGGCCCGTATATCTGTCGACCAAGAACACGATCATGAAAGCCTATGACGGCCGCTTCAAGGATCTGTTCGAAGAGGTCTATCAGAACGAGTTCAAGGCGAAGTTCGAGGAAGCGGGCATCACCTATGAGCACCGCCTGATCGACGACATGGTCGCCTCGGCGCTCAAATGGTCGGGCAAGTTCGTGTGGGCCTGCAAGAATTACGACGGCGACGTCCAGTCGGACACCGTGGCCCAGGGCTTTGGTTCGCTCGGCCTGATGACCAGTGTGCTGATGACCCCCGACGGCCAGACGGTCGAGTCCGAAGCCGCGCACGGGACCGTCACCCGCCACTATCGCATGCACCAGCAGGGCAAGGCGACGTCGACCAACCCGATCGCGTCGATCTTCGCCTGG
>CAZSMB010000238.1:0-3251 GCA_964607625.1 uncultured Sphingopyxis sp. | reverse complement strand
GACCGAGCGCCTTCATCATATGATATTCCACCGTCGCAATGCTGATGCCGAGCTGTTCATGTATCTCGCGATAGGAAAGTTCGTCCACCCGGTGCATCAGAAAGACGCGCCGCGTCTTGGGCGGCATTGCGTCAACGGCTTTCTCGTAGAGCTCCAAAAGGTCCGCCGCTTCGAGGTTCCATTCTTGCGTGGCCGGGGTCACGGCATCGCTCTCTTCGCGCAGCGAAAATAGAGCGATCGGCGCAGACTTGCTTCGCCGAGCCCGGTCGATCAGGAGATTCTGCGCAATACGGCGAAGAAAACCGCCCGGGTTGACGAGCTGGTGCCGTTGCTCGCTGCCCGCTGCCCGCGCAAAGACTTCCTGCACCAGGTCGGGCGCTTCCTCGGGGCCCGCCTTGCGACGCAGGAAATGAAAGAGCGACGAGCGGTGCGTGCGATACACCGTCTCCAGATCCTGTCCGATGACGGGCCGATGTTCGACCGGCGCCGGACGGTCGTCGGGATGCACATGGCAGGCCGACGACACCGAAAAGGGGTGGCGTAGCGGAGCGTCGTCGCAGCAGGTACAGGAAGACACAGCAATTGTTCCGAGGGCACGAGCAGAGCCATCCCGCCGTAGCCGGATGCCCGTCTCCCAGTGCTGTGCCGCCGTTCGGTCGCTTGTGCGATCCAGGGTCCGGTTCGGCCGCCGGTCCGGTCAAGGACTGGCGCATATAATGCCTGGCGAAATAGTCCGCGCGAAAGCTGCCAGCAATGCTCCAGCGCGCCCGAATCATGTCAATTGCGGGCGGCTGTGACAAGCAAAAGCGTCGATCCGGCAATATTGGCCGCTCAAGACTGGCGGCCGGGATGCGCAGCTAGCGTCCGTGCATAGGAAGTGGCCTCGCGCGCGCGCCGCTCATGATAGCCAAGCAGCAGGCTCCGCATCTCGGTCTGCGGCGCGGCATCGACAATGGCGGCCTCGAGCAATTTATATTCGGCCTCGACATCGCCAAGGATCGCGGCGTCGAAATGGCGCGAGAACTGGAGCCGGTCGCCGATTGCGGCGATGCTCGCCACGATCTCGGCATTCGAAGATCGATCCGCGACCGCGAGGAACAGATCGGCGATCCGATCGGGATAGGGCTGATCGGCACTCACCGGGATTGCCAGCCGATTTGGCGCCGTCGCGAGCGCGGCGAGTTGCAGGATCAGATGCAGCTCGAGCAGATCGCGAAACTCGGTCTCGGTAAGGCGGTGAACATGAAAGCCTTCGCCCGGCGTGAAGTCGACCATGCGCTCGCCATTGAGGCGGTAGAGACTGTCGCGCACCGGGGTCATGCTGACCCCAAGATCATCCGCGAGACGCGCCGCCTCGATCCGGGCGCCGGTCGCCCATTCGCCTGTCATCAGCCGGCGCTTGATCGCCTCATAGGTCGGCTCGAACACATGCGCGGGACTCATGCGCCTGCCCTTTCGACGGCGGCAAAGGCGGCGACCGCCTCGGCCTGGTCGGGGCGCAGCGCGTCGATCGCGCCTAGATGAGCGGGCCTTTCATCCTTCAGCAGAACAGAGGGGCATTGGCCTTCATAATTGCCGAGATTGGGACGGTGCTGCGCATAACCGGCGAGCGCTGCCAGTTCGGGTGGAAAATGTCGCGCGACCTCGGGGGGATAGGCCAGCCACAAATTCTCATAGGGCTTGAGCCAGCCAAGGCTGTAGCTGACCAGCACGCCGCGCCTCACCTCCTTGCTGAGGTTCGTGCCCGCACCGTGTGCGGTCGATCCGAGAAAGCAGATCGCCGACCCCGGTTCACATTCGGCGAATATCGGCTGGCCGAGATCGGTCTTTGCCATTCCCGCCGCGCCATGGCTGTTCGGAAAGATACGCGTCGTGCCATTTTCCTCCGTGAAGGGCGTGAGCGGCCAGAGGACATTGACCAGATATTCCTGGGTGCCGTTGGCGCCGCGCCACATATCCTGGTCGCGGTGCGGAAACTGCCGGACTTCGCCCGGATGGATCTCGATCGCCTGGGTGAGGTTGAGCTGTATCCGGTCGCACCCGCTTGCGAGGATCGTCTCGACCGCGGGGAGGATGATCGGATTGAGCACCAGTGCGGCCATATGCTCCGATCGCTTGAGCAGGCTGCCGAAGCGCTTCGTGCGGCGACCATAGAAATTGCCATCGCAGAAGGGTGTCGCGTCGAAGATCGGATCGAGATCCTTCGCCAGTGCGTGGACGCGGGCGATCGCCTCGTTGCGGATGATGCAATAGCCGGTGCGGCGCAATTCCTCGACCAGCATCGCGCTGACATCGGCTTCGGGGAGGTCCCTTTTCATAGCGCCGGCTCCCCGCCTTCCTCAAATTTGAGCATGAGCGGCGCATAGGTCCCCGTTCGTTTCAGGCCCGGGAGCGTGTCTTCGTCGATCGAAATGTTGAGCGCGACGATCCGGCAGCTTCCATCTCTGTGGACGGGGCCCAGCGTGCGGCAGGCCCAGCCGAATTTGCTGATGCTATGGTACCATCCCGCCTCGGCGATCCCGACATAATCGCTGATGCCATTGTGCAGGGCATGGTCGGCGAGCGCGGTCACGAGCTGGTTGCGGGCGTCGCGGCGCTCTGCGGGCGTCTGCGCGGGGTCGAGGCAGAAGCGGCTGATCTCCCACATTCTGGTGCCGGTCGGCGGGCCATCGGCGCAGAGGTGCGGATAGATGTCGCCGAGAAGGTGCGGCGCCGTAGTGGGCAGGAGGCGCGCCGAAGCGCGATGACGCAGATCCTCGGGGTCGAGCAGGATCAGATAACGGGCGTCGGGCGTGTCGAACTGATCCAGCTCGAAGCGGCCGTCGAGGGCTGGCAAATCCCATTTGAGCTTGTCGATGAAGACCTGCTTTCGCGCGGCGAACATGCCGCGCAGCGCGGCATTCCCGGGCGCGTGCGGCGCCCGCGTGGACTGTTCCAACATGATGATTCCTTGGCTGTGGAGCCGGAATCAGACCATCGATCCTTCGCGGCGGCTATGCCCATTTCTGGGCAAGGATTTTGCGATTATGCGCGGCGCGTCAGTTCGGGCGCCACCAGTCGTAGATGTCCGAGAAGCCGATCAGCCCGTCGAACAGCGCGCACAGGATCAGCATCGAGCGGCAATGCACCGAATAGCGGTCGCGCGCCATCTTGAGGTGGCGCACGACCGTCTCTTCGCTGATCCCGAGAATATCGGCGATCTCGCCGGCGGTCTTGCCGCGCGCCGACCAGAGCACGCATTCGCGTTGCCG
>CAZSMB010000237.1:1173-3299 GCA_964607625.1 uncultured Sphingopyxis sp. | reverse complement strand
GGCGTCGAGGTCGATAATGACAAGGGCGTGATCGTCGATTCGACCGGCGCGCTCGAACTCGCCAAGGTGCCGGAGCATATGGTGGTGATCGGCGGCGGCGTGATCGGGCTCGAACTTGGCAGCGTGTGGCGCCGCCTGGGTGCCAAGGTCACCTGCGTCGAGTTCCTCGACCAGATCCTGCCCGGCATGGATGGCGACGTCCGCAAGGAAGCGAACAAGATCTTCAAGAAGCAGGGCATCGAATTCAAGCTGAAGACCAAGGTCACCAGGGCCGAGGTGAAGGGCAAGAAGGCGGTACTGACGCTCGAGCCCGCGGCTGGCGGCGAAGCCGAGACGCTGGAGGCCGACGTCGTGCTCGTGTCGATCGGGCGCCGCCCCAACACCGACGGGCTTGCACTCGACAAGGCGGGGCTGGAAGTCAACCAACGCGGCCAGATCGAGACCGACCATGATTTCCGCACCAAGGTCGACGGCATCTGGGCGATCGGCGACGTCGTGCCGGGCCCGATGCTCGCGCACAAGGCCGAGGATGAAGGCATCGCCTGTGCCGAGAATATCGCGGAACTGACCGGCATCGTGAATCACGATGTCATCCCGTCGGTGGTCTATACGATGCCGGAGATCGCCGGTGTCGGCCTGACCGAAGAGGCGGCGAAGGAACAGGGCGAGGTCAAGGTCGGCAAATTCCCGATGCTCGCCAACAGTCGTGCCAAGACCAACCACGAGCCCGACGGCTTCGTGAAGGTGATCGCCGATGCGAAGACCGACCGCGTGCTCGGCGTCTGGTGCATCGCGAGCGTCGCGGGCACGATGATCGCGCAGGCCGCGCAGGCCATGGAATTCGGCGCGACCTCCGAGGACATCGCCTATACCTGCCACGCGCATCCGACGCACAGCGAGGCGATGAAGGAAGCCGCGATGGCGGTGACCGGCAAGCCAATCCACGTCTGATCGACCATGCCCATGAAAGGGGGCCTGCCCGGATTGCCGGGCGGCCCCTTTCTTGGCCTAAACGTCGAGTCGCATCAGCACCGCCTCCGGGCCATAGGCCGGATAGGGCGCGACCGGCCGGAATCCCTGCCGGTCCCAATAGCCGTCGGCGCCGCCGACCGCGACCAGGCTGATCTCTGCGAACCCCGCGGTACGCGCATCGCGGATTGCGAGGCCCAGCGCCGCGGCGCCCCTGCCGCCGCCCCGTGCGGGCGCGAGGAGGGCAATATCGTGGAGATAATAGGTGCCGGCATCGACGGGCAGGGTGCCGAGCGGCGCGTCGAGCGCCGGCGGCGCATCGCGATGCCAGGGATGCGCGATCAGATAGCCGGCGGGTTCGCCCTCGATCGCGCACACATGACAGCCCGCCGGATAGAGGGCGAGCCGCTCGGCATAAATCGCGCGGCGTTCCGAATAGGCGCCGTCGTGGACGGCATCGGAGATTGCGGCCACCGCGTCGAGGTCGTGGGGGCGCATCGGGCGCCAGCCTGTCCTGTCCATGGCCGGACTGTGCCAGCGGCGGGCATGCCTGTCACCTGCGCGAGACAGGTCCGCTTTTAAGCGATATAGGGCGCCCCGATGAAAGCCGACCTGCCTTCGATCATCGCGCTCGCCGACCTGGCCGGGATCGGCGTCTTCGCGCTCACCGGCGCGTTGATGGCGGTGCGCCTGCGCCAGACGCTCGTCACCGCGGGCTTTTTTGCGTTGGTGACGGGCGTCGGAGGCGGCAGCGTGCGCGACCTGTTGATCGGCGCGCCCGTGTTCTGGATCCAGGACGGCGCGGTCGCCGCGGTGTGCATAGCGATCGCGCTGCTCGTGTGGGTGACGCCCGAACGCTGGTGGCAGGGGCGATTGCTCGAATGGGCCGACGCGGTCGGTCTGGCGGCCTACAGCGTCTTCGGCACCGCCAAGGCGACGAGCTGGGGCGTACCGGTCGTTCCCGCGCTGTTGATGGGCGTCATTACCGGCTGCGTCGGCGGGATCATCCGCGACATGCTCGCCGGGGTGCCGTCGATCATCATCCGCCCCGAAATCTATGTGACCGCGGCAGCGTTGGCGTCGGGCCTGTACCTGCTCCTGATCTGGATCGGTGCGGGAACCGCGGTCGCGGCGATCGCAGGGGCGGCGGCGGGCTT
>CAZSMB010000237.1:0-1073 GCA_964607625.1 uncultured Sphingopyxis sp. | reverse complement strand
TGCTTGCCTGGCCGATGATGCTCCGCCTGGGCGTGAAAGCCGGGAGGGCGATCAAGGCGCTTGTGGCGATGCCGCGAACCGGCCGCATGCGTCGGCGCGCCAGGTCCGCGGCCCGCTAGTCTGCCAGTTGCGGCAAAGGCTTGACCGCTGGAAAAGGTGCGGCAAAGCTCGGTCCATCGAGCGATGGGGGACAGCCATATGACCACCGACCAGGCGACCGTGAATGGCGTACGCCTTGCCTATGAGGACCGCGGACCGCGCGACGCGCCGTCCATCCTTCTCGTCATGGGACTGGGCGGGCAATTGACCCTGTGGCCCGACGAGTTCGTCGACGCGCTGGTTGCGCGCGGCTTTCGCACCATTCGGTACGACAATCGCGACGTCGGCCTGTCGACGCGGTTCGAGGCGGCGGGGGTGCCTAACCTGAAATGGATGTTCGTCAAGGCGGCGATCGGCCTGCCCGTGCGCAGCGCCTACAGCCTAGCCGACATGGCTGCCGACGGCATTGCGCTGCTCGACCATCTTGGTATCGCGCGCGCGCATGTGGTCGGCGCGTCGATGGGCGGGATGATCGCGCAGCATATCGCGGCGCGCTACCCGCAGCGCGCGCTGTCGCTGACTTCGATCATGTCGACGACCGGCAATCGCCGCCTGCCGCGCGCCAGGAAGGAAGCGATGCAGGTGCTCGCGAACCGTCCGATGGGTGGCGATCCGGAGGCGATGATCGCCTATTCGGTGCGGGCGGCGCGGGTCATCGGCAGCCCGGGCTATCCCGCCGAAGAGGAGCGGCTGCAACGCCGCGTGCGGGCCGATTACGAGCGCGGCTTCTATCCGCAGGGTGTCGCGCGCCAGATGGCGGCGATCGTTGCCGACGGCGACCGGCGCTCGATGCTGAAGCGCGTGACCGCCCCGACGCTCGTCATCCACGGAGAGGACGACCCGCTCGTGCCGCCGGCGGGCGGGCGCGACACCGCGGCCAGCATCGCGGGTGCGCGGCTGATGACGATCCCGGGCATGGGGCACGATCTGCCGCTCGCGCTCGTCGATACGCTTGCCGACGCGATCGCCGGCCA
>CAZSMB010000236.1:0-3305 GCA_964607625.1 uncultured Sphingopyxis sp. | reverse complement strand
AGCGGACGGTCGAGGCCGGCCAGGTGCAGCAGCAATTCAGCCACGGCCGCCGCAACACGGTGGTGGTCGAGGTGAAGCGCCGCCGCGTCATTGGCCGTCCCGGCGAAACCCCGAGCGCGCCCGAAGCCGAAGAGGCGAAGGAAGCGGCCGCTCCGGCACCCGCCGCCTCGCCGAAGCCTGCCGCGCCGAAGCCCGCCGCCGCGCCGCGCAAGAGCGAAGCCGACAGCCTGATGTCGCGCCAGGAGCGCCAGGCGCAATTGCTGCGCGAGGCCGAGGAAGCGCGCCTCGCCGCGCTCGAGGACGCGCGCCGCCGCGAAGAGGCCGAGCGGGCCAAGGCGATCGAGGACGAAAAGACGCGCGTCGCCGAAGCGCGCGAGGAAGAGGCGAAGGCGAAGGAAGAGGCCAAAGCCGAAGCGAAGGCCGCAGCGCCGGCCGAGGTGCCCGCCGCCGCGAAGGCCGAAGCGGCCGCCGCTCCCGCAGCGCCGCGCGCCGCGCCGTCGGCCCCCGCTCCGCGCCGGTTCACCCCGGTCGAGGCGCCGAAGCGCCCCGAGCCGAAGCGGCCCGAACCGAAGAAGGATCATCGCGGCGACAACCGTCGCCAGTCGGGCAAGCTGACCGTCACCCGAGCGCTCAACGAGGATGAGGGCGCGCGCGCGCGCAGCCTCGCGGCGCTGAAGCGCGCCCGCGAAAAGGAAAAGCGCGCGCACATGACCCCCTCGTCGGGGCCGCGTGAAAAGCAGGTTCGCGAAGTGATCGTGCCCGACACGATCACGGTGCAGGAGCTTGCCAACCGCATGGCCGAAAAGGGCGCCGACCTGGTGAAGGCGCTGTTCAAGATGGGCATGATGGTCACCGTCAACCAGACGATCGACCAGGACACCGCCGAACTGCTCGTCACCGAATTCGGGCACGAGATCAAGCGCGTGAGCGAGGCCGACGTCGACATTCGGCACGACGAGGACGTCGATGCGGCCGAGGCGCTGAAGCCCCGTGCGCCGGTGGTCACCATCATGGGTCATGTCGATCATGGCAAGACCAGCCTGCTCGACGCGCTGCGCGGTGCGAATGTGCAGGCGGGCGAAGCCGGCGGCATCACCCAGCATATCGGCGCCTATCAGGTGAAGGCGAAGGACGGCAGCGTCATCACCTTCCTCGATACGCCGGGCCACGAAGCCTTTACCGAAATGCGCGCGCGCGGTGCGAACGTCACCGACATCGCGATCCTGGTCGTGGCGGCCGACGACGGTATCAAGCCCCAGACGATCGAATCGATCAACCATGCGAAGGCGGCGGGGGTCCCGATCATCGTCGCGATCAACAAGATCGACAAGGACGGTGCGAATGCGCAGCGCGTGCGCGAGCGCCTGCTCGAGCATGAGATCATCGTCGAGGAAATGGGCGGCGACGTTCAGGACGTCGAGGTTTCGGCGCTCAAGAATCTGAACCTCGACAAGCTGCTCGACGCGATCGCGCTGCAGGCCGAGATCATGGAGCTGAAGGCGAACCCCGACCGCAATGCCGAGGGCACGGTGGTCGAGGCCAAGCTCGACAAGGGCCGCGGCCCGGTGGCGACGATCCTCGTCCGCCGCGGCACGCTCAAGGTCGGCGACGTCTTCGTCTGCGGTGCCGAGAGCGGCCGCGTCCGTGCGCTGATCGACGATCAGGGCAAGCAGGTGAAATCGGCGGGTCCGTCGACCCCGGTCGAAGTGCTCGGCCTCGGCGGCGTGCCGATGGCCGGCGACACGCTGACCGTCGTCGAGAATGAGGGCCGCGCCCGCGAGGTCGCCGCCTATCGCCAGGAACAGGCGCTCAAGAAGCGGACGGCGCAGGCGCCGGTCAGCCTCGAGGGCATGTTCTCGGCGCTTGCCGACAAGGCCAATGTCATCGAATTCCCGGTGGTCATCAAGGCCGATGTGCAAGGGTCGGTCGAGGCGATCGTCACCGCGCTCAACAAGCTGTCGACCGACGAGATCCGCGTTCGGGTGCTCCATTCGGGCGCCGGCGCGATCACCGAAAGCGATGTGACGCTCGCGGCATCGACGGGGGCGCCGATCATCGGCTTCAACGTCCGCCCGAACGCCAAGGCGCGCGAGATTGCGAACCGCGAAAAAGTGCGTTTCATGTACTATGACGTCATCTATCACCTGACCGAGGAAATCGCGAAGGAGATGGCGGGCGAGCTGGGACCGGAACGCGTCGAAACCGTCGTCGGCCGCGCCGAGGTCAAGGAAGTCTTCCCGGCCGGCAAGCGCGACAAGGCGGCGGGCCTGCTGGTGCTCGAAGGCGTCATCCGCAAGGGGCTCCACGCGCGCCTCACCCGCGAGGACGTCATCGTTTCGGCAACGACGATCGCATCGCTGCGCCGGTTCAAGGACGACGTCGCCGAAGTCCGCGCGGGCCTCGAATGCGGCGTCGTGCTCGCCGACACCAACGACATCAAGCCGGGCGACCACCTGGAGGTGTTCGAGGTCGAGGAACGCGAACGCACGCTGTAAAGGCCGAACTTGTGTCCCCGCGCAGGCGGGACCCAGAGCGGAGAGGGGGGAAGCGGAATGGCCTTTCTGACTATCCTGCTTTTATCGGCGACAGCCGCCACTGCGCATCCATGCGTAGGCGACTTCATCTACCGTGCTCCGGCTGACGGGGTCTCCGTCGGCGTTCGCGTTCGCAAGGATCCGGACGTCGCGGAAATTCTGTTCTCGGACTATGGCAAGATAACGCCCGCCAACGTCGAATGGGGCAACGGCAGCATCGTGATCGTCGATTCGCATGATCGATCCAACGTGGTAATGATCTGCGATTCCGCCGAGCCGTCGCTGGTTCTGCCTTCGACGGAATATGGACTGGCACAGGTGTTCAAGCTGAGGAAAGTCCAGGGCTCCCTGTGGGAGGTCGGGCAACGCGAAGGCTGGCTGGAGCCGGAAGACTAGAATGCGACACAAGGAACAATCCCAGGGCCCTTCCGTCCGCGTGCTGCGCGTGGGCGAACAGGTGCGCCATGTGCTGAGCGAAATCCTGCAACGCGGCGACGTCCACGACGATGTGCTGGCGAAGCATCCGGTCAGCGTGACCGAGGTGCGGATGTCGCCCGACCTGCGCCACGCAACGGTGTTCGTAAAGCCGCTGCTCGGCCGGGACGAGGACGCGGTGGTCAAGGCGCTGCGTACCAACACCGCCTATCTCCAGCGCGAAGTCGCGCACCGCATCCGCATGAAATATGCGGCGAAGCTGAAATTCCTGCCCGACGAAAGCTTCGACGAGGCGAGCCATATCGACAAGCTGCTGCGCGATCCCAACGTCGCGCG
>CAZSMB010000235.1:0-3318 GCA_964607625.1 uncultured Sphingopyxis sp. | reverse complement strand
ACGGCTGGCGCACCGTCTTCCTGATCGTCGGCGTGCCGGGGCTGCTCGTCGGTCTTGCGGTGTGGCTGTTCGCCGCCGAGCCGCGGCGTCGCGACACCGCCGAGCCGGTGGGACCTTCACAAGCGAGCCTCGGCGACGTGCTCCGGACCATGGCCGCCAATGTCTCGCTGCGCTGGGTCGCCCTCCTACTCTCGATGGTGCCCGTCACGGGCTTTGCCTTCATCCTGTGGGGCGCGTCGTTCTTCCGCCGCGTCCACGGCATGGACAAGGCGGAAACCGGCTTCTGGCTCGGCGGGGCGATGGCCGCAGGTCTCGTGCTCGGCAACCTGGTCGCCGGGTGGATCAGCGACCGCTACGGAAAGGCGAACCCACGTTTCAACGGCTGGTTCGCCGGGCTCGGGCTGCTGATATCCTTTCCCTTCGGCCTCGGTTTCGCGCTCAGCGACAACGCCTATGTCGCGCTCGCCTGCTTCGTCGTCGTCAAATTTACGATGACGCTGCACCTCGGCCCGATCATCGCGCTCTGCTTCGCGCAGGTGCCCGACACGATGCGCGCGATGATGTCGGCGACGATCAACATGGTGATCGGCCTTGCCGGCGTCGGGCTCGGCGGCACGGTGGCAGGCTTCCTCAGCCAACTCTTCGCTCCGACCTATGGCGATTTGTCGCTGCGTCCTGCGCTTGCCCTGCTGTCTTGCTGCCTTCTCGTCGGCGGGGTTGCCGCGATCATGGCTGGCCGCACAGCGCGCCCGCTCGCCGAGGACTGACCCGTTCGCAGCCGCTCGGTCGTTCAGGCAGCGACCTTTTCGCTCGTCTGGACCGCGGGTTCGATGCCGAACAAACGCGCGGCGTTGAGGCCCAGGATGTCGCGGCGGACTTCGTCGCTGACAGGCATGCCTTCGAACAGTTCGTCGACGATGCGGCGGCTGATCGGGAAGGTGCCTTCCGCGTGCGGGTAATCCGATCCCCACATGATATTCCTCGCCCCGGGAAGCTCGGCGGCGGCGGCGGCGATGCAGCCGCGATCATGCTGGAAACTGGCCCAGACCTGATCGTCGATGATCTGGCTCGGCGAGCGGTCGAGCTTGGGGCGCACGAAATTGGCGTGTGCAACTGACACTTCATCCATCCGCTCGGCGAGCGCGACGAGCCAGCTCGCGCCGCTCTCGATGAAGGCGACCTTTGCGCCGCGGTTGCGGTCGAGTACCCCGCCGGCGACAAGATACATTGCGCTGCGCTGGGCGTCATTCATCTGGTTCGCATAGTTGATAATCGCCGCGCCGGGACCGCGTTCGACCACGACCGTCGCGAGGCCGGTGCCGGTGTGCATGACGAACACGATGCCGAGCGCCGCCGCTTTGGCGAAGACCGGGTCCCATGCCTCGTCATTATATTTGGGCAGATTGCCCGGAGTCGTCGCGGGCAGCATCGCGGCGGTGAAGCCCTTCGACGCCAGATAGTCGAGTTCGGCGAGGGTGTTCGAGAAATCGAGCACCGGCAGCATGCCGCAGCGCACGAACCGGTTCGGCTGAGCGCCGAGGAAGTTGTCGTTCCAGTCGTTGTAGAGCCGCGCAGACGCGGCTTCCGCTTCGGCATTGTCGAGGCAATAGAGCCACAGGCCGAGCGAGGGAAAGCAGATTTCGGCGTCGATGCCTTCAAGCTCCATATCCTCTAGTCGACCCGGAATCTCCCGGATTCCCTTGCGCTGCGAATCGCCGAGTTCCTTCTCGCGATGCTGGCCGACCCGCAGGCGGTGGATGATCTTGTCCTTGGTGCCTGTGATCAGGAACTCGCCTTCCTTACGCGAGTGGATAGCATGATCCTTCAGTGAGGCGGGGAGGCCATCGAGGAAGAGGCCTGCAGGCTCCATGATGTGGCTGTCAGCGCTGAAAACAAAGGGTTTCATCGGGCAATCTCCTCGCGACTCGCGTTCCATATTGTGAGATTAAAAGATACCTAGTTATATAAGTCAAGCGAAGGTTTATGTGGATTATCGCAATTTTATTCCCTAAACAGATACCTGTTATGGATATGACCTCTCTCGTAAGCGCGCGCAGCGAGACGCTTGTCAGTCGAACCGCGCGGGTGCTTTCTGATCTCAGTCTCGCCGTCGATCCCGGTGCCTATCTTGGCGCTGAGGAGGATTTGCTGCAGCGGCTTTCGGTCAGCCGTCCGACGCTGCGGCAGGCCGCTAAGATGGTCGAGCGTGACCGGCTGATCAGTATCCGGCGCGGTACCGGAGGCGGCTATTTCGCTGACCGTCCAGACGCGCGCGACGCGATTCGCTCATTGACCCATTTCCTGCGCCTGCGCGGCGCGACGCTCGCCGACGTGATCGCGGTTACGCGCCCGATCGGCGAAGCCGCCGCTGCTGCCGCTGCGCGTCTGCGCACCGAGGCGGATGCCGAACGGCTCCGGGACTTCATCGCCACGCTTGACGACCGCGACAGCCCGCGTGACCTGATCGCCGGCGAAGTCGAAATGGCGCGGACGATCTCGTCGCTGAGCGGCAATCCGGTGGTCGAACTCGTCATGGAGATCGGCTATAGCTTCGGCCTTGGCGAACGGGGGTTCGACCTTTATTCCGACGCCGCCCGCCGCGCCCGCGCCCGCAAGCTCCAGTGCGGCTTACTGGCCGCGATCGCCGACGGCGACGCGGATATCGCGCGGCTGATGATGCGGCGGCGATCCGACCAGTTCGATGAATGGCTAGGGCTTTCGCGCGAAGAGGGCAACGCGTGAGCCTTGTCGAATATCGCGAGGGATCGGACGCGCGCACCTTCCGCGACGCGCTCGGTTGCTTCGCGACCGGCGTCACCGTCGTCACCGCGATGTGTCCCGACGGCACGCCGATCGGGCTCACGGCAAACAGCTTCACCTCGGTCTCGCTGGATCCGCCGCTGCTGCTCGTATGCATCGCCAACAGCGCCGGCAGCGCCCCCTATCTGCGCGACGCCAAACGCTTTGCGGTCAACGTCCTCCAGATCGGCCAGCAGCCGACCTCGAACCGCTTCGCGGGGAAGGGCGAGGACCGCTTCGCCGCAACCCCCTGGATCACCGGCGAGTTCGGGACTCCCGTGCTCACCGGCTCCCTCTCGAGCTTCGAATGCGCGCGCCATGCCGTCCACGACGGCGGTGACCATTTCCTCCTCGTCGGGCACGTCCTCAAGGCGATCTTCGAGCCCCGCCGCGACCCTCTGCTCTATTTTCGCGGCAAATATCGCAAATTGCACTTCGCCTGAGGGGTGGACAAACGCCTCCCATCTTCATATCAAACCTAGTTATATAAGTAGAGAGGAAGCGGATGGCCTGGGCACA
>CAZSMB010000234.1:0-3325 GCA_964607625.1 uncultured Sphingopyxis sp. | reverse complement strand
AGATCGACTTGGGAAAGGGGTTCGGTTTCTGGAACACCATGCCGACGCGCGCGCGAAGCTGGACGACGTCCATCGACGGGGCATAGATGTCCTCGCCGTCGAGTTCGATCGTTCCGGTCACCTTCGCGCCCGCGATCGTGTCGTTCATGCGGTTGAGCGAGCGCAGGAAGGTCGACTTGCCGCACCCCGACGGACCGATGAAGGCGGTCACCAGGTCGGTGCCGACGTCGATCGATACGTCGTTGATCGCCTGCTTCTCGCCATAGAAGACGCTGACGCCGCTGGCGCGCATCTTGGGGTCGGTGATGGAGAGGTCGTCTTGGGTCATGATCACCAGCGTTTTTCGAATTTGTTGCGAAGATAGATTGCGAGCGCGTTCATCGACAGCAGCACGATCAGCAGCACGATGATCGCCGCCGACGTCTTTTCGACGAAGCCGCGGTCGACCTCGTCCGACCAGAGGAAGATCTGCATCGGCAGCACGGTCGAGGGCGAGCAGATGCCGCCCGGCACGTCGCCGATGAAGGCGCGCATCCCGACGAGCAGCAGTGGTGCGGTCTCGCCCAATGCGCGCGCCATGCCGATGATCGTTCCGGTCAAGATGCCGGGCAGCGCAAGCGGCAGGACATGGTGGAACACCACCTGCACCGGACTTGCCCCGACGCCCAGCGCCGCGTCGCGGATCGACGGCGGCACCGACTTGATCGCGTTGCGGCTCGCGATCACGATCACCGGCATCGTCATCAGCGCGAGCGTCAGCCCGCCGACGAGCGGGCTTGCCTGGCAGAGCCCGAACCAGTTGATGAACACCGCGAGCGCGAGCAGGCCGAAGATGATCGAGGGCACCGCGGCCAGATTGTTGATCGATACTTCGATCAGGTCGGTCCAGCGGTTCCGCGGCGCATATTCCTCCAGATAGAGCGCCGCGAGCACCCCGGTCGGAAAGGCGATCAGGAACGCGATGAAGATCGTCAGCAGCGACCCCTTGAGCGCCCCCCAGATACCCGCCACCGCGGGATCGGTCGCGTCGGCATTCCTGAAGAACGGCCAGTGGAAGCCGGTCGAGAGCCGCCCGTCGCGCTTCAGCGCATCGACGCGCGCGCCCAGGTCGCCCTTTGCGCCTTCCTTGGCGGCGATGTCGATCGTGCTCGACGCGGGCAGCTCGAACACCGACTTGCCGTTCAGCAGTTCGGGGTCGGCCTTGATTTCGCTGCGCACTTCCTTCCACGCATTTTCGCTTATCAAGCCCGATCCGCCGTCGCCCAGCGCCTCGTCGGCGGCGAAGGCGACGATGTCGGCCAGCCCGGCGCTCGCGATCGCCTGGTCGGCATCGGGGTCGTTCAGGCGCGCGGCGTCGATCGTCAGCGGCATCGCCTTGAAGTCGATCGGCACCGCGACATGCGTATAGGTAAAGCCGCGCGCGCCATTGCCGACCATCACGAACAGCAGGAAGGCGAGGAAGAAGCCCGACAGCAGCACCGCGCCCAGCCCCAGCGCCTTGAAGCGGCGCTCGGCGGCGTAGCGGCGCGCGATGCGCTTCTGCATCGTCGGGGCCTTCCAGTCGGTCGGGGCGGTCGGATCACTCATAGGCTTCGCGATACTTTTTGACGATGCGCAGCGCGACGATGTTGAGCAGCAGCGTGACGAGGAACAGCACCAGCCCCAGCGCGAACGCGGCGAGCGTCTTGGCGCTGTCGAATTCCTGGTCGCCGGTCAGCAGCTTGACGATCTGCGCCGTCACCGTGGTGACGCTGGCAAAGGGGTTGGCGGTGAGGTTGGCGGAGAGGCCCGCGGCCATCACCACGATCATCGTTTCGCCGATCGCGCGGCTGACCGCGAGCAAGATGCCGCCCATCACGCCCGGCAGCGCGGCGGGGATCAGCACCTGGCGGATCGTCTCGTTCGGCGTCGCGCCCAGCGCGAGGCTGCCGTCGCGCATCGCCTGCGGCACCGCGTTGATGCTGTCGTCGGCCATCGACGAGACGAAGGGGATGATCATCACCCCCATCACGATGCCCGCGGCGAGCGCGCTTTCGGTCGAGGCGTTGGGGATGCCGATCGCCACCGCGAAATTGCGCAGCGCCGGCGCGACGGTCAGCGCGGCGAAATAGCCGTAAACCACCGTCGGCACGCCCGCGAGGATCTCGAGGCACGGCTTCACCCATTTGCGCACCGTCGGCGCGGCATATTGGGTCAGATAGACGGCGCTCATCATGCCGACCGGGATCGCGACGATCATCGCGATGATCGCGCCGATCAGCACCGTGCCCCAGAACAGCGGGATGCCGCCGAAGGTGTCCGCGACCGGCGCACCGCTCTGCGGGTTCCAGTGCGTCCCGAACAACAGCTCGCTCACCGGCACCAGGCTGAAAAAGCGCAAGGATTCGAAGAGCAGCGACAGCACGATGCCGAATGTCGTCAGGATCGCGACGAGCGAGGCGAGCAGCAACAGCGCCATGACGATCCGCTCGACCCGCGTGCGGGCGCGGAAATCGGGGCGGAGGCGCGTGAAGGCGTAAAGCCCGCCCGCCAGCGCCAGCGCCAGCATCGCGGCGATGCCGATCCACGCATAGCGGTGCGTCGCGGCTTCATAGGGTTCGACCAGCGGCGCCGCGGCGGGCAGGCGCACCTTCGCCTGCTTGCCCTGCGCGACGGCGCGCGCGTCGGACAGGATCGCGCTGCGCTCGAAGCCGAAGGCGGGCAGGCTCTCGGCCGCGGGGCTCGTCAGCACCTGGTTGGTGATCAGCCCCGGCGACACGCTCGACCAGATGGCGAGGAAGATCGCCGCCGGCGCGAACAGCCACAGCGCGACGTACCAGCCATGATATTGCGGCCGCGAATGCAGCCGGCTGCCGCTGCGCCCCGCGAGCATCGCCGACCGCGCGCGCCCGGCCAGCCAGCCGATCAGCGCGAGGCCGAGGATGAGGAGGAGCAAGGCGGCGGCGTTGAAGGTCACGTCTCGGCTATTCCATTTTATCCTGTTCCCCCGCGAAGGCGGGGGCCCATCTCCTGCACTATCGTTTTTCGGCGATGTTTGCTGAAGATCGTGAGGGTGGATGATGGGCCCCCGCCTTCGCGGGGGCACATGGAGTTGGCAGCAGGGAAACTTACTTCAGCACCGACCCGTCGAGCGGGGTCATGTTCGTCGCCGCGGCATTCGCCGCGTCGGACACCGCCTTGGGCGACACGATCAGGCCCTTTTCGGCCAGATAGCCGCCGGTGCCCGCGCCCTTCAGGAATTCCGCGACATACTCTTTCAGCCCCGGAACGACGCCGACATGCGCCTTCTTGATATAGATGAACAGCGGGCGCGAGCCGGGATAGC
>CAZSMB010000233.1:0-3360 GCA_964607625.1 uncultured Sphingopyxis sp. | reverse complement strand
CCGAGACGGACAATCTGCTCTTCACGACGATGACGCACAATCCGCAGCCGCTGCACCTCGACATAGAGGCCGCGAAGGCGTCAGAATTCGGACAGATTCTCGTCAACGGCACCTTCACCTTCAGCCTGATGGTCGGGCTGTCGGTGGGCGACACCACGCTCGGCACACTCGTTGCCAACCTCGGCTACGACAAGCTGGTGATGCCCAGACCGGTGTTCCTCGGCGACACGCTGCGCGCGGAAAGCGAGGTGATCGCATTGAAAGAGTCGAAATCGCGACCGAACGCCGGGATCGTCACCTTTCTTCATCGCTGCATCAACCAGCGCGATGAACTTGTCTGCCAGTGCGAGCGTTCGGCCCTTATCAAGCGAAAGGCCGACTGATGCGACTGCGTTCCCTCCTCTTCGTCCCCGGCGACCGCCCCGATCGCTTTGCCAAAGCCGCCGCCTCGGGCGCCGACGCGATCATTCTCGATCTGGAGGATTCGGTTTCGCCGGCGAACAAGGACATGGCACGCGGTGCCGTCGCCGATTACCTTGCGGGCACGCGGGAGGTCATCACCTTGGTACGCGTTAACCCGCTCGACGGGCACATGACCGCCGCCGACATCGCCGCCATCGTGGGTGCCGCGCCCGATGCGATCATGCTTCCCAAGGCCGAAGGCGCGCCGAGCCTTGCGCAACTCGACACGATTTTACGCAGCGAAGGCGGCGATACGGATCATTTGCCCCCTGTCCTGCCGATCGCGACCGAAACGCCGGCGGCGATCTTTACGCTCGGCAGCTATCGCGAGGCGCGCGATCGGCTCGTCGGTTTGACCTGGGGCGCCGAAGACCTGCCCGCCGCGATCGGCGCGGCAACCAGCCGCGAGGCCGACGGCAGCTACACCGACCCCTATCGCGTTGCGCGCGCCTTGACGCTGTTCGCCGCGCATGGCGCGGGCGTCGCGGCGATCGACACCGTGTTTCCCGCCATCCGGGACGAGCAAGGCCTCGCCGCCTATGCGACGCGGGCGCGGCGCGACGGTTTCACCGGCATGATGGCGATCCACCCGTCGCAGGTCGCGCCGATCAACGCCGCCTTTACGCCGGCGGAGGAGGACGTCGCCCGCGCCCAGGCCATCGTCGACGCCTTCGCCGCGAATCCCGGCGCCGGTGTGCTGCAAGTCGACGGCAAGATGGTCGACGCGCCGCACCTCAAGCAGGCGCGGCATATCCTGTCACTCGCGGACTGATCGGCCTTCGCGAAGGGAGGTCAGCCGCGCCGCCGAAATGGCCGGTGCCGCCGCATCCAGGCCTTGCCGCGGTGCCAGCTCTTCTTCAGCCCGCGCTCGGCGATCCCTTCGAACATCGCGTCGGGGCTCGTCGGATCGAGCAATTCATTGTCGGCGATAAACTCGTCGAACGGGCCCGGCGCGATCAGGTCGAGTCGCTCGAGCGAGCGCCCGTCGCCGCGCAGCGCCTCGATCGTCTCGATCAGCGACCCGCTCCGTTCGAAATGGCGTCCGACATCTTCCGGCTCGACCCCCAGATGCTCCGCCATCAACGACTCGCGCAATTTGCGAATCGTCGGCTCTATGCCGCGATTGGCCGTCAGGCCGGCGTCGATCGTCACGTCGCACTCGCTGTCGAGTCCCATCGAGCGATTGTTCATGTTCGACGATCCGACACGGATCAGGCGGTCGTCGACGATCGCCGTCTTGGCGTGCACGTAAATCGGGTCGCCGCCCGCCGTGTGCGGCACATAGACGCGCAACCGGTCGCCATGCTTCGCCTTGGCGATCTCGCGGACCAGTTCGACGCGCGCCGCATCCATCGCCATCTGCTCCAGCCAGCCGTCGGCGGTCTCGGGCATGACCATGACGAATTCGGGGGCATCGTCCTCGTTCAACCGCTCGGCGATCGCCGCGGCGATCTTGCCGCTCGTGAAATATTGATTCTCGAAATAGATGAAGTGCTTGGCTCCCGCGATGATGTCCAGATAGAGCTGCTCTATCTCGCGGATCGCCGGATAGCCGTCATATTCGGCGCGCGTGCGCGAAATCGCGACATCGACATCACGGAAATCCGGGTCCAGATCGTCGGGCCAATTCTCGCCGATACCGCTCAGGTCGCGCAGCGGCTTTTTCGTCGCGCGCTGCCAGCGCTCGTTGCCCAGTTCGGCGAGCGCCTCGCCCACCGGGCCGGCAAGAATCATCGTCGAATCGTGCCAGGGCATGTACGCCTCGCCGTCGGGGGCGATCCGGCACGGGTCGTCGTCCTTGTGCTCGCGCGTATCCCAGCGCCGCGATCCGACGTCGATCCCGCCGCATACGGCCAGATGGTCGTCGAATACCGCGACCTTTTGATGATGGCTGCACCCGACCGGGTGCGCGCCGTCCAGCCGAAAGCTGATCGAACGCGTGATCTTCCAGCGCAGCACCATCGACACGATGCGCGGCATTGCGAGTTGCTTCAGCCCGCCGAAGTTCCAGCGCAGGATGTCGATATCGCGATCCGGACGGTCCTTTGCGAGCCGCAACATGTAATGGCCAAGCGCTTCGCCGCTGCCGTCCGCCTCGGGGGTCAGCGATATGCGTGGATCGAAATCCCAACCGATTAGCAGGATGCGTTCCTTGGCGCCCGCCATCAACCGGGCAAGCAGCGCATAATAATTTGCGGCGTCGACGATCATCCGCGCCTTGTTCGCGCGTTCGATCCGCCAGCAATTGCGCCCTTCGGCGACGATGGGAGAAAGGTCGGCGTCGCTCATCGCCGCAGACACGCGCGGCAGCGGCGATGGTTGCGCATCGCAGAGCTCAGGCGGCGAAGAATTGTTCGGGCGTCAGTTCCATCATCGCCTCGCTACCCGCCTCGATCTTGCGGCGGAGCGCGCCGGCGTCGGGCATGAAGCGTTCGGCGAAGTGCCGCGCCGTCACCAGCTTCGCATCGAGGAACGCCGCATCGCCGCGACCTTCGTCCCGCGACGTCTGCGCCGCTTCGGCCATGCGCAGCCACATCAGGCCCAACGCGACGATACCCATGATGTGCATGTAGTGATGCGCGCCCGCGCCGACATTGTTGGGGTTGGTCATGCCGTTCTGCATGAACCACATCGTCGCGGCCTTCAGTTCGCCATTGGCCTTTTCGAGGCGCAAAGCGAGGTCCGACAGCGGCCCCTCCTTCGCCGCGGCGCATTCGGCATCGACGACGGCGAACAGCGCCTGGACCGCGCGTCCGCCATTCTGCGCCAGCTTGCGGCCGACAAGGTCCATCGCCTGCACACCGTTCGCGCCTTCATAGATCATCGTGATGCGGGCATCGCGCACATATTGGCTCATGCCCTGCTCTTCGATGTAGCCGTGGCCGCCGAACACCTGCT
>CAZSMB010000232.1:0-3369 GCA_964607625.1 uncultured Sphingopyxis sp. | reverse complement strand
GCCTGGCTCGCTGATGCCCGCGTGGGTCTCATTCTGGTTTCGCTGGGGCGAAAGGGCAGCAACCGGCGCGAATGGATGGTCGTCGCATGCTGTCCGGACCGCGGCATCCTCGCACAAGCGATGGCTGGCCCCCAAGGGAAGGTGATCGCGATTCCGCAAGGCTTTATTCTGTCCAGTGGCGCGGAACCGATGATGGTGACCTTCGATGCGCAGGACATGGTTATTCGCTTCGATGCCCCGGCGGAGCCACTCGACCTGCCGGTGCCGCTGCGCGAAAGCCTGGAAAATATCCACGGGCCGAGCGATGGTGGGAAAAACTGGACGCTCGCTTCGCTGCCGGGCGTCACCTACCGGCTCGCGTTCGATGCCGGTTTCGCCGCCTTGCAACACGACCGTATCACTCTTCACTCAAAGAAATCGGACGAAACGTCCGAAGCGTTCCTCTTTCCCAGCGGTTATGATCTGATCGACGCGGTTGGTCACGACGATGGCGCGTCGCTTCTCATCCGCGCCGAAGGTGTGCTGCAAGTCGTGCGCTTCGGTTCGGCGCCCCCGCGCAGTGACGGCGGAGCAGTTGCGGGACCGAGCTATACTGCCGCCCAGCGAAGGTTTGTCTGCCGCATGGGCTTGTCCGACTTTGCAAACCAAATGCCGAAAGCTTCGCAACGAACAGCACTGAAGACGAAAGATGTCTTTCGGGCCCACCTCGTTCGTGAGGGACCGGCCGAGATCGAGATTCTTGTCTGGCAAGACGATCTCGACGAGGCCGAAGCCCAGCTTTTTCTGCTAGAGGGCGCGGCCTTCGATCCGTCCGCACCCGACGATGCGGATCATGAGTCTGCTCGCCGCGCTGCGCACCGCCTGGCTGCCACGGTTCGGCAAGCGCGTGGCCAGCTCTCGCTCGCGGACTATCTGTCCCATGCTGAGCTTCGCACTGGCGAGACCAACATCGCCAATCTCGCACCCCCGTGGCTCGACGGGCTGATCTACCACGGCCTTTGCGGCCGCCTGGACCTGTCCGGCCTGGGCGCCTATCTCGCCACGCTGTCGGCCGATCTGCGTGCTGCGGGCTACGATTGCGAAGTCGATCCCCGCTGGGGCGACCTGCTGCTGATGTCCAACGCCGGGTCGCAGCCCACAGAAGCGGTGCGCAGCGAGCCCGATGCCACCACCCCGGCAGGGGACGAGCACTTCCTGCGCGCCATGCAGGCCAACAAGGCAGGCGCGCATGCCGAGGAGCGCGAACATCTGGAACGCGCTGTACGCGAAGGTCATGCCCACGCCAGCTATATTCTCGGGAAGATGCATCAGGTAGGGATAGACGGCGCACCCGACGCAAAGACGGCCAGGAGCCTCTTGAGGACGGCGGCCCAGG
Source organism: uncultured Sphingopyxis sp. (assembly GCA_964607625.1). Classification (GTDB taxonomy): domain Bacteria; phylum Pseudomonadota; class Alphaproteobacteria; order Sphingomonadales; family Sphingomonadaceae; genus Sphingopyxis. The sequence continues at coordinate 1,994 of CAZSMB010000232.1, read as the reverse complement.
CCGGACTGGTCGAGGCCATCAATGATTATTCGGTAATGGTACGAAAAGGCGAAGGCGGGCCCGTAGATTTCGCCGAAGCGAAGCTTTGGGCCCGCCGCGGCCACACCGCCGGCGACGAGCTTGCGGGGATCAATTATGCCATCGCGTTGTTGACGGACCCCGGCGCCACCGACGACGACAAAATGGATGCCGTCGGGATATTGAACCAACTTGCGCAGGCGGGCAATCGGGATGCCGCTCAATTGCTCGCAAGGTTGTTTCCGAAGCAATGAGAGGCAAGCCCGTCAATGCGGCTGCGGCTTACCCGCCTCGCGATGCTCTCGTGCTCGCTGTGACCGGGCATCGGCGGCTGTCCGCTTCGGCATGCGCCATGCTCGGCAAATTGCTGCCCGGCCTGATAACCGCGCTGCGCTCGGAAATCCTGGCGCTTACGCAATCGAAGGTACGTCTCGTGACGGCAAATGGCCTCGCCGCGGGCGCCGATTTGATCATCGCCGCCGATATCGCCGCCTATTTTCCAGAAATGCACCTGTGGCATAGTCTGCCTTACGGCGAAGCAACCTTTCGTGCGCGGCTTGCCAATGGGATGGATCTGACGGACGCTGAAGAAGAGCGCATGGTTCGTCGATACGACCTGCTCGCCGAGACGGCATGTTATCGAACGGTCATCGCTTCCGTACCCGATGAGACGACCCTGCAAGCTCACCCACCGCGGTCTTATCTTGCGCTTGCCCGGCAACTGGCTAGCCGCGCTGATGGACTGCTGGCAATGTGGGATGGCCAGCCCTCCGCCGGCCCCGGCGGCGCGGGCGATGTCGTCGCTTTCGCACGCGAAGCATCCTGTCCGGCGCTCATAATTGGGCCAATAGGAGATTGCCGGCTTTTGCCGGAGCCGGGCGAGGCTGAAAGCGAAAGCCTCGTAGCGCAGTTTGCGCACCGGATCACATCTTCCTATCACGCTCGCCTGACCTGCGCACGTCCGCGGTGCGGCCAATCAGAAACGGGGGTACGATGCGCATAGAGGACGAAGGCCCGAATCTCGCAGCAAGACTGGCAGTTCTGGTCGGACGCGGCAGTCGGGTCGGTGCAATTGCCAGGCCCGCGATCTTCGCCTTCCTGATCCTGTGCTGGTTCGCTCTCACGGGCATCGGCGCCTGGCAGGAAAGTCCAGAGGCCGGCTTTGGGGCACGCGTCGCCGACGTGCTCTACGATCCCTTCACTTTTCTTGCGCCGCAGGACAGCTATTTCAATCGGGCGCAATCCGACCTTCTGCATAATCCCTTCCTGTGGCTCGGCCGCTTCTTCGGAGCCGCCATCCCGGTCTATGCGATCATCTGGACTGCGATCGCATGGGGACGCCAGCGCATTGCGCACAATCTGCTTTCGATCGCGACTGGCCATGTCGTGATTTATTCGCAAGATGGGGCGGCCGATGCGATGGCAATCGCCCTGGCGCGAACGGGCGAAGTTGTCGTGCTCGCGGAGAGTGAGCCGCGGCCGGAACGGCAGGAGGCTCTGATCGATGCCGGCGTGATTCTTCTCGACGACCTGCGTCCCGGTTCGCTGCGCCATACCGGGGCCGAGCGCGCATCGCGCGTGATCGCCTGGGGTTCGGACGACGCCAACAACCTCGGCGCCGCTCTCGATATCGGCGCCCAGTTGCATACCCGTCACGAAGACCTTCTCGTTCGGGTCGAAAGTCCCGAGCTTCGACGCGCCCTGCGAAAAGCACCAGGCCTGCTCGAAAGGGAAGATTCGCGGATTCGACCCATTTCCCTAAATCAAACTGCGGTCCGCGAGGCCTTCGCCAATAGTGACCTTGTGGAAGCCGCGCTCGCAAACGGGCAGGACCGCGTACATGTCGCACTATTGGGCCATTCTTCTCTATTGGAAGATATTTGCTCCTTCGCCTTGCGGCAGACCTGGTCGGCTCTTCTCGCCACACCCAAAGTGTCTATCGCGTCCGATGACCTTGAGGCATGGCAGGAGTGGCT
>CAZSMB010000231.1:0-3495 GCA_964607625.1 uncultured Sphingopyxis sp. | reverse complement strand
TACACTGGCCATGGCACGCCCCGACCATCTGCGCAGTGACGGCGATCACGTCTAGCAGCAAAGGCTTACTTTCGCGTGAACCGGCCGGTCGTCCGGCGTTCATCGCGACCGTGCATCCTCCAGACACGAAAAGCCCCGCCGGATCGCTCCGGCGGGGCTTCGTTGCCACCCGAGGGCGGGGTCAGCCGACGGCGTGTCCCGCCAGCGCCGCGAGCAGCAGCAATGCGACGATGTTGGTGATCTTGATCATCGGGTTGACGGCCGGGCCCGCGGTATCCTTGTAAGGATCGCCGACGGTGTCGCCCGTCACCGCCGCCTTGTGGGCTTCGCTGCCCTTGCCCCCGTGGTTGCCGTCCTCGATATATTTTTTGGCATTGTCCCACGCGCCGCCGCCCGACGTCATCGAGAGCGCGACGAACAAGCCGCCGACGATCACGCCGAGCAGCAGGGCGCCGAGCGCGGCAAAGCCGTTCTCCTGACCCGCTACCGCCGAGATCACGAAATAGACGACGATCGGCGCGAGCACCGGCAGCAGCGAGGGGACGATCATTTCCTTGATCGCCGCCTTGGTGACGAGGTCGACCGTGCGCGCATATTGGGGCTTCGACGTGCCCGCCATGATGCCGGGGTCGTTCGCGAACTGCTCGCGCACGTCCTTGACAACGTCGCCCGCCGCGCGGCCGACCGCGGTCATGCCCATCGCCCCGAAGAGATAGGGCAAGAGCGCGCCGAGCAGCAGCCCGACGATGACATAGGGGTTCTCGAGACTGAAATTGACGGTCAGGGACGGGAAAAACTCCCGAAGGTCGGTCGTATAGGCCGCGAACAGCACCAGCGCGGCAAGCCCCGCCGAACCGATCGCATAGCCTTTGGTCACCGCTTTCGTCGTGTTGCCCACCGCGTCGAGCAGGTCGGTCTTTTCGCGCACACTGTCGTCGAGCCCCGCCATTTCGGCGATGCCGCCGGCATTGTCGGTTACCGGGCCATAGGCATCGAGCGCAACGACCATCCCCGCAAGCGCCAGCATCGCGGTCGCGCCATAGGCGATACCGATCAGCCCGGCGAGCTGATAGGCGATGATGATGCCGGCGACGATCACCAGCGTCGGCAGCGCCGTCGCCTCCAGGCTGATGGCAAGGCCCTGGATCACATTGGTCCCGTGGCCCGTTTCCGACGCCTTGGCGATCGAGCGCACCGGACGGAAATTGGTGCCGGTGTAATATTCGGTGATCCAGATGATCAGCCCGGTGATGACGAGCCCGAGCAGCGAACACCAGAAGAGGTCCATGCCGGTGAAACCGCCGACGACTTCGGAAACGCCTTCGGCCGCGACCACTTGCCCGCCGATCGCGGTCGCTTCGCCCGCATCGACGAGCGCGCCGCCGATCACGGTATCCATGCCGCCGAGCACATGCTGCGTCGCGAACCAGATCGCCGGGACGGCGAGAACCGCCGAGACAAGAAAGCCCTTGTACATCGCGCCCATCACGTTGTTCGACCCGCCGAGGCGGACGAAATAGGTGCCGATGATCGAAGTGATGATGCACACACCGCCGATCAGCAGCGGCAAGGCCATCAGTCCTGACAGCATCTCGCCGGCGCCCTTGAGCAGCAGCGCGGTCAGCACCATCGTCGCGCCGACGGTGACGACATAGGTTTCGAACAAATCGGCGGCCATGCCGGCGCAGTCGCCGACATTGTCGCCGACGTTATCGGCGATCACCGCGGGGTTGCGCGGATCGTCCTCCGGAATGCCCGCCTCGACCTTGCCGACCAGGTCGGCGCCGACGTCGGCGGCCTTGGTGAAGATGCCGCCGCCGAGACGCGCGAATATCGAGATCAGCGAGGCGCCGAACGCCAGCGCGACGAGCCCGTCGACGACCGTGCGATCGTCGCCGCCCACCGTCTTGCCCATCTGTGTCGTCAGCACCCAATAGAAGACCGAGATCGCGAGCAGCGCCAGGCCGGCGACCAGCAGGCCGGTGATCGCGCCGGCGCGAAACGCCAGCGTCAGGCCCGATTGCAGCCCTTTCTGCGCGGCTGCGGCGGTGCGTACGTTTGACCGCACCGAGATATTCATGCCGATGAATCCCGCGACGCCCGAAAGGATCGACCCGATGACGAAACCGGCCGCCGAAACCGGGCCGAGCGCCCAGGCGACGATGACCGCGACAACGACGCCGACGATGGCGATCGTGCTGTATTGACGTTTCAGATAAGCCTGTGCGCCTTCCTGGATGGCGCCGGCGATTTCCTGCATTTTTTCATTCCCCGCCGAGGCGCCGAGCACCTGCCGCGAGGTAATGAATCCATAGAGCACGGCCAAAAGGCCGCACGCTATCGCGATCAAGACCGGATTCATGCGTGTCTGTTCCTTCCCCATTGACGAGGGGTCACAGCGTAGCAGTCGAGCACGTCCGACTTATTGTTGCCGGTTCGCTCTCTCCCTGATGCGACCGCCCCAAATTTTGGACGCCGAGTTATGGGAAGAATGGCGGCGCAGGGCAACCCCGGTTTTTCTTCGGAATTCCGCCGGTTTTAACATCAATGCGTGAAACCTAGGCGATCGGGCAGCGCGACGTGGCGCGCGCGGTGAATCAGCACCAGCCCGTCACCGACCCCGGCATGACCGACCGCGGTGACGGCAATGTTCAGACCTTCGGCGATCGTCCGGATGGTGTCCGCCTCGCCCGGGTCCGCGGCAAAGAGCAGTTGATAGTCGTCGCCCGCGGTCGCGGCCGCGAGCCGCGTGTCGAGCACGTCGGCGCGCACCGCCAGCAGCGCGGCGGAGAGCGGTACCGCGTCCAGCATCAGCGTGAACTGGCACCCGCTCGCCTCCGCCATGCGCTCGGCATCGATCAGCAAGCCGTCGGAGACATCCATCATCGCATGGACATGCGGCACCAGCGCCTGTCCCAGCGTCATCTGCGGCTGCGGACGGCAATAGGCGGCCAGGCAGGTTTCGTTCGGCTCGATCTCGCCCAGCCGCATCGCGAGGCCGACGCCGGCGTTTCCGATCGTGCCCGTGACCCATAGCTGGTCGCCCGGACGTGCGCCGCTGCGCGCGGGCACACCGCTGCCGGGCGCGCGGCCGAGCGCGGTCAGTCCGAAGCTGCGCGGCGCCCCCGCGGGTACGCGCACCGTATCGCCGCCGAGCAGCGGCACTCCGAAACGGCGCAGCGCGACCTCGAGCCCGGCGGCGAACGCCTCGTCCCAGCCGGTGTCGCCGGTCAGACTGTAGCCGAGGAGCACGCCGACCGGCGCCGCGCCCTTCGCGGCAAGATCGGAGAGGTTCACGGCGACGAGCTTCCACGCGACGTCCTGCGGGGCTTCGTCGGGCAGGAAATGAACGCCCTCCACGATCATGTCGTGCGTAAGCACCAGACCATCGAGCACCGCCGCATCGTCGGCAAGCCCGCGCGCTGCCGGATCGGTCGCGATGCCGCGCAAGCGGGCGATGAAATCGGCTTCGTTCAAACCCAAACTCCGTTTGCC
>CAZSMB010000230.1:0-3512 GCA_964607625.1 uncultured Sphingopyxis sp. | reverse complement strand
CGGGATCGCCAGATGCTTCATCATCGGATTCCCGGTGAAATTGCCGGCGCCGAGCAGGATCGACTGCCAGAAGCGGTTCATCTGCGCGAGGTGGGCGGGCCAGTCGTCGACCCGCGCGTCGAAGATCGGCCCAAGTTCGGCGTCGTCCCGGATCGCGGCATAGAAGCGATCGACCAGCGTCGCGATGAAAACCTCGTCGACGCCCATCGCGATGGCGGCGGTGCGGCGGTCTTCGCGCGCGGCGATCGCGTGGGGGTGGGCGGGAACGGTACGCTTTTGCATCGCACGACTCGATAATATGTATTCCAGATGCCTGTTTATCGGCCTTGCCGGTAAAAGCAATATTTCATATACCACTTATATGCGATTAAGCCTCCACAGCGACTATGCGCTACGCATCCTGATGGCGCTGGCGGCGACCGAGCGGCAGATGTCGGTCGACGAGATCGCCGGCCAATATGGCATTTCGCGCAACCATCTCGCCAAAGTGGCACAGCGGTTGCAGGCACTCGGCCATGTGCGCGCGCGGCGCGGGCGGGGCGGGGGGCTGAGCCTTGCCAGGCCAGCCGGGGACGTGACCGTCGGCGCGATCGTGCGCGAATTCGAAAATCTGGGCGGCTTCGTCGAATGTATGGACCCTGCCGGATCGACCTGTCCGGTGCGCGGCGGCTGCGGGTTGCAGGGCGCGCTCGCGGGCGCGCTCGCGGCGTTCACATCGCATCTCGACACTTATACGCTCGCCGACCTGCTGCCGCATCCGGGGCGGTTCCGGGCGCTGCTCGGCGCCGCCTGATTCGGCTTGCGCCCCGCGCTACGGCTCTGCGCGGCGGCCGCGCACCAGTATCGCTGCGCAGCTCGACCACAGGATCGCGGCGGCGGAAATCCCTACGGCTGCGGGTCGCATCGGTGCGGGCAGGACCAGCGCGATCGCGCCGGCCACGATCAGTCCTGCGGCGGTCGCCCGGTACAACGGTACGCCGATGCTCGACGCAAGCGGCAGGAAATGCAGCCCGACGATGATCGCCACCGCGGGCATTACGGCCGCGTGCGCGCCGAAACGGACGAGCAGGGCGGCGACAACGACGATCGCCGCTAGTTCGATACCGCCCCATAGCGACACCGCCTTCCATGCTGCTGCCTGCTGGCCGCGGTCGCGCGGTCGCGGCGCATGGTGGCCCGCAAAGGCTGCGCACGCCACGGCCACACATAATGGCACGACCAGAAATCCCGTGGGCCAGCCCGATATCAGGATCGCGGCGGCGCACCATATGGTCGCAAAAATATTCAAAACCCAGATCGCGCTGCGCATGATGGCGTTTCCCTCTCTGTCGGTTCCGCTGGCCACTGGTGGACCGTTCGACTCCGCGCTATCGCTCGGCGCATGGCCAAGCTCTATTTCTACTATGCCAGCATGAACGCGGGCAAATCGACGACGCTGTTGCAGGCGGACTTCAACTATCGCGAGCGCGGCATGGACACGATGTTGTGGACCGCGGCGCTCGACGATCGCTATGGCGCGGGCCAGATCACGAGCCGGATCGGCCTGCTCGCCGACGCGCACAAGTTCGATCCCGACAGCGATTTATGGGCGGCGGTGAGCGCCGAGAACCGGCAGCGCCCGCTCGCCTGTGTGCTCGTCGACGAGGCGCAGTTCCTGACGCGCGATCAGGTGCTGGGCCTCGCGCGACTCGCCGACGAGGCGAATGTCCCGGTGCTTTGCTATGGCCTGCGCACCGATTTCGCCGCGAACCTGTTCCCCGGCTCGGCGGCGCTGCTCGGCCTGGCCGACGCGCTCGTCGAGCTGAAGGCGGTGTGCGAATGCGGGCGCAAGGCGACGATGAACCTGCGGGTCGACGACCACGGCCGCGCGGTGGTCGAGGGCGCGCAGACCGAGATCGGGGGCAACGACCGCTATGTCGCGATGTGCCGGCGGCACTTCATGGAAAAGCGCCGCGAGGCGGCGGCGATGCCCGCCGATGCTTGATCGCCTCTATACCGAACTCGCCGACGGCGACCTGCGGCTCGTCAAGCTCGGCGAACCGCACCGCGAGGCGCTGCGCGCCGCCTGCGCCGCCGATGCCGAAATCTGGCCGATCTATTCGTCGAGCTATGATCCCGATCATTTCGATGCGAGTTTCGACGCGCTCACCGGGCACGAAAGCCGCATGCCCTATGCAATCCTCGATGGCGCACGGCTGGTCGGGATGACCGCATGGCTGCGCCCCGACATGTCGGCCCAGACGATCGAACTCGGCAACAGCTATATCCACCCCGACGCGCGCGGCACCGGTTTCAACCGGCGCGTGAAGACGCTGATGCTGGATCATGCCTTCGCGGTCGGGATCCGCCGCGTCGAGTTCCGCATCGACGAGCGCAACACGCGCAGCCAGGCCGCGGTCGCAAAGCTGGGCTGCACCAAGGAAGGGGTGCTGCGGTCCGAACGGATCACCTGGACCGGCCATGTGCGCGATACGGGGCTCTGGTCGTTGCTGGCCGACGAATGGGTGATCGGCGGTTAAGCCCCTTCATGGGAAGAGGAGAAGGGCGGGTCAGCTTCGGTTCAGCCGCATACTGCTAAATGCGGCGGCATGATACGGAATCTCGCACTCTCCCTGGCCGCCGCGCTGCTACCCCTTTCGGCGGCGGCGGCCGACGAGCCCGCTGCAAAAACGACCGGAGCCGCCGCGCGCGAAATCGGCGCCGAGGCGAGCATCGTCTTTCCGAGCGACACCACGATCCGCAGCTGGGAGGCCGATCGCGAACGCGGGATATGGATCAAGGATCGTCGCGGTGACTGGTATTACGGCCAGTTTGCCGGCATCTGCCGCGACCTGGCCTTCGCCAATGCGATCGGGTTCGAAACGCGCGGCACGTCGCGGCTCGACCGTTTTGCGACGCTGATCGTGCGCGGCGAACGCTGTCCGCTGGTGTCGTTCGTCAACTCGGCGCCGCCGCCGTCGAGGCGCGACAAGGCCAAGGACATCGCGGACGACAAGGCCGAAAAGCCCAAGGCAAATTGACAAGCCCGGCCCATGCGCCCTAGCCGCGGCGCATGAACGGCTGGATCATCCTCGACAAACCGGTGGGCCTCGGCTCGACGCAGGCGGTGGGCGCGGTGAAGCGCGTGTGCCGCGAGGCGGGGCTCGGCAAGGTCAAGGTCGGCCACGGCGGGACGCTCGACCCGCTCGCATCGGGCGTGCTGCCGATCGCGCTGGGGGAGGCGACCAAGCTGTGCGGACGGATGCTCGACGCGAGCAAGACCTATGCGTTCACGATCGCGTTCGGCGCCGAGACCGCGGGACTCGATGCCGAGGGCGAGGTCGTCGCGACCAGCGAGGTCCGTCCGACGCTGACCGAGGTGGAGGCGGTGCTGCCGCGCTTCACCGGCGCGATCGAACAGGTGCCGCCGGCCTTTTCAGCGATCAAGGTCGATGGAGAGCGCGCCTATGACCGTGCGCGCAAGGGCGAGGCTGTCGAAATGAAAGCGCGGGAAGTGACGATCCATTCGCTTC
>CAZSMB010000229.1:0-3530 GCA_964607625.1 uncultured Sphingopyxis sp. | reverse complement strand
ATGGCAGCGGCTCGCATCTGCTCTTCTATAAAGCGATCAAGCCCTGCGAAATTCGTTGCGCGCGCGCTCGCGCGCTCCGGAAGCATAAGGCCCGCTGCGGCAACACCGCCGATGAACGATCTGCGGCTCAGTCGCCGGGAAGAGGTTAGTGGCGCTCGGGGCGAGGGGGGAGGTATCGGCATATCATTATTATGTAGGTGCCTACATATAATGGCAAGAGATGTTTGCAGACGCCAGCCGTAATTCGTTCATCGCAAGGGGAGCATGTACCAGCGAATTATGGCATCGAAGCCCCGAAATCGCACAGATTGGCGGTAAAAAATTGCAATCGAAAAGATCAATTTGTTTTCAGAATCTTGTGTCTCAATGATATCCCGCCCCCGGCACCATTGGCCTTTGCTGCATTCCGCGGAAGCTGACCCAAATTCCGACAAGGCGCTTCGTTCTCGCATTGCTCCCGCCGCTGCAACTAATCCCAGCAGAACGGATTCAAGTCCGAAGTGTCCGCGGGGATAGCAAAAAGGGCCGTTGGGGTCCGGCGGCATGTGGGTAACGGGGCCGACCTTAGCCGCTGTTCGATAATGAGCCGATAGGGCAGCGGGCGATCCGGGGCGTTTCGAACAAGACATTGCGGTCACAAGCCAAGCGGGCGCACTTCCCGGATAAGATCGATCAAGAGGCGGAGCGCGGTCGGTACCTGGCGCCTGCTGGAATAATAGACGTGGAAGCCTTCGCCCGGAGAGGCCCACTCCCCCAGAATCATACGAAGCCTGCCATCGCCGAGATAGGGGCGAAGGACGGGCTCGGCGCCGTACAGGATGCCGACCCCTGCCAGTGCGGACTGGACCGTGGCGTGGCTCTCATCGAGCGTGACCGGTCCGGGCGTCGCAATACTAATCTCTTCGTCGCCCCGTTCGAACTCCCAGCGATAGATCTGGTCGTTCCCAAGCCGGATCCCGATGCAGCGATGTTGCTCAAGATCTTTCGGATGCGAGGGCTCGCCATAGCGATCGAGATAGGCCGGCGACGCCGCTGCGATCCACTCGATCTCCGGCGACAGGCGCTGCGCGACCATGTCTTCGGGAACCGTGCCGCCATAACGTATGCCCGCATCGAAGCCCTCCGCGATGACATCGACCAACCGGTTGGTGACACTGACGTCGATCTGCACGTCGGGATAGCGATCGACAAAGACGGGCATGACCGGGCCCAGCAAAAGCGTCGCCGCATCTTCGAGTATGTTGATGCGGACGCGGCCAGCCGGCTGGTCACGGAAGCGGTTGAGGTTTTCCGAGGCCTCGGCGATCTTCTCGAGCGGATCGCCCACCATCGTGAACAGGTCTTCGCCGGCAGCCGTCAAGGTGACACTACGCGTCGTCCTGTTCAACAATCGAACTCCGCGCCGCTCCTCCAAGGCTGTCATGGCGTGACTGAGAGCGGAGGGCGTCACGCCGAGTTCGGTAGCGGCCTTTCGAAAGCTGCGATGGCGGGCAATCGCCATGAAATAGGCAAAATCTGCAAGGTCGCTTCGGCTTATCTGCATGACGCCCAATCTAGCCCATTGTTGAGCGTTGTTCACCATCTCATTGCCTGGGAGCGATCTTATGGTTGCAGCACCGCGCGACTATCTTGCTTGTGCGAGGACGAGATGGACTCGCCCCGAAATCCGCAGGAGCTGCAACGATGGCCAACACATGGACCCCCGCATTGATGGCAGGTGCGGCAATACTGTCGACTGGCGATGCTTCCGCCCAGCAAGGAGCCAACACCATGGAGATCACCCGCAAGGACGAAATGCAGACCGCCGAAGGTCCGGAGGAATATTTCACCGGGAAGGCGACGATCACCGGGATGTTCCAGCGCGAGCAGCCCTCGCGCCTGACCGGTGCGATCGTCCATTTCGAACCGGGCGCGCGCACCGCGTGGCACTCGCACCCGCTCGGCCAGACGCTGATCGTGACCGAAGGCATCGGCTGGACGCAGGTCGAAGGCGGCGAGAAACTCGAATTCCACGCCGGCGACATCCTCTGGTGCCCCGCCGACAAGAAGCATTGGCACGGCGCGACCCCGCATGAGGGGATGACCCATATCGCCCTTCAGGAAGCACTCGACGGCAAGAATGTTACCTGGATGGAAAAGGTCACCGACGAAGAATATCTCGCCGGATCGGGCAAGGATTGATCCGGTGCCGCATGTCACCGTCAGCTTGTGGCCGGGCAAATCGGCCGAACAGAAGGAGCGCCTGAGCCAGGCGATCGTCGACAGCGTCACCGACATCCTGGCTTATGGCGAGGAATCGGTGTCGGTATCCTTTGTCGAGATTGCTCCCGTCGACTGGATGGAAAGGGTTTATGCCCCCGAAATTGCCGGCCGATGGGACATGCTGACCAAGAAGCCGGGCTACGGCCCCGGCGCCTGAGCCGCGGCCACACCAAATTCAGACCACCCAATATTCAAAGGACAGCTCCCATGATCCTGCAGGAAACCTATACGCTCAACAATAGCATCGAAATTCCCAGGATCGGCTTCGGCACCTGGATGATCGAGGATGGCAACGCGGCTGAGGCCGTGCGCGAGGCGCTGGCGGCTGGCTATCGCCATATCGACACCGCGCAGGCCTATGCCAATGAGCGCGGGGTCGGCGAAGGCGTGCGCTCGAGCGGCATTGCCCGCGACGAGATTTTCGTCACGACCAAGCTCGCTGCCGAGATCAAGTCGCTGGACGAAGCGCGCGACGCGATCGACGGATCGCTGAAAGCACTCGGCCTCGATATGATCGACATGATGATCATCCACAGCCCTCAACCCTGGGCCGAATACCGCGCGGGCGGCCATTTCTTCGAAGGCAATCTCGAAGCCTGGCGCGCGCTTGAGGAGGCGCTTGCAGCCGGCAAACTGCGCGCGATCGGCGTGTCCAACTTCGAGGAAGCCGATCTCGACAATATTCTGGACAATGCGAGCGTTCCGCCAGCGGTAAACCAGATCCTGGCGCACATCAGCAACACGCCGTTCGACGTCATCGAATATTGCAAGAGCAAGGATATTCTCGTCGAGGCCTATTCACCTTTCGGCCACGGCGAGATTTTGCAGAACCCGGAGGTCGCCGAAATCGCCGCGCGCTATGGCGTCGGCGTGCCGCAGCTGGCCGTCCGCTATCTGCTGCAACTTGGACTGCTCCCGCTTCCCAAGACGGCCACCCCCGCGCACATGCGAAGCAACGCCGATGTCGATTTCGCTATCAGCGATGCTGACATGGCGGGTCTTGCAACGATCGATCCGATCGCGGGCTATGGCGAGGCAGATCATTTCCCGGTCTATGCCAAAACCGACGGCCGGGCTTGAATATGGTCAAGCAACCGGCCGTCTGCGGCAGCCGGATTTTCCCGGCATCGAATCTGGAATGCGACATTTACGCGATCCCCTTCATCACGACTTTATGCCGGTGAACCTTTCGGTCCGGTCGATACTTGCCTGTCCGGTTACGGGCTGCGGTCTGCGGCGCCGTAAAGGAGCGCGTTGAAGAGGAATTT
>CAZSMB010000228.1:0-3543 GCA_964607625.1 uncultured Sphingopyxis sp. | reverse complement strand
CGACCGACCTCGTGCTCACCGCGACGCAGATGCTGCGCGCCAAGGGCGTCGTCGGGCGCTTCGTCGAATATTACGGTCCCGGCCTCGACAGCCTCAGCCTCGCCGACCGCGCGACGCTCGCCAACATGGCGCCCGAATATGGCGCGACCTGCGGCTTTTTCGGCATCGACGACAAGACGCTCGATTACATGCGCCTGACCGGCCGCAGCGAAGACAATATCGCGCTGGTCGAGGCCTATGCGAAGGCGCAGGGGCTGTGGCGCCACGCCGGCATGCCCGACCCCGTCTTCACCGACACGCTCGAGCTCGACATGGCCAGCGTCGTCCCCAGCCTCGCGGGGCCGAAGCGCCCGCAGGACAAGGTCGTGCTGACCGAAGTCGACGACGTGTTCAACGCCGACCTCAAGAAACTCTACAACAAGGATGCGGCCAAGCGCGTGCCGGTCGCGGGCAAGGACCACGACATCGGCGACGGCGACGTCGTGATCGCCGCGATCACCAGCTGCACCAACACCTCGAACCCCGGCGTGATGATCGCCGCGGGGCTCGTCGCCAAAAAGGCGAACGAGCGCGGGCTGAAGCCCAAGCCGTGGGTCAAGACGTCGCTCGCGCCGGGGTCGCAGGTCGTGACCGACTATCTGGAAAAGGCGGGCCTTCAGGATCATCTCGACGCGATCGGCTACAATCTCGTCGGCTATGGCTGCACGACCTGCATCGGCAATTCGGGGCCGCTCGCCGAACCGATCTCGTCGGCGATCAACGGTAACGACATCGTCGCCGCGTCGGTCCTGTCGGGCAACCGCAACTTCGAAGGCCGCGTGTCGCCCGACGTGCGCGCGAATTTCCTCGCCTCGCCGCCGCTCGTCGTCGCCTATGCGCTCAAGGGCACGGTGACGCAGGATTTCACCTCGACCCCGATCGGACAGGACAAGGACGGCCAGGACGTGTTCCTCGCCGACATCTGGCCGACCAATCAGGAAGTGTCGGACGCGATCGCCGGCGCGGTCGACCGCGACATGTTCGAGGCGCGCTACGCCCATGTCTACAAGGGCGACGAGCATTGGCAAAAGATCGAGGTCGAAGGCAGCGACACCTATCAGTGGCGCGCCGGCTCGACCTATGTCGCGAACCCGCCCTATTTCGACGGCATGGAAATGACCCCGGCGCCGGTCGCCGATATCGTCGGCGCGAAGCCGCTCGCGATTCTGGGCGACAGCATCACGACCGACCACATCAGCCCCGCGGGCAGCATCAAGGCGGACAGCCCGGCCGGAAAATGGCTTATGGAACATCAGGTTAACAAGGCCGACTTCAACAGCTACGGCTCACGCCGCGGCCACCACGACGTCATGATGCGCGGCACTTTCGCCAACATCCGCATCCGCAACGAAATGGTCCCCGGCGTCGAAGGCGGCATGTCGCGCTACGGCGACGAAATCCTGCCGATCTACGACGTCGCAATGCGCCACAAGGCCGACGGCACCCCGCTCGTCGTCGTCGCGGGCAAGGAATATGGCACCGGCTCGTCGCGCGACTGGGCCGCGAAGGGCACGAACCTCCTCGGCGTCCGCGCGGTGATCGTCGAGAGCTTTGAGCGCATCCACCGCTCCAACCTCGTCGGCATGGGCGTGCTCCCGCTCCAGTTCCAGGACGGCGACACGCGCGAAACGCTGGGTCTGACCGGCGACGACAGCTTCACCATCACCGGCATCGCCGATCTCAAGCCGCGCCAGACGGTGACGGTCGAGGTCACGCGCCCCGACGGTTCGACGTTCAGCTTCGACACGCTCTGCCGCATCGATACCGCGAACGAGCTCGAATATTATATGAACGGCGGCATCCTGCACTATGTGCTGAGGAAACTCGCTGCGTGACCGAAAAGGCGGCGGAGCCGGCGACGGACCAGATCGCCGACGATGTCAAGGGAACGGTCGCCGACAAGGTGAGCGGGACCGCGAAACATTGGCGCTGGACGCTGCTTCGCCGCATCGTCAATTTCCGCGAGCGCTGGGCCGAAGAGGTCGCGCAGATCGACCAGGTCGCGGTGATAGAGAAAATCGGTCACGACGGCGACTGGTCGAACCGTTTCGCCTTCATGACCGCCATGTCGGCGGCAATTGCGATCCTCGGCCTGCTCCAGAACAGCGTCGCGGTAATCATCGGCGCGATGTTGCTCGCGCCCTTGATGGGTCCGATCATCGCACTCGGCTTCGCGATCGCAACCGGCGACTTTCGCTGGATGAAGGATTGCGTCCGGACGCTGATGGGCGGGGTGCTCGTCGCGCTGCTCCTGTGCGTCCTGATCGTCAAGGCTTCGCCGCTCGAGGCGGTGACGAGCGAGATCGCGGCGCGCACGCGCCCCAACCTGTTCGACCTCGGCGTCGCGCTCTTCTCGGCGCTCGCGGGCGCCTATGCCGTCGTTCGCGGGCGTGAAGGGACGATCATCGGCGTCGCGATCGCCACCGCGCTGATGCCGCCGCTCGCAGTCGTCGCCTTCGGTCTGGCGACCGCGCAATGGAGCATTTTCGGCGGGGCGCTGATGCTCTTCTTCACCAACTTCATGACAATCGCGCTCGCGGCGGCGATCGTCGCGCGCGCCTATGGCTTTTCGGCTACCCTGTCGCCCGACCAGACGCGCTGGCAGACGTTCGTCATCGTCGCCTCTTTCCTGCTGCTCGCGGTGCCGCTCGGCTTTTCGCTGCGGCAAATCGCATGGGAAGCGACCGTGCAGACCCAGGCGCGCGCCGCGATCCGCGATGTCTTTCCCAGTCCCAGCCGGATCACCGACTTCGCCGTCGACGCGACGGGGTCGCCGATCGTGGTGCAGGCATCGATCCTGACCCGCGCCGCGCAGCAGGGCGCCGATGCCAAGGTCGAGGCCGCGATCGAAAAGCGGCTGGGCCGCGACACGAGCGTGACCCTCGATCAATATCTGATCGGCGCCTCGGTCGACCTCGCCGCGGCACGCAGCAATATGGAACAGATGCGCGACATCGCCGCCCGGACCGAGCGGGACAATGCCAATATCAGTCACGATCTCGCGCTGCTCGCCGGCGTTGGCGAAGGCGACGTCACGGTCGACAATGAAAAGAAGCGCGCGACGGTGCGCGCGGCGCAGCTGCCCGACGCCGGGCTCGCTGCCTATCGCGCCCTCGAACTCCGTCTGCAAAAGGCGCGCCCGGGCTGGACGATCGAACTGGTGCCGCCCGCGCTGCCCCTGCCCTCGGTCGACGTCGCCGACGACAAGATCGCCGAGGGATCGGCGGCGAACTACCAATTGCTGCGCTGGGCCGTAATGCGCGGAACCCTGCCTGTCGAACTCGATGGCCCCGGCGCCGCGATGCTGCACAAAATCCTGGCGAGCGACGGCGCGGGTGCGACGGTTGCCGATGATGCGAAGGATGGCGACGGAACGGCGACCGCCAAATGGCAATTGCCCGACTCCGCTCAATAGCGGATGCCGCATTCTGGATAGCGGCGATCGACGGTGGTGGGCGCTGACGGGCTCGAACCGCCGACCCTCTCGGTGTAAACGAGATGCTC
>CAZSMB010000227.1:0-3562 GCA_964607625.1 uncultured Sphingopyxis sp. | reverse complement strand
CCCCACCCCGACCGAATGCAATAATCTTGCCAGATTGACGCTGGCGCCGCTCCTCGGGTAACGCCCGCCTATGACCGACGAACCGAAGCTTGCGACGCTGTCCGATGCCGATCATGGCGTCGCCGAACATACTGCGCATGTCCAGGAGGATGCGGCGGCAGGCAACGGCCTTGCGGTCGTGTCGATTGCCAAAAGCTACGACAAGCGCGTCGTGCTCTCCGACGTGTCGCTGTCGGTCGGCAAGGGCGAGGTCGTCGGCCTGCTCGGTCCGAACGGCGCCGGCAAGACGACCTGCTTCTATTCGATCATGGGACTGGTGAAGCCCGACGCCGGTCGCATCATGCTCGACGGCGCCGACATCACCTCGCTGCCGATGTATCGCCGTGCGATTCTGGGTCTCGGCTATCTGCCGCAGGAAACGTCGATCTTTCGCGGGATGACGGTCGAGCAGAATATCGCCGCGGTGCTCGAACTCGCCGAGCCCGACCGTATCGCGCGCGAGCAGAGGCTCGACGAGTTGCTCGAGGAGTTCGGCCTCACGCGCTTGCGCGACTCGGCCGCGATGGCGCTGTCCGGCGGCGAACGGCGGCGGGCAGAGATTGCGCGCGCGCTCGCCGCTAACCCGTCGATCATGCTGCTCGACGAGCCCTTCGCGGGCATCGACCCGCTGTCGATCAGCGACATTCGCGATCTTGTCGCCGACCTGAAAACGCGCGGGATCGGCGTGTTGATCACCGATCATAACGTCCGCGAGACGCTGGACCTCGTCGATCGCGCGTGCATCATCTACGACGGCAAGGTGCTGCTCGCCGGATCGCCCGCGGAGCTCGTCGCCGACCCGGAGGTGCGCCGCCTCTATCTCGGCGAGGGCTTTTCCCTATGACCACGGGCCCAGGCCTGCATATGTTCGTGCGGGGACACGCGCCTCTGCTGACGGGATAGCAGCGGTTGGCTCTGGGTCCACGCCTCGATTTACGCCAGTCGCAATCGCTGGTGATGACGCCGCAGCTGCAGCAGGCGATCAAGCTGCTGGCGTTGTCGAACCTTGAACTCGAATCCTATCTCGCCGAAGCGCTGGAGGGCAATCCGCTGCTCGACACGGCCCCGGCCGACGAGGGCGGCGGCGCGGACGAGCCCGCGGACGAGGTTCCCGCTCCGGCAACCGAGGCGCCCGAAACCGACGCGGCGCTGGCATCGGACGCCGGAACCGCCGACGATCTCGACGTCGATTTTGCCGAAGAACGCTTCCATCACGATAGCGCGAGCGATTCGGTCGGATTGTCCGGGTCGGGCGACGATATCGATTTCGACAGCTTCGCAGAGGGCGCCGCCACGCTCCACGAGCATCTGCTCGCGCAGGTCGGCGAACGCTTTTCGGGTCTCGAGGCGATGGTCGCCGAACAGATCGTCGCGCTGATCGACGAAACGGGCTATCTGCGCGCCGACCTTGCCGAGCTGGCGCAGCGGCTCGGTGTGCCGCTCGCGCTTGTCGCGTCGGTGCTCGAAGGCGTCCAGACCTTCGATCCGTCCGGGGTCGGCGCGCGCGACCTCGCCGAGTGCATCGCGATCCAGGCGCGCGAAGCCGACCGCTACGATCCCGCGATGGAATGTATGATCGCGCATCTCGACCTCGTGGCAAAGGGCGCTTTCCCGCAATTGAAGCGCATCTGCGGCGTCGACGACGAGGATCTGGCCGATATGATCCGCGAACTGCGCGGCTATGATCCCAAGCCCGGGTTGCGCTTCGGCGGCTCGCCGCCGCAGGCGGTCGTGCCCGATCTCCACATCCGCCGCACGGCCGAGGGCTGGGCGGTCGAGGTCAACAGCGGCACCCTGCCGCGCCTCCTCATCAACCGGCGCTACTATAACGAACTGGCGGCGGGCGCGGCGGCGAAGAGCAAGGCGTGGCTCTCCGAACAGCTGGCCGGCGCCAACTGGCTGGTGCGGGCGCTCGATCAGCGCCAGCGCACGATCGTCAAGGTCGCGAGCGAGATCGTCAAGCAGCAGGAGGGATTCTTCCTGCACGGGGTCGCCCACATGCGACCGCTGACGCTGCGCCAGGTGGCGGAGGCGATCGGGATGCACGAATCGACGGTCAGCCGCGTTACCAGCAACAAATATCTGTCGTGCGCGCGCGGATTGTTCGAGCTTAAATATTTCTTTTCGAGCGGCATTTCGGCGACCGCCGGCGACGGCGCGGTGTCGGCCGAGGCGGTGAAGAGCCGGATCAAGGCGCTGATCGACGCCGAAGAGCCGGGGGCAATTCTGTCGGACGACGCGATTGCAAAGAAGCTCGCGGGCGAAGGGCACGATATCGCGCGGCGCACCGTGGTCAAATATCGCGAGGCGATGGGCTTTGGCTCGTCGGTACAACGGCGGCGGCAAAAGGCGCTGGCGGGATAATACCCCTCGTCACCCCGGGCTTGATCCGGGGTCCACGACATCGCCGCGGCGATGGATGCCGGATCAAGCCTGTCCTGAGCTTGTCGAAGGGTCCGGCTTGACGAAATATGGGCGTGGAGCGGTTGACTTTTCGGCTGCTTCCCCATAGTTGCGCCGCTTCGCGTCAATACGCCCAGATTTACGGACAAGAGCCATGAAGATTCGCAACAGCCTGAAGTCGCTGAAGGACCGCCACCGGGACAACCGTGTGATCCGCCGTCGCGGCCGGACCTATGTGATCAACAAGACCAACCGCCGCTTCAAGGCGCGTCAGGGCTGATGGCCCTGCGGGGCGCTCACCGCCCCGCGCGCGCATTGCAGGCCAGCGTAACGCCGTCGGATGCTTCCGGCGGCGCTTTCGCGTGTCCGCCATCCAAACCCCTCCCCTTCAGGGGAGGGGCAGCGAGACTTGATCCGGCGCAGCCGGTCTAGTCGCAGCGGGGTGGGCTTCGGACGGCGCGCCCTCTTCACTCCACCCTCCCTCGCTCGATGGGACCATTGGAAGGAGCCGCCATGATCGCCCGCTCGGTTATCTTCGACGTCGGCAAGGTGCTGTTCGAATGGGACCTGCGCCATCTGTTCGCCAAGCTGATCGACGATCCCGACGAGCTCGAATGGTTCGTCGGTCATGTCGTCACCCCGGCGTGGCATTTTCAGCACGACGCAGGCCGCCCGCTTACCGAGATGGTGCCCGAACGCCAGGCCGAATTTCCCGATCACGCGCATCTGATCGACGCCTATGCGGCGCGCTTCAACGAGACGATTCCGGGGCCCGTCCCTGGCAGTCTCGACCTCGTCGAGCGCCTCGACGCTGCGGGTGTCCCCCTGTTCGCGATCACCAATTTCGGCCATGAATTCTGGCACGGCTTCCGCCCGACCCAGCCGGTCTTCGATCGCTTCCGCGATATTATCGTCTCGGGCACCGAAAGGCTGATGAAGCCCGACCCCGCGATTTATGCTCTCGCGATCGAGCGATTCGGCATCGACCCCGCGGGCGCGCTGTTCATCGACGATAATCCGGCCAATGTCGCGGGCGCCGAGGCCGCGGGCATCGCCGCGCACCGGTTCGAGGATGCGGCGGGGCTGGAGGCTGAGCTGGTGGCGCGGGGGTATTTGGCGG
>CAZSMB010000226.1:0-3587 GCA_964607625.1 uncultured Sphingopyxis sp. | reverse complement strand
GGCGCGATCGTGCCGAACTGCAGTCCCCAGTCGATCTGGCTGCCGACGTAGACATCGGCGGCACTGAAGCGATCCCCCGCGACGAAAGCCTTGCCCGCAACCGCGCTTTCGAGCGTGTCGAGCGCAGCGGCGAGCGAGCCGAACCCCGCCATACGCTGTTGATCGGCGTCGGGTTCGACGCCGAAATGCTTTGCGGTGATCGCCTGCTCGACGGGGCCCGCGGTAAAGAAGAGCCAGCGATAATAATCGGCGCGGTCCGTCGTGGAGGGCGCGAGCTTCGCGTCGGGAAAGGCGTCGGCAAGGTAGGCGCAGATCGCCGCGCATTCGGTGACGACCGTGTCGTTGTGGACGATCGCGGGAACCTTGCCCATCGGGTTGATCGCCAGGTAGGCGGGCTCCTTCATCGTCGTTCCGTAATCGAGGATGCGTGGTTCATAGGGCGCCCCGACTTCCTCGAGCATCCAGCGGACGATCTGTCCGCGCGACATGGGGTTGGTATAGAAAATCAACGTGTCGGCCATCGTCCGTCTCCCTGGGTTGCGAATCGCGATTTATGGAACATATCAGGAACAATCTTTGCGCGCCAGCGGACTTGTTTTGTCACCATAGCGGGGTAAGGCAAAGGGATGAGCGACGAACGCATCTGGACCGCCGCCGTGCTGGTGATCGGCGACGAGATTCTCTCGGGCCGTACGCAGGACAAGAATGTCGCGCAAATCGCGACCTGGCTCGACGTGCAGGGCATCCGGCTGCGCGAGGTGCGGATCGTTCCCGACATAGAGCAGGAGATCGTCGATGCGCTGAACGCGCTTCGTACGCGCTACGATTATCTGTTCACGACCGGCGGCATCGGCCCCACGCATGATGACATCACCGTCGATGCGGTGGCCAGCGCGCTCGGCGTCGGCGTGGTGATCCACCCGCAAGCGCGCGCGATCCTCGAACGCTATTACAGCGCGCGCGGTAGCGAGTTGACCGAGGCGCGGCTGCGCATGGCCCGCGTGCCCGACGGCGCCGACCTGATTCCGAACCGGATGTCGGGTGCACCGGGCATCCGGCTCGGCAATCTGTTCCTGATGGCAGGGGTGCCGCACATCACCGCCGGCATGCTCGACGCGTTGACCGGCGAGCTTGAAGGAGGGGCGCCGCTCGTTGCCCATACCATCGGTGCCTGGGCTCCCGAAAGCGAAGTCGCCGAACTGCTGCGGCAGGGGGAGAGGGATCATGCCGGGGTCGCGATCGGCAGCTACCCCTTTTTCCGCGACGGGCGCACCGGCGCCAATTTCGTGATCCGCTCGACCGACCCGGCCGCGGTGGCGGCGTGTGTCGCCGCCGTGACCGCCGGGCTCCAGGCGGCCGGCTACGCGGTGACCGACGGCGGCATCTGATCGGGACGGTCCCCGTCGTGCGCGGGAGCGGCGCGCGGCAACCGGCGCAGGAATCCGATCGCGAGCAGCCCGAACAGCGCGGCGACCAGGAAGCCGGCGCCGGGGAAATGCACCGGTGCACCCGCGCCGGTGAACCAGGCCATCGTGCCGGTAAGCAGCGCCGGTGCGGCGATCTGTCCCAACCCCATCGTCATCGCGGTGATCCCCTGCACCTCGCCCTGGCTGTCGGCGTCGGCGCGGCGCGACATCATCGCCATCAGCGACGGCTGGACGGGCGATTGGAACGCGACGGGGACCAGCAACAGGAAGGCGCCCCACGTCGTCGTCACAAAGGCGAAGCCGACGAACACCGCAACCGCAACCGCCAGCCCGATCGTCGCCGCGTCGCGTTCACCGAAGCGCGCCACCATCGGGCCGACGACGAAGGTCTGCCCCAGAGCGATCGCCACGCCGACGAAAGCAAGGCTCGCGCCGATCATTGCCGGCGACCATCCGAGTTGCGCGATGCAGTAAAAGCTCCACGTCATCGGATAGACGAGGCTCGCGATCTGCCAGAGGACAAGCACACCGGCGACCCCGCCCATTCCCGGCAGGGCGCGCATCGTCGTCCACGCGCCGAGCGGATTTGCGCGCCGCCAGTCGAAGGCGCGGCGGCGCTCCCGCGGCAAGGTTTCGGGGAAGATGAAGGCGCCGTAGACCATGTTCACCGCCGCCAGCAACGCAGCGGCGACGAAGGGCGCCCGTGGCCCGATTTCTCCCAGAAAGCCGCCGACGGCCGGGCCGACCACGAAGCCGACGCCAAAGGCCGCACCGACGAAGCCGAAGTTGCGCGCCCGCTCCTCGGGGCGTGTCACGTCGGCGATCGCCGCCTGCGCGGCTGCGAAGCTGCCGCCGAAAACGCCCGACAGCGCGCGCGCCAGGAACAGCCAGGGCAGCGTGCCGACGATCGCGAGCAGGGCATAGTCGGCGGTGAGCCCGGCGAGCGAGAGGAGCAGTACGCGCCGACGTCCGACGGCGTCGGACAGGTTGCCCAGCAGCGGGGACGCGAGAAATGTCGCGACCGCCATGACCAGCCCGATCCATGCGCCGATCTCGATCGCGCGGGGAAGGTCGATGCGCCCGACCTCCATCACGAGTTGGGGCAGGACCGGCATGATGATGCCGAAGCCGATCGCGTCGATAAAGATCGTCGCGATAATGAAGGGCAGGGTGCGCGATGCGGTCATGATGGGCCTTGTTCGCTTGCGAGGGGGCGCGATGCCTCCCGCCGCGCCTTAGAGCGCCGTGTCCGGCCAGCGGCAAGATTTTTTCTTCTGGCCAATTTTTTCCTTTCTCCGCGCCACCGTGCGGACATTTGTGCGTAGTGAAGATATGACGATGCGGATCTCCGTCTTCCTCGACTATCGCCTTCCCGAGCCGACCGATCTGATGATTCAGGTCGAGGCGGCACGCCTGCCGGGCCAGCGCGTCGCCGAATCGCGACTCGATACCGGCGGGCTCGCCGTCCTCGCCCGTGTGGCCGCGCCCGAGCGGGTCGGCGAACGGATCTGGCTGCGACCCGAAGCGCGGCTGACGCTGCAATATGCCGCGACGGTCGCGATCGAACCGTCGCGCCCCGACTATCGCGCAAGCGCGGCCGTGCCGCTCTGGCAGCTTCCGGCGGACGCGATCCCTTATCTCAACGAATCGCGCTATTGCCCCTCGAACAAGTTCGATGCCTTTGTGAAGGGACGGTTCGGCGAGCTGGCGGGGGGCGCGAAGGTCGCGGCGATGGCGGCCTGGATCGAGGAAAGCTTCGCTTATGTCGCGGGGACCAGCGATGCCGACACCACCGCGCTCGACAGCTTTGCGCTTCGTTGCGGCGTCTGCCGCGACTATGCCCATGTCCTGATCGCACTCGCCCGTGCGGCTGAAATTCCCGCGCGGATCGCGAGTGTCTACGCGCCCGATGTCGAGCCACAGGATTTCCATGCCGTCGCCGAGGTTTATCTGGACGGCGGCTGGCATCTGGTCGATCCGACCGGAATGGCGCAGGCGAGCGAGATGGCGGTCATCGGCGTGGGCCGCGATGCCGCCGACGTGAGTTTCCTGACCGCTTATGGCGCGGCGGAGCTGATCGATCAGCGCGTCGTCGTCGAAAGAGAATGACTGGAGCGGGCGAAGGGATTCGAACCCTCGACCCCAACCTTGGCAACTTGA
>CAZSMB010000225.1:0-3608 GCA_964607625.1 uncultured Sphingopyxis sp. | reverse complement strand
TCGCGATGGCGTGGCGTGCCGGCGCGCGGGTCAGCAACATGGAAATGATGCAGTTTCACCCGACCTGCCTCTATAATCTCGAGGTCAAGAATTTCCTGATCACCGAGGCGGTGCGCGGGGAGGGCGGCCTGCTGAAGCATCCGGTGACGGGGTATCGCTACATGCCCGATTACGATGCGCGCGCCGAGCTTGCGCCGCGCGACATCGTCGCGCGCGCGAACGACGACCAGATCAAGCGTTACGGCCTCGACTATGTCCACCTCGACATCAGCCACAAGGACCCCGATTTCGTCGCCGGGCATTTCCCGAACATCTATGACAAGCTGCTCGGCCTCGGCATCGACATGACGAAACAGCCGATCCCGGTGGTGCCGGCGCAGCATTACACCTGCGGCGGGGTGCTGATCGACCTTGACGGACGCACCGACCTGCCGGGCCTTTATGCCGCGGGCGAAGTGACCGAAAGCGGGCTTCACGGCGCGAACCGCCTCGCGTCCAACAGCCTGCTCGAATGCTTCGTTTTCGGGGAGGCGGCAGCCAAGGATATCGTCGCGCGCTGGGACCGGCTCGAACCGCCGCCCGCGATCCGCGCGTGGGACGAAAGCCGCGTCACCGATTCGGACGAGGAAGTCGTCATCAAGCAGAACTGGACCGAGATCCGCCGCTTCATGTGGAACTATGTCGGCATCGTCCGCACGACGAAGCGGCTCGAGCGCGCGCAGCACCGCATCAACATGATGAGCCACGAGGTCGAGGATTATTACGGTCATTTCCGCGTGACCACCGACCTGATCGAACTGCGCAACCTGCTCCAGTGCGCCGACCTGATCGTTCGCAGCGCGCTTCACCGCAAGGAAAGCCGCGGGCTGCATTATACGCTCGACTATCCCGACGCGCTGCCCGACGCGGTCGATACGGTGCTGGTGCCGTAAACCGATGCGGCGCGCCGCGGAGGTTTTCCCGCGACGCGCCGGCTCATCGTGCCGCGTCCCGTGATCGCCGTCTGGATGGCGAGCGGCGACCGGCCCCACCCGATGGGATGCGCGGCAACGCGTTCCTTTTGGGCGCCTTGGCACCGCAATGCTTTGATCGAAGTCAAAAAAGGAAGAAATCAGCCGCCAAAGCCATCGACGAGAAAGCGTTCAGCAAGCGCTGCATGCAGGGCCGCGCCGCGCGCCATGACCGTTTCGTCGAGAACCATGTGATTCGAATGCAGGCCGCAGCACTGGCGCCAGTCGCTGCCGACCTCGCTTGCGCCTAGCCAGAACATCGCCCCCGGTATCTTTTCGAGCACATAGGCGAAATCCTCAGCCCCCATTACCGGATTGTCCATCGTCAGCCAGGCCTCTTCGCCAAAGATATCTTCGACGACGCCGCGACCAAAGCCGACCGCGCGCGAATCGCAGACGGTGACGGGGAATCCTTCTTCGATCGCCACTTCGGCGGTGCAGCCGTGCGCTTCGGCGATCGCCGGGGCGAGGCGTTTCAGTTCGCGCGCGACATGCGCCCGGCGCTCGGGCGAAAGCGTGCGGATCGTGCCCGTCATCTCGGCGGTTTCGGGGATGATGTTGTTCGTCGTGCCCGCCGTGATCTTCGCGATCGTCACCACGGCGGGGTCGAAGACCGATATCTTGCGCGTCACCATCGTCTGGATCGCCGAGACGATCTCGCATGCGACGGGGATCGGGTCGATCGCGTCCTGCGGCATCGAGGCGTGGCCGCCCGCACCCTTCACCGAAATGGTCAGCACGTCCGACGACGCCAGCAACGGGCCTGCGCGCCCGGCAAAGATGCCGTGCGGCGCGTTGGGCATGATGTGGAGCGCGAAGGCGGCGTCGGGCAGCGGGTCGATCAGCCCGTCGTCGAGCATGAAGCGCGCACCATGATGCCCCTCCTCGCCCGGCTGAAACATGAACATCACGGTGCCGGGCAGGCGGTCGCGGGCCGCACAGAGCAGCTTCGCGGCGCCGACCAGCATCGCGACATGGGTGTCGTGTCCGCACGCGTGCATCGCGCCCACGGTTTCGGAGGAAAAGTCGAGTCCCGTCTCCTCGACGAGCGGCAGCGCGTCCATGTCGCCGCGCAGCAGCACAGTTCGCCCGTTCGCGGGTCCGCGCAGGATCGCGATCAGCCCGGTGGTCGATGGCCCCTCGCGAAACTCGAGCGGCAGCCCGTCAAGCGCCGCCTTGATCTTCGCCAGCGTCTTGGGATTCTGGAGCCCGAGTTCGGGCTCGCGATGGATCGCGCGGCGCAGGTCGACGAGGTCGCCGAGAAGGGTTTCGGCCTCGGTGGGCCAGCTGTGCGTCATTTCGGTCATGGGAGGAGTGTGCCGCGAACTCTTCGCCGTGTCGAGGCACCTCCGAAAGCCCCGGGGCGAGTAGCCATTGTTGGAATTTCCGGCCTAGGCTTTGCCTCCGAACAGTTGCCGGCCCGCCAGGTCGAGCATGATTTCCTCGCTGCCGCCGCCGATCGCGTTGACGCGGACCTCGCGGTAGATGCGTTCGACCTTGCTGCCGGTGATATAGCTCGCGCCGCCCAATATCTGCGCCGCTTCGCGCGCGACCGCCTCCAGCATCCGTGTCGCCTGCACCTTCAGCATCGCGAAGTCGGCGGGTCGGTCCTTGCCGGTCTTGACCTGCCACGCGCACAGATCGACCCATGCCTGCGTCGCCTCGATCTGGCGCTCCATGTCGGCGAGCTTGATGCGGATCGACTGGTGACCGACGAGCGGTTTGCCAAAGGTTTCGCGCTGCTGCGCCCATTCCGCGGCTTCGGCAAGCGCGACGCGGGCGTAGGCGCAGCAGCCCATCGCCATGCCGAGCCGCTCGGAATTGAAATTGCGCATGATGCCGATGAAACCGCCATTCTCCGGCCCGATCAGGTTTTCGGCCGGAACGCGCACGTCGCTGAAGTGGATCGCCGCGGTATCGCTGCACCGCCAGCCCATCTTGTCGAGTCGGCTGCGCTCGACGCCGGGCGCGTCCATGTCGATGAGCAGCAGCGAGATGCCGGCGGCGCCCGGCCCGCCGGTGCGCACAGCGCAGGTCAGCCAGTCGGCGCGCATGCCCGACGTGATGAACATCTTGCCGCCGTTGACGATATAGTGATCGCCGTCCTTCACCGCGGTCGTCTTGAGGTTCGCGACGTCGCTGCCGCCGCCCGCCTCGGTGATGCCGAGCGCGATGATCTTCTCGCCCGCCAGCACCGGCGGCGCGACGCGCTGCTTCAATTCGTCGGAGCCCAAGGCGAGGATCGGGGGCAGGCCGATACCGTGCGTCATCAGCGACGCGCCCAATCCGCCCGCGCCGACCGCAGCCAGCTCTTCGGTCAGCACGAGGCCGTGAAAATTGTCGAAGCCCTCGCTATGCCCGCCATATCGTTCGGGATAGCGAAGCCCGAGGATGCCGGCCTCGGCCGCCTTCTTGTGGAGTGCGCGCGGCAATTCGCCGTCGGCCTCCCACCGGTCGATGTGCGGCGCGATTTCGCGCGCGACGAAGCGGCGCACGCTCTGCGCGAGCGCGTCGTGGGTTTCGTCATAATAGGGCGAGCGGGCGCGCCAGTCGTCGAATGCGGTCATGGCCGCGATGCTGCGCGCGATTGACGTTAAC
>CAZSMB010000224.1:0-3620 GCA_964607625.1 uncultured Sphingopyxis sp. | reverse complement strand
TCGTCGGGGTCAGCGCCGAAGATCAACTCGATCCGATCCTCGACGCGATGGACCTGGTACTTGGCGACGATGTGATGAAATCGCTTCATCAGGTGGGCAAGGACATTCTCTACCCGATGGGATAACCCCTCAAGGCATCTCGTCGAGGGTCAGCGTGTAGCAGGTTCCCGTTGCGTCGCTATCCGATGTCATCCGCGCGCGCGCGATCGTCGCAAAGGCTTCCAGATATTTGTGGCCCTTTGCCCCGTCGCGAATGTCGCCGTCGGGCAGTCCGACCCCGTCGTCCGCCACGGTCAGAGTCGCATGACCCTGGTCGCCTTTCAAACTCACGCGGATCGTCCCGCCGGGACGGGCGGCGAACGCATGCTTCACCGCGTTCGTGACCGCTTCGTTCACGAACAGCCCTACCGCAGAGGCGCGGTCGCGGGCCAGAAGGCAGCGGTCCGCGGTGACGACGATCCTTACGCTGTCGCCAATTGCCAGCGCCTGGGCAAGCGACCGGCACAGTCGGTCGAGAAATTCGTCGAGCCGCACCACCGCAACGTCGCCGCCGTCATAGTGAAGATTTTCATAGGCCGCCGCGAGACTGTGGACCCGGTTCGCCGCCTTTTCCAGCGCGATCCGTACCTCGTCGTGGGGCGTTTCGCGCTGTTGCAGACGTAGCAGGCTCGCCAGCACCGCAAGATTATTCTTTACCCGGTGATCGACCTCGCGCAGCAGCATGTCGCGTTCGTCGATACGCGCCTCCCGCTCGTGCAGCAGGTCGCGGAAACTGCGACGCCCGAACTCGGCAAGCAGCACGAGGATCAGGCTGGTGGCGATGTTCACCAGCGTTCGCGGCGCATCCGACGGTGCGAGGAACCGGAAGCTGAACTGGATCGGCACTACTGCATACCAGGTGATAATCGACGTCAGGACCAGGGTGATCATCCCGGCGCGGAGCCGGCCGATCAGCGTCGCGGCGAGTACCGCGGGCACGTTGATCGCATAGGGCGCCGCTCCGGGGAAAAGCAGGTCGACAAGCAGGCGGCTGGCGATCGCAAAAGCCACCATGCCAAGGGCGACGATCCATTGCACGGTCGTCGCCCGGAACTGCGGGACCATGTCGATCGCATCAAGTCGCGTTATATCCCGCATCGGCCGACGCTAAGCGCCGCGCACCTTTCCCGCAAGCGCATAATCTAGCGTGATAAATTGGATCCCGCCTCGCGGGTCAAACACGCGCATAAGCGGGCATTCCGGCTCACGGTGGCGCCCTGCCCACAGGCCCGCCGCGAACGCTTCAAAGCGTCGCCTGGTACAGCGCGAGCATCCGGCCCCAGCCTTTCTCCGCCGCGTCCTCGTCATAGGCGCGGCCGTCGGGCGGGCACCAGCCGTGGAGAGCGCCCTTGTAGACTTCCACCTCATGCCATTCGGGACGGGGGTCGAGCACGGCTTTCAGGCGGTCTTTCGACGCGGGGTCCTGTTGGTCGTCGTTATCGGCGATCGCGAAAAGATAGCCCGCCTTGGTCTCGGGGATCAGCAGGTGCGGACTGTCGGAGGCGTCGGTCGCGACGCGTGCGCCATGAAAACTTGCCGCCGCAGCGATGCGGTCGGGCCTCAGCGCCGCGGTCCAGATCGTCATCGGACCGCCCATGCAATAGCCGACGGTGCCGAGCTTGCGGTCGGCATCGACTTCCTTCTGTTCGTCGAGAAAGGCGAGATGTGCCTTCGCGTCGCTTTGCACCGCGGCCTTGTCGAGCTTTTGCAGATAGCCGAACAGCGTGTCGCGCACGCCCGGATCGTCGAAATCATGCCCCGAATAGACCACCGGCGCCTTTGCCCAGCGATAGAAGGGATTGACGCACAGCACCGCATAGCCGTCACCCGCGAGCCGGTCGGCCATCTGGCGAAAGGCGGGGCGCAGGCCGCGGATATCGGGCCACATCAACACGCCGGGGTGCGTACCCTCGCCCGGCGCGACATAATAGGCGTCGACCGTCCCGTCCTCGGTCGCGATGCCGACGTCGCGACCCTTTACCGCGCCCGCCGCACACGCCGCCGTGGGCAGCATCGAAGCGATCGCCCCGGCGCCGACGAGCGCCCCGAATGCGCGTCGCCGCACCGGCAACCCTGCCCGGTCGAGGTCGGCTTCGGTGATTGCATCGCACATCGTCTCTCTCCTTCAGGGCTTCACGAAAGGGCACGGAAAACTGCGCAACTTCACTCGCAATTCGCATAGCGTGCGAAGGTTGCGCATCAGTCCGGCCGGCCTTCGCCTCGACAGGCAGGCTAACCGACCAATGCCTTGCAGGACAGCGGTTTTTCCCCGGCGTCGGTCCGCCGCCGCCGAACGTCAGGCGTTTACGGCGATCTCGTCGAAGCGATGCGCGACATGGTGCACCCCGACGTCGCGCAGCATCGCGCCATGCGCGGCACGGTCGGCGATATGGCCCGCGCCGCAAAAGCCGATCACGGTCATGCCGGCTGCGAGGGCCGCCTGCGCACCGGTCGGCGAATCCTCGATCGCAAGGCATTGCGCCGGATCGACCCCCAGCCCTTCTGCCGCGGCCAGATAGATGTCGGGGTGCGGCTTGCCGCGCGCCCAGCCATCGGCGCTGTAAACATGCGCGCCGAAATGACGCGCAAGGTCGAAGCGGTCAAGCGACATGGCGATATAGTCGGGACTGCTCGACGAAGCGATTGCGCGCGGCATCGTGCCGAGCGTCTCCAGAAATTCCGGCGCCCCCGGCACCGGCCCGAACCCTTCCGCAAATCGCGCCCGTGCCCGCTCGCGGTGCCGTTCGCGAAAGTCGGCGGGAAGCGACCGCCCGAAGCGCGCCTCGATACGCCGCTGCGTCTCCTGCCAGTTATGACCATAATAGTCGCGCAGGCAATCCTCATAGGTCGTGGGCAACCCGATCGCACTCAGGCTTTCGGCGAGCGTCCGGTTCGCGCGAACCTCGCTGTCGGCGACCACGCCGTCGAAATCGAAAATGATGGCGGCTGGGGTCAATTTGATAACTCTTTGCCTCGATGATAAAGCCTTCGATCAATAGCGATAGGAGTCACGTTCAAAGACTGGGCCACACCTTGAACTAGCTCGAGATAATACACCCATCCAGCTATCGATTGCGGATCAATTTTCTTATCCACCGCAGCGTTCAAAGCCCGGCAAGCGTGGCGGTCGATGACCGGGAATCTTTTGGATTCGTCCACGCCAGTATAGCGGATGCTGTGGGCACCCTAATGCCACTAAAACCTGTCAAAATCCGCATCTGGGATTCAACGTCGGGTTCAGCAAAAGCTAGTTCCGTCAATCGACGAACAGATACTTCCGAATTGCTCATCAACGCCTTTAGTGATTTGCTTGTTGAGAGCTTTCCACCATTCTTTTCACGAGCAATCTCGACAAGCTGCTCCCTTGATAGCGATGTAGGTGGTGAACAATGGCGATCGAGAATTGCTTGAAGTGACATTGGAATGCTGCGATCCTCGTCACCACTTAAAAGCTTTGCAACAAGCTTGATCGCATAGGCGATCGACGGCTCGCATGAACGTTGCCGATCCGGACTCATGTACGATATCACTCCACCGTCACCGACTTTGCGAGGTTGCGCGGCTGGTCGACGTCGGTCCCC
>CAZSMB010000223.1:0-3640 GCA_964607625.1 uncultured Sphingopyxis sp. | reverse complement strand
TCGGCACGACGCAGTGGGACATCAAGCGCGTCATCGCCTATTCGACCTGTTCGCAGCTTGGCTATATGTTTTTCGCCGCGGGCGTCGGCGCCTATGGCGCGGCGATGTTCCACCTGTTCACGCACGCCTTCTTCAAGGCGCTGCTGTTCCTGGGCGCGGGCTCGGTGATCCATGCGATGCACCATGAGCAGGACATGCGCTATTATGGCGGCCTTCGGAAAAAGATCCCCTTCACCTTCTGGGCGATGACCGCCGGCACGCTGGCGATCACCGGCGTCGGCATTCCGCTCGCCGGGATCGGCTTCGCGGGTTTCCATTCGAAGGACGGCATTCTCGAGGCAGCCTTTGCCGCGGGCGAGGGCGGTCAGATCGCCTATTGGGTCGGCGTTTTTGCGGCGCTGCTGACCAGCTTCTATTCGTGGCGCCTCGTGTTCCTGACGTTCTTCGGCAAGCCGCGCTGGGCTGGAAGCGAGCATATCCAGCATGCGGTGCACCACGGCCATGACGATCCCGAGCATGGCAATCCGCCGGCACAGGAAAGCGCCGACATGGGCGATCAGCACCATGTGCCCGATCCCGATCATGGCGACGGCACCGCGGGCTATCACCCGCATGAAAGCCCGCTCAATATGCTGATCCCGCTCGGCGTGCTGTCGCTCGGTGCGATCTTCGCCGGTTTCGTTTTTGCGCACCCGTTCATCTATCCCGAAGAGGGGATGGCATTCTGGAAGGGGAGCATCGCGTTCGACGAGCATCTGATGCACGCCGCACACGAGGTGCCGACGATGATCAAGCTGATGCCGTTCATCGTGATGGCGACCGGCCTGTTCCTCGCTTGGAACAGCTATATCCGCAACACCACGCTGCCGGCGAAGTTCGTCGCGCAGTTCGGGCTGCTGCACAAATTCCTGTTCAACAAATGGTATTTCGACGAGCTCTACAATATCCTCTTCGTGAAACCCGCCTTTGCGATCGGCCGCTTCTTCTGGAAGCGCGGGGATGAAGGCACCATCGACCGCTTCGGTCCCGATGGCGTCGCGGCGCTCGTTCAAGGGGGGACCCGGCTCGCGGTCCGGCTGCAATCGGGTTATGTTTATGGATATGCGTTCGTGATGCTGCTCGGGCTCGTCGGCTTGGCCAGCTGGGCCATGGTGAAATTCCTGTGAGCGGCGGTATGGGTCTCCTTTCGCTGATGCTGGCGGTGCCGTTCGTTGCGGCAATCGCCTGCCTGTTCATGGCCGACCGCAGCGCGCGCCTGATCGCGCTTGCCGCGACGCTGGTCGACTTCGCGCTGGGCATCCTTATGTGGGCGCGCTTCGACGTCGGCGGCGCGCAGTGGCAGTTTACCGAACGCGCCGACCTGTTCGGGCGTTTCCAGTGGGCGCTCGGCATCGACGGCATGGCGATGATGCTGATCATGCTGACGGTCTTCCTGATGCCGCTCTGCATCCTCGCGAGCTGGGAGGCGATTACCAAGCGCGTCGGGCTGTACATGGCGATGTTCCTCGCGATGGAAGTCATCATGATCGGCGTGTTCTGTGCGCAGGATCTGCTGCTTTTCTATATCTTCTTCGAAGCCGGCCTGATCCCGATGTATTTCATCATCGGCATCTGGGGCGGCGCGAACCGCATCTATGCGGCGTTCAAATTCTTTCTCTATACGCTGCTCGGGTCGGTGCTGATGCTGATCGCGATGATCGCGATGATCCGCGAAGCTGGAACGACCGACATCCCGACGCTGCTCGCCTATAATTTCCCGCCCGAAATGCAGACGTGGCTGTGGCTGGCCTTCTTTGCCAGCCTGGCGGTCAAGATGCCGATGTGGCCGGTCCACACCTGGCTTCCCGATGCGCACGTCCAGGCGCCGACCGCGGGTTCGATGATCCTGGCGGGCGTGCTGCTCAAGATGGGCGCCTATGGCTTCATCCGTTTCATGATGCCGATGTTCCCGGACGCGTCGGCGCAGCTGATGTGGATCGTCTTTGCGCTGTCGATGATCGCGGTGGTCTATACCAGCCTCGTCGCGCTGGTGCAGAACGACATGAAGAAGCTGATTGCCTATTCATCGGTCGCGCACATGGCGATCGTCACCGCGGGCCTCTTTGCCTTCAACCAGCAGGGCATCGAGGGTGCGCTGATCATCATGCTGAGCCACGGCGTCGTATCGGCCGCGCTCTTCTTCTGCGTCGGCGTGATCTATGACCGGCTGCACACGCGCGAGATCAGCCGCTACGGCGGGCTGGCGGTCAATATGCCGGCTTACGCGGTCTTCTTCATGCTGTTCACCATGGCGTCGGTCGGCCTGCCGGGCACCAGCGGCTTCGTCGGCGAGTTCCTGAGCCTTGCCGGCATCTACGAAGCGTCGAGCTGGGTCGCGCTCGTCTGCGGCACCGGTATCATCCTGGGTGCCGCCTATATGCTCTATCTCTATCGCCGCGTCGTGTTCGGCGAACTGACCAAGGACGATGTGAAGGCCATGTCCGACATCCAGCCCCGCGAATGGGCGATCTTCGTACCGCTGGCCGCGGTTGCCCTGTGGATGGGCGTTTATCCCGAGAGCTTTCTTGCGCCGATGCGCGGCGACGTGACCACGGTGGTCGCGCGGCTGGCGCCGGCCAAGCCCGCGGGCGACGCACATCTGACCGCCGGCAAGCCGGCCGCCGCGGAGGCGCATGGGGAGTCCGGACACGGCGAAGCCCATCAGGCGGGAGGCGTGCAATGAGCGCCGATCTTGCCCTCATCTGGCCCGAACTGATCCTGACGATCGGCGGGCTGCTCACGCTGATGCTCGGGACCTTCGCCGGCGATCGCCAGGTGGGCCTCTACCAACTTACCTCGCTGCTGACACTTGCCGCAGCGGCGGTTGCGGTGATCGCGCTGTTCGGGACACAGGCCACCGTCTTTTCGGGGACGCTGGCGGTCGATGCGTTCGGTAATTTCGCGAAACTGCTGATTTATGCGGCGAGCTTCGTTTGCATCGCGGTCGCGCCGCGCTTTTTCCGCGGCGGAATGCGCGCCGAATATCCGGTGCTGATCGTCTTCGCCGCGCTCGGCATGGGTATCATGGCGGGCGCGCGCGATCTGATGACGCTCTATGTCGGACTCGAGCTCAACAGCCTGGCCGCCTATGTGCTCGCCAGCTTCATGCGCACCGACGATCGGTCGAGCGAGGCCGGGCTGAAATATTTCGTTCTCGGTTCGCTCGCTTCGGGCATGCTGCTCTATGGCATTTCGCTCCTCTATGGATTTTCGGGCACGACGGATTTCGCCGGGATCGCCAAGGCGATGGGCGGCGAAATGGGCACCGGCCTGTTGTTCGGGATCATCTTCGTGATCGCGGGGCTGGCATTCAAGATCAGCGCGGTGCCGTTCCATATGTGGACGCCCGACGTCTATGAAGGCGCACCGACGCCGGTCACGGCCTTCTTTGCGAGCGCACCAAAAGTCGCGGCAATGGCGCTGCTGACGCGTGTCGTCATCGGCGCGATGGAGCCGGCAATCGGCGCGTGGCAGCAGATCATCATCTTCCTCGCGCTCGCATCGATCATCCTCGGTGCGGTCGGTGCGATCGGACAGAAGAATATCAAGCGCCTGCTCGCCTATTCGTCGATCAACAATGTCGGCTTCATCCTGATCGGCC
>CAZSMB010000222.1:0-3690 GCA_964607625.1 uncultured Sphingopyxis sp. | reverse complement strand
GCCGGCGCGGCGCACGCTGGCAGGTTCCGGCGTCGAGCGACCTGTTCGAACCCGACGACGCACTGATCGGGCACGACGTCGACGCCGCGCCGCTCGCCGGAGCGATCGCGGCGCTGCGTCACCCGCTGTCGCTCGATCGCACATCGGCCGATTCGCCGCTGATCCCGGCGCTGCGGCGCGCTATGCGCGGGCGTGGCTGGCTGTCGGTGCGCCCCGCCAAGCCGTGCCCCATGATCTCGCTCGACGCCGGCTGGCGCGATCCCGAAAGCCGCTTCAGCGCGCGACGTCGCTCCGACTTCCGCCGCGCCGCGCGCCGTGCCGAGGCGATGGGCGCGGTGACCTTTGAAACCCTGGCGCCGACCACGACCGACTTCGACGCGCTGTTCGACGAAGCGGTCGCGGTCGAAGCGCGGAGCTGGAAACGCGACGCAGGCAGCGCGCTCGCCGTCGACCGGCGACAGGCGCGCTTCTTCCGGGCCTATTGCCGCACCGCCGCGGCGCGCGGCGACCTGCGCCTGTCCTTCATGCGGATCGGCGGCGAAGCGGTCGCGATGCAATTGGCGGTGCTGTGGGCGGGCCGATACTGGCTGTTCAAGATCGGCCATGACGAACGCGTCGGCAAATGTTCGCCGGGCGGGTTGCTGATGCTTCATACGCTGCGCTGGGCCGCCGGGCAGGACCTCGACAGCTATGAATTGCTTGGCGAGGCCGAGGCATGGATCACGCAGCTGTGGACGCAGGAAAAGCGCGACTGCGTCCATGTCCGCACCTATCCGTTCACCGCGCCGGGGTTCGGGGCGCTCGCCGCCGACGGCTGGGCGTGGCTGCGCCATCGGCTGGCGCCGCTCGGCCGGCGATGACCGATTTGCCGTTCCGGGGCTGGCTGCGCACGCAACGATATGCGCTGCCCGCAAAGCTCGGGCGCTGGCTGCGCGCGCCGACCGCCCGCGATGCGGCGCGCCAGGTGCGCCGTTTGGGTCGCCGCCGGATGCGCGCGACACTGGGCTATTTCCAGGCCGACGACGACGCGCCCGATCGCATCGTCGCCGCCTGCCGCGCCGCCGCGAGCGCCGCCGCCGGGAGCGACGCCTGGCTGTCGGTCAAGGCGCCGCCGCTGCACTTCGATGCCGGACGGCTGCGCACGATCGCCGAGGCGGCGGCGGCACACGGGCTGCCGCTGATGTTCGACGCCCACGCCCCGGCGGATGCCGACGCGACCCTCGCGAGCGCCGAGGCGCTGGCGGGCGCGTTTCCCGGCACCGGCGCCGCCCTGCCCGCCCGCTGGCATCGCAGCCTGGCCGACGCTGCGCGGCTGCGCGATGCGCCAATGCGGCTGCGCATCGTCAAGGGTGAATGGAGCGACGGCGATCGCGATCCGCCCGACCTCGACACCGCCTATCTGGCGCTGGTCGAGCGGCTTGCCGGACGGCGGCATCCGGTGTCGGTCGCGACGCACAAGCCAGCGCTCGCCGCCGCGGCTCTCGACTGCCTGATCGCCGCGGGAACGCCGTGCGAACTCGAACAGCTCCGCGGCCTGCCAAGGCGACGCTCCAGCGCGGCGGCGCGGGCGCGCGGCGTACCCGTTCGCATCTATCTGCCGTTCGGTCCCGGCTGGTGGCCCTATGCGATCGACAAGGTGCTGGCGCGGCCCTGGCTGCCGATCTGGTGGCTGCGCGACCGGCTCGGCCTGCGCGACCCCGGCACCGCCGCACCCGCGGCGCGCGGCCGGACGCGATCGGGCGCGCGGACGCCCTAGACGCGCATCGGCATCAGGACATAGAGCGCGGGGCTCTTTTCGGTTTCGCGGATCAGCGTCGGCGCATTGGCGTCGGCCAGGTGCAACTCGACCGTGTCGCCGTCGACCTGCGCCAATATGTCGGAAAGATAGCGCGCGTTGAACCCGATCTCGAGCGGTTCGCTGTCATAGCCCGCGGGCAGTTCCTCGGCGGCGGTCCCGTTCTCGGGGCTCGTCACGCTCAGCGTGATGCGGTCCTTGTCAAGCCCGACCTTCACCGCGCGGGTCTTTTCGCTCGCGATCGTCGAGACGCGGTCGACGCCCTGGAACAGGCTCTTCGGATCGACCTTGAGCAGCTTGTCGTTCGCGGTCGGGATGACGCGGCTATAGTCGGGGAAGGTGCCGTCGATCAGCTTCGAGGTCAGCACGGCATTGCCGAGCTGAAAACGGATCTTGGTCGCCGACAGGCTGATCTCGACATTGCCTTCGGCCTCGTCGAGCAGCTTGCGGATCTCTCCGACGCATTTGCGCGGCACGATCACGTCGGGCATGCCCGTCGCTCCCTCGGGACGCGTCACCGTATAGCGCGCAAGGCGGTGGCCGTCGGTGGCCGCGGCCTTGAGCACCGGGCCCGACGCATCCTCCGCGACATGGAAGAAGATGCCGTTCAGATAATAGCGCGTTTCCTCGGTGGAAATGGCGAAGCGCGTCTTGTCGATGATCTGGATCATCTCGGCCACCGGCAGTTCGAAACTGGTCGGCAGGTCGCCTTCGGCAATGACGGGGAAATCGTCCCGCGGCAGCGTCGGCAGGTTGAAGTTCGAGCGGCCGGCCTTGACCTGCATCTTGCCCTCGGCGGCGGTCAGGCTGACCTCCGACCCTTCGGGCAGCTTGCGGGCGATTTCGAACAGCGTGTGCGCCGACACGGTGGTGGTGCCCGGGGTTTCGACCTTGGCGGCAACGGTTTCGACGACCTGCAGGTCCAGGTCGGTCGCCATCAGCTTCAATTGTCCCGACGCATCGGCCTCGATCAGGACGTTCGACAGGATCGGGATAGTGTTGCGCCGTTCGACCACCGACTGGACGTGGCCGAGACTTTTCAGGAGCACTGCGCGTTCGATCGTCGCTTTCATTCTAATCTATCATCCCTGTCTTGCGGGCTCGTCCGGTGGAGAGAGGTCCCTGAAAGGCAGGGTGCCGCCGACGATTCGGCGTCCGACTCCCTACCCCCGAAAATGTCCACCTTCCTTAACGAACGCACCGCGCCGTGCAAGCCATGCTTGCAAAGCGGCGCCAATCGCGCGAACGCAGACAGCGATGCGGCGCATGCTCTTTCCGATAATGGTCCTGCTCGCGGTGCCCGCCGCCCGGGCGGCCGCGCCCGTCGCGCTGGGCGTATTCGACGGCTGGGGCGCGTTTCGCGACGACGCCGTCCCCCGTTGCTATGCGATCGCCGCGCCCGCGGCGACGATCGGCCGCCCCCAGGCAAAGGGCTATGCCAGCGTCGGCTATTGGCCGAAATCGGGCATTCGCGGTCAATTCTACGTACGCCTGTCGCGGCCGCGCCGCGACGGCGCCGAACTGCGGCTGACCATCGGGTCGCGTCGGTTCGTCCTGACCGGCAACGGCGTCCACGGCTGGGCGAGCGATGCACGTATGGACGCGGGCATCATCGCCGCGATGCGCGCCGCGCCGAGCATGAGCGTCGAGAGCACGTCGTCCACCGGCCGCGCGATCGCCGACACCTACAAGCTGCGCGGCGCCGCGACCGCCATCGACGCCGCCGCGCTGGGCTGCGCGCGCGTTGCGGCCTAGAGCCGATCGACATTCGGCAGAATGACCGAAATCGACCGGTTGCGGTCCCTTACCCCAACGTCATCCCGGCGCAGGCCGACCGCCAGCATATTCCCCTTTCCTTTCCCGCACGATGACGCCACGAAGACCCCATGACCTAT
>CAZSMB010000221.1:0-3690 GCA_964607625.1 uncultured Sphingopyxis sp. | reverse complement strand
GCCGCGCGGCGGCCAGGTCAGGCTCCCCTCGGCGCGTCCCTCGAACACCTCGGCATGACCGTCGGGCCACGCCAGCGCGAGGGTGCAGACGAAGGCGGCGCTGCGGTCGACGTCCGGCCCCTGCTCGGCAAGCAGCCCCTCGACCTTGCCCATTGCCATATACCAGTCGCGCCCCTTTTCGCCCTCGAACCACTGCCGCTCGGCCCAGTCGGCGGTATAGACCCCCGGCCGCCCGCCGAGCGCCGCGACCTCGAGCCCGCTGTCGTCGGCGAGCGCGGGCAAACCCGCCGCGCTGGCACTCGCGCGCGCCTTCAGGAGCGCATTGTCGCGGAATGTCGTCCCCGTCTCCTCGGGCTCGGGCAGGCCCAGATCGCCCGCCGACACCGGCTCGATCCCATAGGGTAAGAGCAACGCCCGAATCTCGCGCACCTTGCCCGCATTGTGGCTCGCGATAACGAGTTTGCCCGGGGTGAGTTTGCGGGTCACCTCAGCGCCCCACCGCCTTCGCCTGCGCCGTGAAAATCTCTCCGCAGCCGATGCGCGCGAGGCGGAGCAGGCGCAGCAGGCCTTCCTCGTCATAGGTCGCGCCCTCGGCGCTCGCCTGCACCTCGACGATCTGGCCCTTGCCGGTCAGCACGAAATTGCCGTCGGCCTCGGCGACCGAATCCTCGTCGTAATCGAGGTCGAGCACCGCGGTGCCCTGATAATTGCCGCACGAAATCGCCGCAACCTGGTCGGCGATCGGATCCTCGGCGATCGCCTTGGCTTCGAGCAGCTTGTCGACCGCGAGGCGCATCGCGACCCACGCGCCCGAAATCGAGGCGGTGCGCGTGCCCCCGTCGGCCTGGATCACGTCGCAGTCGATCAGGATCTGCCGCTCGCCAAGCTTTTCCATGTCGACGACGGCACGCAAGCTGCGTCCGATAAGCCGCTGGATTTCCTGCGTGCGCCCCGACTGCTTGCCGCGCGCCGCCTCGCGGCTGCCGCGCGTGTGCGTCGCGCGGGGCAGCATGCCATATTCGGCGGTCACCCACCCCTGCCCCTTGCCGCGCAGGAAGGGCGGCACCTTTTCCTCGACGCTGGCGGTGACCAGCACCTTGGTGTTGCCGAAGCTCACCAGCACGCTGCCTTCGGCATGGATGGTGAATTCGGTTTCGATGGCGATGGGGCGCATCTGGTCGGGCGCGCGGCCGGAGGGTCGCATGATGATCCTTTCGATTGAAGAGTGCCGCGGCTCTTAGGCGCGCGCCGTCAATCGCTCAACCGCATCTTGAAGAAATCGAGGATTTCGTCCCGCGCCGCGACCGTCGGCTGTCCGGCCTCGTCGATCAGGTGGAGCGTCACGACGCTGTGCGGGTTCTTCATCGGGCTGTCGGGGTTCGCCGCGCTGTCGGGCAGGACACGGCCGACGAAGCGGTCGCCGAGCGCGGCCTCATAGGCGGCAAAGCGCGCCGCCTTGCAGAATTTATCGCCCTCGAAGCGATAGGCGAGCACGGTCAGGTCCTCGGCCTCCATCCGCGCCCTCACCGCCGCCAGCTCGTCGGGGGCGATGTGCAGGCCGGCGGGGTCGTTCAGCGGCAGCGACGGCTGCGAGAGCACCGGCGCGAGCACCGCGGGTTCGAGCATCATCGACAGCGCGAAATTGCCGGTGAAGCACATGCCGATCGCCCCGACGCCCTTGCCGCCGCATTCGCGATGCGCCTCGGCCGCGAGGGCGCGGAGCCACTGCGTCGCGGGCGAGCTTTCATTCGCCTGGAAGGCGCGAAACTGCCGACTGATGCAACCGCCGATCATCGTGAAGAATGCGCCGGGCATTCGCGGCACCGCCCCGTCCTTGCCAAAGATATGCGGCATATAGACCGTGAAGCCGACATCGCGGACCCAGCGGGCAAAGCGCGCGACGTGCGGGCTGATCCCCGGCATTTCGGTCATCACGATCACCGCCGGGCCGCGGCCCATCGTGTAAACGCGGTGCTTGCGGCCGAGCAGCGCGATATCGCGGTGTTCGAAATCCTCCAGCGGATCGTCGCGATCGAGTAAATCTGTGGTCATGCCGTCCTCCCCTGGCGGGAAGGCTAGGCAGGTGGGTGACGATTTGCACTTCTTTTCGTCCTTCCCGCAAGATGTTCGCCACGGTCCCGCTTTCGCGGGAATGACGAAGGTTGGATATGGGGGCAGAGGCGATGCTTGCCCCCGCCCCTTCGCATCCCTAAATCCATGCCATGATGACCCCGCCGATCACCGAATTGACGACGCGCGCGCGCGACGTGTTCCGGCTTGTCGTCGACGCCTATCTGGAAACCGGGCAGCCGGTCGGGTCGCGCACCCTTTCCAAACTTGCTGCCCTCAACCTGTCGCCCGCGTCGATCCGCAACGTCATGCAGGATCTGGAGGAACTGGGCCTGCTCGCCAGCCCGCATACCAGCGCCGGTCGGCTGCCGACCGAACAGGGGCTGCGCCTGTTCGTCGACGGCATGATGCAGGTCGCCGAACCGAGCGCGGAGGACCGCGCGCAGATCGAGGCGAGCCTTGCCGACGGCGGACCGATCGAAAGCGCGCTGGCGCAGGCGACCTCCGCGCTTTCGGGCCTGTCGGCCTGCGCCGGGCTCGTCCTCGTGCCGAAGCACGAGCGCGTGCTCAAGCAGCTCGCTTTCGTGCCCATGTCCGATGCCCAGGCGCTCGTCGTGCTCGTCGCGGGCGACGGCGCGGTCGAAAATCGCGTCGTCGACATTCCGCCCGGCCTTACCCCGTCGGCGCTGGTCGAGGCGGGCAATTATATCTCGTCGATGCTCGGCGGCCTGACCCTTGCCGAAGCGCAGACGCGCATCCGGCGCGAGATAGAGGCCGAGCGTATCGCGATCGACCGCGCCGCACAGGACCTGCTGGCGCGCGGGCTCGCGCTCTGGTCGACCGACGGTGCCGACCGCCCGGTGCTGATCGTGCGCGGCCAGGCCAATCTGCTCGACGACAACGCCGTCGGCGATCTCGACCGCGTGCGCCTGCTCCTCGACGAA
Organism: uncultured Sphingopyxis sp.; assembly: GCA_964607625.1. Taxonomy (GTDB): domain Bacteria; phylum Pseudomonadota; class Alphaproteobacteria; order Sphingomonadales; family Sphingomonadaceae; genus Sphingopyxis. The sequence continues at coordinate 676 of CAZSMB010000221.1, read as the reverse complement.
CTCGAAACCAAGCAGGATATAGCGCAGCTTCTCGACAGCGCGCGCGAAGGCAGCGCGACGCGCATTTTCATCGGGTCGGAGAATAAGCTCTTCTCGCTGTCGGGTTCGTCGGTTATCGCCGCCCCCTATCATGGCAGCGACGGTCGCGTGGTCGGCGTGGTCGGGGTGATCGGCCCGACGCGCTTGAACTATGCGCGCATCGTACCCATGGTGGATTTCACCGCACAATCGCTTTCAAGACTGATACGATAAGGCCCATGACTGACATCGAAAACGACACCCCCGTCGACGACGGCACACCCCCCGAAGCCAAAGCTCCCGAAGCGAACGGAGAGACCGCGACCGCCGAAGCGCCGCCGAAGGACGAAGCGGCCAAGCTCGCCGAACAGCTCGCCGCGGTTCAGCAGGACCTCCTCTATGCCCGCGCCGAGACCCAGAATGTCACGCGCCGCAAGGACAAGGAAATCGCCGACGCGCATGCCTATGCCGCGACCAAGTTCGCGCGCGACATCCTGTCGGTCGCCGACAATCTGGGCCGCGCGCTCGCCTCGCTGAGCGAGGACCAGCGCGCCGACGAGGCGATCAAGCCGCTGCTCACCGGGCTCGAGGCGACCGAGCGCGAATTGATGAGCGTGTTCGAACGCCACGGCATCACCCGCATCGCCGCGGTCGGCCT
>CAZSMB010000220.1:0-3725 GCA_964607625.1 uncultured Sphingopyxis sp. | reverse complement strand
GGCTTGCGGCTGATGAACTGGACGAGGCCGCCGATCGCATTCTTGCCGAACAGCGTGCCCTGAGGGCCGCGCAGAACTTCGACGCGTTCGAGATCGAGCGCGTCGAGGTCGGGTGTGCCGCCGCGTCCGGCGTAGATCCCGTCGACGAAGACGACGACCGACGGGTCGCCGCCGGCATTCTGGCTGATTCCCGGCGCGCTGCCGATGCCGCGCATCGCGAAATTGGTGTTGATCGGGTCGACCGCGCTGACCGCGAGCCCCGGCGTCCGCACGGCGATGTCCTGAACCGTCTCGATATTGTTGTCGCGAAGCTGTTCGGACCCGAAGGCGGTGACCGAAACGGGGACGTCCTGCAGGCGCTGTTCGGTACGCTGCGCGGTCACGATGATGTCGCCGCTGTCGTCGCGGGCGTCGTCCTGTGCCGCGGCCGGAACCGCGAAAAAGACGGCCCCGGCGAGCAGCAGGGCGCGGCTATGCTCGATATTCCTCGACATGATCTTCTCCCATCCGCTTGTTTTATTTTTCCGGACCGTCATTATGCGGCCCATGATTACTTAGGTAACTAAGTATATTTCGCTTTGTATATGCTCGTTGTCTTCCCGGTGCAAGAGGGGGGCGAGCGACGGGATGGAGAAGGACGATGCAGCGAGCGCGCGGGGCCGAAACCGGCTCGATCGGGCGAGAAGATCCCCCGTGGCCACGTCCGGCCTATAGCTGGTACGTCGTCGGCGTCCTGCTGCTCGCCTATACGCTTTCGTTCGTCGACCGGATGATCTTGACGCTGCTGGTCGCGCCGATTCGGGCCGCGCTCGATATTTCCGATACCGAGGTCAGCCTGCTTATCGGGCTTGCCTTCGCGCTCTTCTACACGCTTCTCGGCCTGCCGCTCGCGTGGATCGCCGACCGGTACAGCCGGCGCAACCTGATCGTCGCAGGGGTCGGCCTGTGGAGCGTGATGACGGCGGGATGCGGCTTTGCCGGCAGCTATGGCGCGCTCTTTCTGGCGCGGATGGGGGTCGGGGTGGGCGAGGCGACGCTGTCGCCCGCGGCCTTTTCGATGCTGAGCGATTATTTTCCGAGGGACCGGCTGGCGCGCGCGATGGCGGTCTATTCGATCGGAGTGCCGCTTGGGTCGGGGATCGCCCTGATCCTCGGTGCTTTCGTCGTCCAGGCGGTGCTGTCGGCGCCCGATGTCGTCATTCCGTTTTTTGGCGCGATGGAGGCGTGGCGGCTGATCTTCCTGTGGGTCGGGGCGCCGGGGCTGCTGCTCTGTCTGTTGCTGTTCACCGTGCGCGAACCGCTGCGCCGGGGGCGTGCGGCGGCCGTGGCCTCTGGCGCGCCCGCGCCAGGACTGATCGCGCACCTGCGGGCTCATCGCGCCGCCTTTGGCGCGCTGTTCGCGGGCATGTCGCTGATCGGCATCGTCATGTACGGTGCGATGGCGTGGATACCCACCTTCTTTGCCCGCAGCTTCGGCCTGCCGGTTACCGAGGCCGGGCTGTGGTTCGGCATTATCATGGCGACCGGCGGCGCGGCGGGCCTGCTGATGGGCGGGGCGCTCAGCGACCGCTGGTTCGCGCGCGGTGTCGGCGACGCGCACCTGCGCGTCATGCGCCTGTCGATCCTGCTTGGCGGGCCGCCATTCCTGGCGATGACGCTGATGCCCGGCGCGAACTTCGCCTTTGCGGCGCTGGCGCTCGCCTTTCCGTTCCTGACGATGCACGGGGTCGGGACCGTCGCCCTTCAGCTGATTACGCCGAACGAGTATCGAGCGCGGATGACGGCGCTCTATTTCTTCGTCGTCAACCTGACCGGGCTCGGCTTTGGCCCGATGCTGATGGCGTTGCTGACCGATCATGTCTTTGGCGACGATGCGATGCTGCGCTATTCGATGGCGGTCGTGATGGGATTCGCGCTGCCGGTCGCGGCGATCGTCCTGACGCTGGGATTTCGCGGCTATGCGCGGAGCGTCGCGCAGATGTCGGAGCCTGCACGTGGGTGAGGGGAGAAGAGTGGGCGTGACGAAGCTGATCTGGACGAGCGCCGCGAGCGTGATGGGGCTGGCCCTGCTCGGCGCTTGCGGCGACAAAAGCGGCGACGCGGCGCGGGAGGTGGCGGCGCAATCGCGCAGTTGCCCCAAGCTCGCCGATACCCCAGTCAAGCTGGCCGGGGGCACGTTCGCAATGGGCGAGGATGATGTCTATGCCGAGGAAGGACCGGTCCGCGAAACGCGCGTAGCCGGTTTCTGGATCGAACCGCATGAGGTTACCAACCGCCAGTTCGCCGCTTTCGTGAAGGCGACCAACTATGTCACCGTGGCCGAAAAGCCCGTCGATCCCAAGCAGTTCCAGGTGCCTGCGGACCAGATCCCCGCCGATATGCTGAAACCCGGATCGGCGGTGTTCACGCCGCCCGATTTCCCGTCGAACAATTACAACGACTGGTGGAAATATGTCCCGGGGGCAAACTGGAAGAAGCCCTATGGCCCGACCGGACCCGCCGAGGTTGCCGACGAGCCCGTCGTCCATCTGGCGTGGGACGATATGGTGGCTTATGCGAAATGGCGCGGCGGCCGGCTGCCGACCGAGGCTGAATGGGAATATGCGGCGAGCGCGGGCAAGCGATCGGCCAATGTCCAGCCGGCCGAAGCGAACAGCTGGCAAGGCGCCTTCCCGAATTTCAACGCCGCGACCGACGGGTTCAAGGGCGTGGCGCCTGTCGGCTGTTACAAGCCCAATGCCAACGGGTTGTACGACATGGTTGGCAATGTGTGGGAAGTGGTTTCGGACTTTTACCGCCCCGGCCACGATCCCGCCGACCGCGACAACCCGACAGGGCCGGACCGGAACCATGCCTATGACCCCTATAATCCCGGGATGCCGTCGCGCACGGTGAAGGGCGGCAGCTATCTTTGCGCACCCAACTATTGCCAGCGCTATCGCCCGGCGGCACGACAGGGGCGCGATCCGGGACTGGGGACGAGCAACGTCGGATTCCGCCTGGTCTACGACCGCGCGCCGTCCTAGCGCACCACCGGTTTGTAGCGAGGGTCGAGGTCGACCGCGCGCGCCTCGTCGGCGGCGGCGCGATCGGGCTTGCCCATCCGGCGCCAGAGCCGGGCGCGGTGATAATAGCCGCTCGCGCTGGCGGGCGCGTGGCGGACGGCCCGGTCGAGATCGGCCATCGCGCGGTCGAGATCGTCGCGGCGCGCGTAGATGAGCCCGCGGTTGAGATAGGCGAGCGACTGCTCTGGGAGCGCGTCGATCGCCCGGTCGAAGGCAAGGGTGGCGGCGTCGAGGTCGCCTTGCCATGCAGCGGCCAGTCCTTCGTCCAGATGGGTTCGCGCGGCGCGCCGCTGCGCCGCCGACCCGCCCTTGAGCAGCCCGGCGCAGCGGGCCGGGTCGTGCGCGGGGTCGTCGATCGTGCAGGCGTTCCAACCGCCGCGCGCGACCTGGGCTCCCCGAGCCCGCGCGGCGCCGGTGACGACGACGTTGCTCTCGGCCAACGGCGGCGGTGGCGGCGCGCGCGGGGCGGCAGGCGGGGGAGCGAAGGCGGCGGACGGCGATGGCGCGCGCGCGGCGCCGCGTCGAGCCTGCGCGGTGACCGCAATCTCGACCGGCTCGGCGGCCGCCCGGTCCGCCAGCGGCGCGGGCTTGGCGGGTGCGGCATCGGCGGAGGCTTCGCGGTCGCCGGCGGTATCCGCGTCGGCCGGGGCAGCGGCGGGC
>CAZSMB010000219.1:0-3832 GCA_964607625.1 uncultured Sphingopyxis sp. | reverse complement strand
GGCACCGTCGCGCCCGAAGGCGCCGACATCCTCGACGAGGCAAGGCTGACCGCGTGGATGGAGGCGAATGTCGAGGGCTTCAGGGGGCCGCTGACGCAGAGCAAGTTCGCCGGCGGCCAGTCGAACCCGACCTACAAGATTTCGTCGCCGTCCGGAAACTATGTCCTGCGCCGCAAACCCTTCGGCAAGCTCCTGCCCTCGGCGCACGCGGTCGACCGCGAATATAAGGTGCAGGCGGGGCTGCATAGGATGGGTTTTCCGGTCGCGCGCCAATATGGGCTGTGTACCGACGAGGATGTCGTCGGCAGCTGGTTCTATGTGATGGACATGGTCGACGGGCACACGATCTGGGACGGATCGATGCCGGGATCGACCCCCGCCAACCGCCGCGCGACCTATGACGCGATGATCGACACGCTCGCGGCGCTGCACGCCGTCGACGTCGAGGCGGCGGGGCTGGCCGACTATGGCAAGCCGGGCAATTATTTCGGGCGCCAGGTCGATCGCTGGACCAAGCAGTACAGGCTTTCCGAGACCGAGACGATGGACGAGATGGAGCAGCTGATCGCGTTCCTTCCCGCCACCCTGCCCGACCAGACGCGCACCAGCGTCGTCCACGGCGATTACCGGATCGACAACATGATCTGGGCGAAGGACCGGCCCGAAGTGCGCGCAGTGCTCGACTGGGAGCTGTCGACGCTCGGCGACCCGCTCGCCGACTTCACCTATGTCGCGATGGCGTGGGTGACCGAAAATGGCGGACGCTCGGGGGTGATGGACCTCGACCGCGCGAGCCTCGGCATTCCCGAGCTCGAAGAGGTGGTCGAGCGCTATTGCGCCGCGACGGGGCGCGATAGCGTGCCCGACATGAACTGGTATTTCGCCTATAATTTCTTTCGCCTCGCAGGCATCATGCAGGGCATCAAGAAGCGCGTCATCGACGGCACCGCCTCGTCGGCGCATGCGAAGGAAATGTCCGAGCGCGTGCGGCCGCTCGCGCAGCGCGCGTGGGATTTTGCACGAAAGGCAGGCGCATGAGTCTCTTTGACATGACGGGCGAGGTCGCGCTGATCACCGGGTCGTCGCGCGGCATCGGGAAAGCGATTGCGGAAGCGATGGCCGAGCAGGGCGCGAAGGTCGTGATATCGAGCCGCAAGCAGGATGCGTGCGACGCCACCGCCGCCGCGATCAACGCGAAACATGGCGAGGGCACCGCGATCGCGGTCGCCGCGAACATTTCGTCGAAGGACGATCTGGACCATCTGGTCGCCGAAACGCGGCGCGCCTTCGGCAGGATCACGACGCTCGTCTGCAACGCGGCATCGAACCCCTATTACGGACCGGGCCTCGGCATCGCCGACGAGCAATTCCGCAAGATCATGGACAATAATATCCTGTCGAACCACTGGCTGATTTCGATGGTTGCGCCCGAAATGATCGAACGCGGCGGCGGCGCGATCACGATCATCAGCTCGATCGGCGGGCTGAAGGGGTCGCCGATCATCGGCGCCTATTGCATCTCGAAGGCCGCCGACATGCAGATGGCGCGCAACTATGCGGTCGAGTTCGGGACGAGCGGCGTGCGCGTCAATTGCGTCGCGCCGGGGCTGATCCGCACCGACATGGCGCGGGCGCTGTGGGAAAATCCCGAGACATTGAAACGCTCGACCGCCGCTGCCTGCCTCAAGCGCATCGGCGAGCCGCACGAGATTGCGGGCGCCGCGGTCTTCCTCGCGTCGAAGGCGGGCGCGTTCACCACCGGCCAGACCATCGTCTGCGATGGCGGCGCCACGATTTCGGGAGGCGCATGATGGGCGCATTGGACGGCAAGATCGCGATTATCACGGGTGCGGGTTCGGGTATCGGCCGCGCGAGCGCGCTGCGCTTCGCTGCCGAGGGCGCGCGGCTCGTTATCGGCGACAAGACGGCGGCGGTCCACGATACCGCGGCGGCGGTGAAGGATGCCGGCGGCGAGGTCGTCGCGCTCGAGATCGACGCCGGGGTCGAAGCCGACGTCGCCAAGCTCGTCGCGGCCGCGCAGGGCACCTACGGCGGGCTCGACATCGCCTTCGCCAACGCCGGGATCATCGGCGATATGGGCGGCATTTTCGACATCACGCCCGAAGGCTGGGCCGAAACGCTGCGCGTCAATCTGATCGGCCCGGCGCTGATGGTGAAACATGCGGGCAAGGCGATGGTCGATCAGGGCCGAGGCGGCGCGATCGTGCTCACCGCGAGCGTCGCGGGTCTGAATTCGGGCGCGGGGCCGGCGGCCTATTCGGCCTCGAAGGCGGGGGTGATCAACCTCGCCCGGACCGCGGCGCAGCAGATGACGAGCGCCAATGTCCGCGTCAACGCGATCTGCCCCGGCCTCACCGAAACCGGAATGACGCGCCCGACCTTCGACTATGCGAAGGAAAAGGGCGTGACGCACAAGATCGGTCAGCTCAATCCGCTGAAGCGCGCGGGCCAGCCCGAGGAGCTCGCCAATGTCGCGCTGTTCCTCGCGAGCGATCAGGCAAGCTATGTCAACGGACAGGCGATCGCGGTCGACGGCGGCCTCACCAGCTCGCACCCGGTAACGCGCCAGCTGCTCGGCCAGACCTCGCATTAGTGCGGGGATACTCGGCTATTCGATCGGAAATGACGCGCTTTAAGGCAGGACACTGAATGACCCACGGATTCGACACCGCGCGGCTCGACCGCATTCCCGCCTTCCTCGGCGCCAAATATGTCGATAGCGGCCGCTTGCCGCATGCCGCGACGCTGGTGTCGCGGCGCGGCGAGATCGCGCATCTGTCGTGCATCGGCAACGCCCGGCCGGGCGAAGCGCTGAAGGACGACGCGATCTTTCGCATCGCGAGCATGACCAAGCCGATCACCAGCATCGCCTTCATGATGCTGCTCGAAGAGGGCAAGGTCGCGCTCTCCGATCCGCTGGTGAAATATTGCCCCGAGTTTCAGGAAACCGGCGTCTTCGTCGCCGGCGGCGGCAACGTTCCCTTCCTCACCCGCCCGCCCGCGCGGCCGATCCTGATGGTCGACCTGCTCCGCCATACCTCGGGGCTGACGTACAGCTTTCAGGAGCGCACCCCGGTCGACGCCGCCTATCGCAAGACCAAGATCGACGATTTCGACGCCGACTATACGATGGACAGCTTCATCGCGGGCCTGGCAAAGATCCCGCTGCAGTTCGATCCGGGCGCGCACTGGAATTATTCGATGGCGACCGACGTGCTCGGCGCGGTGATCGAGCGGATCGAGGGCAAGCCCTTTGCGCAGGTCCTGCAGGACCGCATCTTCGCCCCCCTCGGCATGATCGACACCGGCTTCAAGGTGCCCGCCGAGGCGCAACATCGCCTGACAGACTGCTATGCCTTCGACCCCAGGGAGAAGATGAAGCAATTCGATGCCGGCGACCGCAGCCGCTGGGCGAAGGACCGCAGCTTCCACTCGGGCGGCGGCGGGCTCGTCTCGACCCTCGCCGATTACCATCGCTTCTGCCTGATGCTGCTTGGCGGCGGCAAGCTCGACGGGACGCGGATCATCAGCCGCAAGACGCTCGACCTGATGACGTCGAACCATCTTGTCGGTGGCGGCGATCTGACCGAACATAGCGTCGGCATCTTCAGCGAGGACGAAAATGCCGGGGTCGGCTTCGGCCTCGGCTTTGCCGTAACGCTCGATCCCGCGCGCGCGGGCATCCCGGGATCGGCGGGCGATTTCTATTGGGGCGGCATGTTCTCGACCGGCTTCTTCGTCGATCCGGTCGAGGAGATCTGCATGGTGTTCATGACCCAGCTCATGCCCTCGTCCACCTATCCCGTGCGGC
>CAZSMB010000218.1:0-3833 GCA_964607625.1 uncultured Sphingopyxis sp. | reverse complement strand
ATGCGCGAGTCGTCCTCCTCTCTCGCCGGGCTGCGCCGCCGCGTCGCCCGGATCGCCGCTTCGGGCGCATCCTCCGGTCCTGCGACCGCGGGGGCGCTGGCGAGCGGGCACGCCGGGTTCGACGCGGCGCTTGGGGGCGGGCTGGCGGTGGGGCGGGTGCATGAACTGTTCGCCGCCGACATGCTCGACGCCGCGAGCGCCGCCGCCTTTGCCGCGATGCTCGCGCTGCGTGGCGGGGGGGAGGCGCCGCTGTTGTGGCTGCGCCCCGCCGACGCGGCGCGCAAGGCGGGTCGGCTCTATGCCCCCGGGCTTGCCGAGATCGGCGGCGACCCGAACCGCATGCTGCTCGTCGAGACGGGCGATGCCAGGGCGCTGCTCGCCGCCGCGAACGACGCGGTGCGCTGCGCCGGGTCGGCGGCGGTAGTGGTCGAAAGCCACGGCCGGCTTCCCGCGTTCGACCTGACCGCAGGGCGGCGCCTGGCACTCGGCGCGCGCGAGGCCGGAACGACCCTGATCTTGCTGCGCATCGCCGCCGAGCCCGTGCCGAGCGTCGCCGAGACGCGCTGGCGGGTGGCCGCCGCGCCTTCGCGCGACCTGGAGGCCGGGGCACCCGGCGCGCCGGCCTTCGACCTCGAATTGCTGCGCTGGCGCGCCGGCCCCGCGGGCGCGTGCTGGCGGCTGGAGTGGAACCGTGACGAACAAGCCTTCCGCGACGCGGCGCTATCTGGCGCTGGTCTTTCCCTGGCTCCCCGCCGAGCGCTGGAACCGCGCGGCGCCACGGCCGCCTGAGGCGCCGCTGGTCTTTGCCGAGACGGTGCGCGGCGCACGGCGGCTGGCGAGCGTCGCGCCCGAGGCGGCGGCGCTGGGGCTCACCCCCGGCATGGCGCTCGCCGACGCGCGCGCGCGCGTCCCCGCGCTGACCGTGGTGCCGCACGACCCCGCCGCCGATGCCGCGTGGCTCGACCGGATCGCCCAGGGCTGCGCGCGCTATACGCCGCTCGTCGCGCTCGATGCCCCCGACGGGCTGATCCTCGATATCGCGGGCGCCGCGCACCTGTTCGGCGGCGAGACCGGACTGGCGAGCGACGCGGCGATGCGCTGCGACCGGCTCGGCCTGACGCTGCGCCATGCCTTTGGCCCGACCGCCGACGCGGCGCGCGCGCTCGCCCGCTATCCGGCACCCCCCGCCCCCGATGAAGCGGCAGCGATCCGGCGCCTGCCCGTCGCCGCGCTGGAACTCGGGGACGAGGCGACCCGCGCGCTGATCCGCGCCGGATTGAAAACGATCGGCGACCTTTCGAGCCGGCCGATGGCTGGCCTCGCCGCGCGCTTCGGCGCCGACGCGGCGACCGCGCTGCGCCGTATCCTGGGCGACGCGCCAAGCCCGCTCTCCCCGCGTGTGGCGCCGCCGCCGGTCGTCGCCGAACGCCGCTTTGCCGAACCGCTCGCGAGCAGCGCCCATGCGATGACGGTGCTCGCCGAGCTGATGGGCGAGGTGGTCGCCGACATGGCCGAACGCGGCAAGGGGGGGCGCGGCTTTCGCGCGACCTTCTTTCGCAGCGACGGGCTGGCGCGCTCGATCGCGGTCGAGACCGGCCAGCCGGTGCGCGACGTCGCGCTGGTCATGCGCCTGTTCGCCGAACGGGTCGATACGCTGCGCGACCCGATCGATCCCGGCTTCGGTTTCGATATGATCCGGCTCGTCGTGCCGCGGCTCGATGCGCTCGGATCGAGCCAGTTGAAGCTCGAGGGCGGGGCGGTCCGTACGGCCGCGATCGACGACCTCGCCGACCGGCTCGCGACGCGGCTCGGACGCGATCGGGTTCGCAGGCTGCGTCCCGCCGACACGCATATCCCCGAACAGGCGCAGCTCGAACTGCCCGCCGCCGACGCGCCGTCGCCCGAACGCTGGCCCGAGGCGGAGGCCGGCGAACCACCGCTGCGCCCCTTCTACCTCTTCGACCCGCCGCAGCCGATCGAGGTGATCGCCGAGGTACCCGACGGCCCGCCGCAGCGTTTCCGCTGGCGCCGCGCGCTCCACGCCGTGCGCCTCTACGAAGGGCCCGAGCGCATCGCCGCCGAATGGTGGCGCCGCCGCGACAACAAGGGGCTGACGCGCGATTATTACCGGGTCGAGGATGTGCAGGGGCGGCGTTACTGGCTGTTCCGCCACGGGCTCTACGACGAAAAGGCCGATCCGCGCTGGTATATCCACGGGCTGTTCGCATGAGCGGCGCCCCCCGTCCCGAGCCCGGTCCCGATCCCGGTTTCGCCGAACTGGTCGCCGCGACCAACTACAGCTTCCTCACCGGCGCCTCGCACCCTGCCGAGATGGTCGCCGAGGCGATCGCGCTCGGGATGCGCGGTATCGGCATCGCCGACCGCAACAGCGTCGCGGGGGTGGTGCGCGCCTGGGCCTTCCTGAAAGACCTGCAGGTCAAAGAGGATGCGCGGGCAGCCAATTTCCGGCTGGTGACGGGCGCGCGGCTGGTTTTCGCCGACGGCACCCCCGACATCGTCGCCTATCCGGTCGATCGCCGCGGCTGGGGCCGGCTGACCCGCTTGCTCTCGACCGGGAACCGGCGCGCGCAGAAGGGCGATTGCATCCTCCACCTCGACGATCTGCTCGCGTCTTGCGACGGGTTGCTGCTGATCGCGATGGACGGAGACGCGGACCTGCTCCGCACCCTCAAGCGCGCGCGGCCGAAGTCGGTGTGGCTGGCGGCGACGATGCCGCGCGCGGGACGCGACGCGCGTCGCCTGGCCGAACGCCGGCGGCTGGCGGCGGCGACCGGCGTCCCGTTGCTCGCGACGAACGATGCGCTCTACGCCACCGCCGCGCAGCGCCCGCTCCACGACATCGTCACCTGCATCCGCGAAGGCACGACGGTCCAGAAAGCGGGCCGGCGGCTGCACGCCAATGGCGAACGCCATCTGAAATCGCCCGCCGAAATGGCGCGATTGTTCGGCGCCTGTCCCGAAGCGGTCGCGGAAAGCGCGAAGCTGCTCGCGCGGATCGGCTTCCGGCTGGACGACCTGCGCTACGAATATCCGCACGAGCCGGTGCCGGCGGGCTGGAAGCCCTTTGCCTGGCTCCACCATCTGGTGAAGACCGCGGCGCAGAAACGCTATGGCACGCCGCTGCCACCCAGGGTGCGCGCGCTGATCGGCAACGAGCTGCGGCTGATCCGCAAGCGCGGTTATGTCTTTTATTTCCTGACCGTTTACGATCTCGTCCGCTTCGCGCGGGCACAGGACCCGCCGATCCTGTGCCAGGGTCGCGGTTCGGCAGCCAATTCGATCATCTGTTTCCTGCTCGGCGTGACCTCGGTCGACCCGATGCGGCACGAACTGCTGTTTTCACGCTTCATTTCGGCCGAGCGCGACGAACCGCCCGACATCGACGTCGATTTCGAGCATGAGCGGCGCGAGGAGGTGATCCAGCATATCTATGGCCGCTATGGGCGCGAACGCGCGGGGATCGCCGCGACGGTCATCCACTATCGCCCGCGCAGCACGATCCGCGAGGTCGGCAAGGCACTGGGCTTCAGCGAGGATGTGACCGCGCGGCTCGCCGACACGAGCTGGGGGAGCTGGGGCGACGAGGTGCCGGTGGAGCGGCTCGTCGAGGCCGGGCTCGATCCGCGCAATGGCGAGATCGGGCGGCTGCACCGGTTCGTCGGCGAATTGCTGAAGGCGCCGCGCCACCTGTCACAGCATGTCGGCGGTTTCGTGCTGACCGAAGGGCGGCTCGACGAGCTGGTGCCGATCCATAATGCCGCGATGGAGGACCGCACCTTCATCGAATGGGACAAGGACGATATCGACGCGCT
>CAZSMB010000217.1:0-3884 GCA_964607625.1 uncultured Sphingopyxis sp. | reverse complement strand
AACGGGCGTCCGCACCTCCGGAGGAGAGGAGATCGAGGCCGACCTGATCGTCGCCGCGACGGGGTTCAACCTGTCGGTGATGGGCGGCATCCCGTTCGAAGTGGACGGCGTGCCGGTCGACTGGGCCGGGACGATCACCTACCGCGGCATGATGATGACCGGGGTGCCCAACATGGCGTGGGTGATGGGCTATTTTCGTGCAAGCTGGACGCTGCGGGTCGACATGATGGGCGACTTCGTCTGCAATCTGCTGAACCATATGGACGATATCGGCGCCCGAAAGGTCGAGGTCGCGCTGCGCCCCGAGGACGAAGGAATGGCGATCCTGCCGTGGATCGAATCGGACAATTTCAACCCGGGTTATCTGATGCGCGGCCTCGACGCGATGCCGCGCCGCGGCGACAAGCCCGAATGGCGCCATAATCAGGATTATTGGGCCGAAAAGGACGCCTTCCCCGAAATCGACCTGATGGACGCCGCCTTCGTCTACGACGGCAAGCCCGCCGCGGCGCGCGCCGCCGAAAGCGTCGCCGCCGAATAGGCGCGTTGGCCGATGCTGCAGGAAGTCTGAGGGCTATGTGCCTTCGTCCATCCGCTGCCGGTGATGGCGGGTGCGCTGGACGATCGCGCCGATCCACACCGCCCAGCCCAGCGCAAGGCTGATCCAGCCCCAGGTCTCGGTCGCGAACGGCCCGATCCGCAGCGGCCCGCCGCTGTTCGGCCAGACGAACAGGCCGAGTGCGGCAAAGATCAGCACATAGCCGGCAAGCCGCGACCAGCGCGCGACGGTCCGCAGCTCGGTGCGATAGGCGGCGCGGACCGCCGGGTCGGACAGGTCGGGGCGGCTCATGCCGCTTCTGCGCGCAGCGCAAAGGCTTCGCGTGCCGCGACGACCGCGGCGAAATGGCCCTCGATCCAGTCGAACAGCGGCTTCAGCGCATCGGCGAGCGACACGCCCAGCGCGGTCAGATGATATTCGACATGCGGCGGCACGGTCTGGAAATCGCGGCGTTCGACCAGCCCGTTCGCCTCGAGCGCGCGCAGCGTCTGCGTCAGCATCTTCTGGCTGATCCCCTCGACGCGCCGCTTCAATGCGCCGTTGCGGTGATAGCCCTGCGCGATCACCAGCAGGATGAGCAGGCTCCAGCGGTCGCCGATCAGGTCCAGGATGTCGCGCGACGGGCAATTCGCTTCGCACGGATCGACCGCGTCTATCCACGGCAGTGCCGTTTCTCTCATGGTTACCTCAAGGTGCGTACTTAACTTTCAGTGCCTATCCCATCATGTCTGCCTCCGCAAGCCGATCGGGCTCTCCCACGAAAGGAAACGGACATGACCAAGGTAGCGATCCTCTATCATTCGGGCTTCGGCCACACCGCGGTGCTGGCGGAGGAGGTCGCGCGCGGCGTCGAGGCCGCGGGCGCCGAAGCGGCGCTGCTCGCGATCGAGGCGGGGCAGGGCGATTTCGAGGACATCTTCGCCGTCGCCGCCGCGGCCGACGCGCTGGTGTTCGGCACGCCGACCTATATGGGCACCGTCTCGGCGCCGATGAAGGCGTTCATGGATGCCAGCGCGGCGCCCTATTTCGTCAAGGCGTGGAAGGACAAGCTCGCCGCCGCCTTCACCGTCTCGGGCTCGCCCTCGGGCGACAAGCTGAACACGCTGACCAGCCTCGCGATCTTCGCGGCGCAGCACGGGATGTTGTGGATCGGGACCGGCCAAGCGCCGGGCAACAACGACGACACCAGCGCCGCGACCGATGCCGAAAACCGCCTCGGCAGCTTCATCGGCGCGATGGCGCAGGCGGCGAACGACCGCGCCGAAGTGACCCCGAAGTCCGGCGATCGCGCCACGGCCCGCTCGCTGGGCCGGCGCGTCGCCGTGGCGGCGCAGCGCTGGCGCGCCGGTGCGAGCGGGCCCGAACCGGCGGCCGCCTGAGCCCTTCGGACGCGCCAGCGGCGCCGCTGCCTATTCCGCTGCCGCCGGCAGGTGCGCGACGATCGCGCGCAGTGCGGCGACATGCGCGTCGAGCGCGCGGCGTCCCTCGCGGGTCAGCGACGCCCAGGTGCGCTGGCGCCCGCCCATCGCCGCCTTGCGCAGCCGCACATGCTGTGCGTCGGCCAGCGCGGCAAGATGCTTCGACAGCACCGAATCGCTGACCCCGACCAGCTCGCGCAGCTTCGCGAATTCCATGTCGGTCACCTTGGCGAGCAGCGCCGCGATCTGCAGCCGCGCCGGCGCGTTGAACAGCGGGTCTAGCCCGTCCATCGTCACGCGCCGCCGTTCATCAGCTCGCGGCGATAGACGCGGCTCCACACGACGCTCGCCGCGACCGCAACGGCAAAGGCGATCCCCGCGATGCCGAATTTGGTGGCGAGCGACAGCCCCGCCTCGCGCGCATGGATTTCGCCGAACATCGTCGCCAGCATCGTGCCGAGCAGCGCCAGCGTCACCGGCAGCGTCCGTCCCTTGCGATAGCCGTTGACGAACAGCCCATAGCGGCGCCGGTCGTCGGCGACGAGCAGCACGACGCCGAGCATCGCGGCGACAAGCAAAAGACCCTGCCACAGCGAACCGAGCCCGGTACCCAGCACGAGCGCCCCCATGATCGCCCCGAACGCGGCGTGGCGCCACGGCGGGCAATAGGTCGCCTTCAGGGCAAGCGCGCGCTGCGCATCGTCGATGCCGTCCAGCGCGGCGCGGGCTTCGATCGGGTTCATCGGCGGGCTCCTTCATTTTCCAATGTGGAAAGCGATACGCCTGTCTTTCCGATTCGGCAAGTGATAATTTTCCACATTGGAAAGTGAAGCCCGATCGCCATCCGCTCGCACCGGCCCCTTTAATTCGCCGCGCACATCGCCTATGCTCCTTCGCATCCCCGGGGAGCCTGTGTGCAGAAACAGGTTGAGAGCGGAACAGCCCGCGACCCGTCGAACCTGATCCCGGTAATACGGGCGGAGGGAGGGAGCGCGATGGCACCACCGGACCGCAGACCCGCTCCCCCGCCCGCAAGGAAGGAGCGCGCGCGATGACGAACGTCCCCGAATGGTCGGCCCTGATCCTCGGGCTCTTCCTGTTCGCCGCGGCGGTCGATGAATTGCGCCGACCCGGCCAGTGGCACCGGATGATCGAGGAGGTGGAGGGATCGTCCGCGCTCCAGCTTCTCACCGGGCTGTTCGAGCTGATCTTCGGAACCTTGCTCTATCTCGGCAGCCGCGGCCCGACCGGCTGGCCTGCCGACTGGCTCGCCGCGCTGCTCACCCTGCTCGGCGGCCTCGCGGTGATCGAGGCGCTCGCCGTCACCGCTTTCTCCGACCTTTACGTCCGCTTCTGGGCGCGCAAGTTCGGCACCAACACCCGCGCTATCGCCGGACTCGCATTGCTCATCGGCGTCGGCTTCATCGCCGCCGCGCTCCTCCGCCTCGCCTGATTCACCCCCAAGGAAAGACAAACCCATGGCCGATATCGACAGCCGCCTCGACACGACCCAAGCCCGCCCGATCGGCGTCACCACCGGGCCGATCCGCGGCAGCCGCAAGATCCACGTCGCCTCGCCCACCGGCAGCGGCATCCGCGTCGCCATGCGCGAGATCGACCTCGACCCGTCGTCGGGCGAGCCCGGCGTGCGCGTCTATGACACCAGCGGCCCCTACACCGATCCGAACGCCGCCATCGACATCCACGCCGGCCTCCCCGAACTGCGCGCCAGCTGGATCCGCGCCCGCGGCGACGTCGAGGAGGTCGCGCAGCGCGAGGTCCGGCCAGAGGATAACGGCCAGCTCGGCCCCGACCGCTCGGGCGGCGTCCCGCCCTTCCCGAACGTCCGCAAGACCGTGCTGCGCGCGAAGCCGGGGCAGAACGTCAGCCAGATGCACTATGCCCGC